>NC_014136.1:1632610-2002721 GCF_000092505.1 Leuconostoc kimchii IMSNU 11154
CATCTTAGTAGCCGACATTTTATCTGATATATTATTCGGTGAGCAGACAGACTGGTATCAAAACCTGTATAATAAGGGTATTATCGATACTGAATTTGAAACATCATTTGATTTACTGCGACGTTATCAATTTGTGAGTTTCTTTTCAGAAACCACTGAGTATGATAAGCTAACTGACGCCATTGAAAAACAAATTGCTAATTATCGAACAGTCCTTGCAGGTCAGATGACCAGTTTTGAATCGTTACGACGGGCAACTTTAGGGGAGGGAATTCAACGTTTGAATTCTTTAGAAAGTATTGCTTTGCGTGGGGATGATGTGCTTTTTGGTACTAATTTATTTGATAAAATTATGTTACTAAAAAACTTAACGTATAATGATATATTAGATGGTGCTGAAAAAATATATCAAAACGCTCAGTTACAACGTTTTGTTTTGCAAAAATAGTATTGGGAAAAATATGACTGAAACTTTAACAAACCAGATAGGTGAGCAACTAAAAACTGCACGCCTTAAGAAAAATTTAACATTAGATGATATTCAAGCATCAACCAAGATTCAGAGAAGATATCTTGAAGCGATTGAGAACAATAATCTTGGTATTTTACCAGGAGATTTTTATGTGCGTGCCTTTATTCGACAGTACGCCATGGCTGTTGGTTTAAATCCAGAAGATTTGTTAGGTGAAACGCCTGCTTCAATTTCTCGAACCAATGATCTCAGCCGAGCTCATCGAGATAATGATGGTGTTGTGCGTGCAGGATTAGATTCTTCACCATCCGTCCAGTCACGTCTATCAAACATGTTACCAACAATTTGGATGGGTGCGTTAATAGTTGTGGTGCTCATTGCTGTTTGGTTTGTGCTAACACATTTGACTACTGGGGGGCAACAAAGTAACGATAATGGTAATGTATCAGTATCAACAACCAACGTCCCTGATGATAGTTCTAAACAGGCATCGTCTACAGCTAAAGCATCGAGTTCAAGTAAAAAGAAACCAAAGAAAACTGAATCTAAATTAGATTTAGGAACACCTGAACAAAATGTTGCTTTGCAAACAACTATCTATAATTTATCAGGGCAGGCAGATAAACAGCATGTCGTTAAGATAAGCGCGCAAGGTGCAGGCACAAATGTTAGATTAACAGCTGGAGATACTGTTTTGTTAAATGAGATGGTTACTGGGGATAAAACAATTAATATTCCTAAAGGCACAACGGCTGTTAATGCGCAATTTACAAATGTGACTAATGCAGTTATGACATTTGACAAGCAAAAAGTTACTGTTGTTGACACGGCAACGCCGTTTTGGAACGTCTTAGTGAACTTGGATAATTAAGAGGACATCATGAATTTACCTAATAAACTAACTGTTTTTCGTATCATTTTAATCCCTGTTTTTATTTTAATATTGACATTGCCCTATCAATGGTTAACTATTAATGTATCAGATGTGGCATTACCAATGAATTGGTTGATTGCGGCCATCGTTTTTGCTGTTGCATCGGTTACTGATTTCTTGGATGGCAAGATAGCTCGTAGTCAACACCTGGTTACTAATTTTGGCAAATTTGCTGACCCATTGGCGGACAAATTATTAGTCTTAACTGCGTTGATATTTTTAACAAGTTTTGGTGTTGTACCTGCTTGGATGACAGCTGTGATTGTCATCCGTGAATTAGCTATTACTGGACTAAGAACATTAATTGTTGAAAATAATGGTCAGATATTGGCAGCGCAGATGCCCGGTAAAATTAAAACATTTTCTCAAATGTTTGCTATTTTTTTCTTATACCTTAAAAACATACCATTTGTTTTTATAGGTTTTCCAATCGGAAATATTTTGTTATGGATTGCGGTTATTTTTACCATATATTCCGGTATAGATTATTTTTGGCAAAATCGTTATGTTTTTTCAGACGGGATGTAAAAGCGCAATAAGCGCTTTTTTCGTATCATATATTGAAGCGAACACGAACGAACAATTGTTCGCAAAATGCTTGCTTTTGACTTTAAAAGCAGGTAAACTAATATAGTAAAGTAAAAGGAGTTAGCCACAGATATGGTAACTAAAAAAACGACTAAAAAAGATGATAAAGACAGTCAAGCAAAAGGTCGCAAAGCAGCATTAGATGAAGCGCTAAAGAAAATAGAAAAAAACTTTGGTAAGGGCTCTGTTATGGTATTGGGAGACAATGCACTAACACAGGTTGAAACTTATCCTTCAGGCTCAGTTAAACTAGATGTTGCATTAGGCGTTGGTGGCTACCCAAAAGGCCGTATTATTGAAGTTTATGGACCAGAATCATCTGGTAAAACGACAATTGCCTTACATGCTGTTGCAGAAGTACAGAAAGCAGGCGGTACAGCGGCTTATATTGATGCTGAAAATGCTTTGGATGTTAAATATGCCGAAGCATTGGGTGTAAAAAAAGATGAATTATTGCTATCACAACCAGATACTGGTGAACAAGGGTTAGAAATTGCTGATGCGCTAGTTCAATCAGGCGCTGTAGACATGATTGTTGTTGATTCCGTTGCCGCGTTGGTACCTCGTGCCGAAATTGAAGGTGAAATGGGCGATTCTCATGTTGGATTACAAGCACGTCTCATGAGCCAAGCGTTACGTAAATTGGCAGGTACACTAAATCGTACAGGAACAATTGCTATTTTTATTAATCAAATTCGTGAAAAAATTGGCGTGATGTTTGGTAATCCCGAAACAACACCTGGCGGCCGTGCATTGAAATTTTATTCAACAATTCGTTTAGAAGTTCGTCGTTCAACTCAAATTAAAGATGGTACTGATGTGACCGGAAATTTAACAAAGGTTAAGGTCGTAAAGAATAAGGTAGCACCACCATTCAAAGTTGCTGAAGTTGATATTATGTATGGTAAGGGAATCTCTCAGACAGGTGAAATACTAGATCTCGGTGCGGAACAAGAAATCATTAGGAAAGCCGGTGCTTTTTATTATTATAATGACATTAAAGTAGGTCAAGGTCGTGAAAAAGCTAAGGAATTTTTGGATGCACCTGAAAATGCCGAAATGAGACAGGAAATTTATACCAAAGTACGTGATGCTTTTGGTATAGGAGATGGTGATTCATCAGAGATGTTAGAGTCAGATGATGTGTCTGATTTAGATCAGACGGATACACTAGAACTAGTATCTGATGACGATGATTTAACAGATGAACCAATTGTATAAAAACTGTAAAGAATATATGGAAACGCTAGGGCGTTTCCTTTTTTTTTGTTACAATGCAAGTAAATAAACATTTGGAGAGGAATGCACTTAAACTAATTAAGTGTATGAGGATCATGGCAAAAATTTTAGTAGTGGATGATGAAACTTCAATTTCAACGTTGTTAAAATACAACTTAGAGCAAAATGGTTATACCGTAACCGTGGCAGCTGACGGTCAGACGGCCTATGAACTGATAGGCAAACAAAATTTTGATGCCATATTGCTTGATCTCATGTTGCCCGTGATGGATGGGATGACTGTTTTAAAAACGATACGTCAAGATAAAATCAGTACACCAGTGATACTGGTTACTGCAAAAGGTGATGAGTTTGACCGCGTATTTGGACTTGAATTAGGAGCTGATGACTATATCACAAAGCCGTTTAGTCCACGTGAAGTCATTGCGCGTCTGAAAGCTGTATTAAGGCGTTCGCAGGTTGATCATCATGAATCAGAACGAACAGATGCGATTAAAATTCAAAATCTAGTTATTGATGATAATAAAAAAGTCGTCACAAAAAATGATAAAATACTGACTCTGACACCACGAGAATACGAACTATTGTTGTACTTTTCTCAAAGGGTTGGTCGTGTGATTGATCGTGAAACGATTTTAACAGCGGTATGGGGTTATGAATTCGTGGGTGAAAGTCGTATGGTTGATATGCATATTAGTAATTTAAGAGAAAAGATTGAGACAAATCCAAAATCACCAGAAGTATTAAAAACAGTTCGTGGTTTTGGTTATACCATGGTTAATTAAGATTGTAAATTTTCCTTTACAATGCTTTACTCAATCGTGACAGTTTTGCGAGTGTTTCTTTGACACAGCGTGCGTAATATATAACTTGTAAACAAGGACAGGCACCCAAGAGCCTCTACTACAACCAAGTTTACATTACATACGCTTCCAAAAGAAGCATAGACAAGGGAGAACGAGTCATGAACAAAACAATTGTCGGAATCATTGGTGGTGTCGTTGTTATAGCAGCAGGTGTCGCCATATATACGAATGCCAATTCAGGTAAGAGTACGGCAAAAAATGAAGCAAGTAAAGCATCGTCAACAAATTTGAGTGGCAAGGTGCTTTCGCTTGGCTCAACTGCTTTGCAACCATTAGCAGAACAAGTTGGTACATCATTCCAGGAAAAAAATCCCGGTGTCACAATTACAGTTCAAGGCGGCGGTTCTGGTGCTGGTTTGAGTCAAGTAGCTAGTGGTTCAGCGCAAATCGGTAATTCTGATGTCTTTGCGGAAGAAAAAGAAGGTGTTGACGCTTCTAAGTTGAAAGATCATCAGGTAGCAGTTGTTGGTATTGCACCAGTAGTCAATTCGGATGTGCAAGTTGCTAACATTTCTAAGGAACAACTACGTGATATCTTTACTGGTAAGATTACCAACTGGAAATCTGTTGGTGGTAAAGATGAAAAAATTGTCGTTATTAACCGTGCAACTGGATCAGGTACACGAGCAGTATTTGAGAAAAATGTGTTAGATGGTCAAAATGCAGTGCAATCAACAGAACAAGATTCTAATGGTACGGTGCAGAAAATAGTTTCTACCACACCGGGGTCTATTTCATACTTAGCCTTTGCTTATTTAGATGCTTCAGGTATTAAGGCATTAAATATTGACAAAGTAACACCAGATAAGAAAAATGTTGAAGATAATTCGTGGCCAATTTGGGCATATGAACATATGTATACCAAGGGTGAACCTACAGGTGCAACAAAGGCATTCTTAGCCTACTTTACAACAAAAGACGTGCAGAAGACAATTGTGCCTAAATTGGGTTATATTGGATTAACTGACATGAAAGTGACTCGTGATGCAACTGGTAAAGTGACTAATAAATAAATCAGATATCAATATAAATACGAAAATCCGCGCAGGCGGATTTTTTTGTTATGATAGTTATATTGGAGTAGTTTATGAAAAAAAAAATCTTGAAATATCTATCATTTTTAGCAGTTAATATGATTATGACAGGCTTGTTGGACAGCATGATAACTTTTACTAATCATCAACGACTTATTGTAGTTAGTGTCATGATTATTGCGGCAGTGTTTGAAATGTGGTTAGCAACACTTTGGGAGAACAGTCAGCAGCAAGCGTTGCGCGTGATGCAAAAAAGAATACAGTCAACGATAGCAGGAAATATACCGCGTGAAGTTTTAGTCGAACCAGGATCGTCATATGATGCATTGATTCGACAGTTTAATGTTTTACAAAACTATATTTATCATACACAACAAGCAGCACAAAGAGACGTGACAAATTATCAATCATTACTTGCAAGTTTGCCTGTGGGTGTCATTAATGTGAATCGGCAACATGTCATTGATGTTTTTAATGAAACGGCAGCTAATTTGTTAGGTATTGCTAGACCGACAACACCAATTGCCGAAAGTTTAGTTATTCGCCAATTTACACTTTCGGAACTAATCACACAAACCTTTAATACAAAGCAGCATCAACAATCAATTTTGAATTTACAAATTGCTGGTGAGGTAAAGCAGTATGAAGTGAGTACGTTATATCATCAAGGGGATTTGCAACATGCGGAAGTCATGATTATTTTATATGATCTTACTTCTGTTTTACAAGCTGAGCGTATGCAGTCAGATTTTTTAGCCAATGCGTCGCATGAATTAAAAACACCACTAACTGCAATTACTGGATTTGTCGAAACGTTACAAGGTCCAGCAGGCGAATCACTTGAAACGCGGCAACAGTTTCTTGGCATTG
This sequence comes from Leuconostoc kimchii IMSNU 11154, assembly GCF_000092505.1. Classification (NCBI taxonomy): domain Bacteria; kingdom Bacillati; phylum Bacillota; class Bacilli; order Lactobacillales; family Lactobacillaceae; genus Leuconostoc; species Leuconostoc kimchii. The sequence goes on from NC_014136.1 coordinate 1,638,614, forward strand.
TAGCTGAGGAAGCGCAACGCCTAACATCACTTGTTAGTGATATTTTGTCGTTATCACGTGTCCAACAAAAAAGTGAAGCAGTGTCTCTTGAAATGGCAGTTCATGACATGGTAAATGATCAGTGGCAACATGTTCAGACATTAGCCAGTGTGAAACATGTCGCTCTCAAAAATGATGTGCCTTCTGATTTTTTTGTTAGGGGTTTTAAAAATGATATGGCAACTATTCTACAAAATTTGATTGTTAATGCGGTCAAGTATAACAAGCCAAACGGTCATATTTTAATCACAGCTTATAAAGATCACCAACACTGGCAAATTAATGTGAAAGATACAGGTATTGGTATTCCAAAGAATCAACAGTCTCGTATTTTTGAACGTTTTTATCGTGGGGATGAATCACGTCAACGCACGATTGCCAGCGGTACAGGTCTTGGGTTATCTATTGTAAATGAAATTGTCAGGAAACATAATGGTGATTTAAAGGTGAATTCTCAAGTCGGCGTTGGGACGACGATTAGTGTCACTTTACCTTTGTAAGTTTCTTCTTTACACAATCTTTACAAAACATCGTTGTTACTTTTACATCGTTCTAAGATAATAAAGATGTAGTAGTTAAATCTTGGGAGGCATTATCATGTCGAAATCACATCGCGGCGCGATTGTATCAACAATTGTAGCTGTGGGTATTGTGGCGGTATTTGGAACCGCTTATGCAGCACGAGATAAAGGTGCCACGAGCACATCAATCACGGCTGTCGGATCAACGGCGTTGCAACCACTCGTTGAGGCTGCCGGTGAAGAGTATGCAAAAGCAAACTTAGGCACATTTATAAATGTGCAAGGTGGCGGAACCGGTACAGGGCTAAGTCAGGTATCTCAGGGCGCTGTTGATCTTGGTAATTCAGATGTTTTTGCCGAGGAAAAAGAGGGCATTAATGCTAAAAAATTAGTGGATCACCAGGTTGCTGTTGTGGGTATTGCACCTCTTTTAAATAAAACTAATGGCATAAAAAATCTATCAACTGCCCAATTAAAAGCTATATTTACTGGCAAAGTAACTAATTGGCGTCAACTGGGTGGTGAAAATCAAAAAATTATTATTATTAATCGTGCGGCAGGGTCTGGTACACGAGCCACATTTGAAAAATGGGGCTTACAGGGTGCACAGAGTATCCAAGCGCAGGAACAAGATTCGTCTGGTATGGTCAGATCAATTGTTGCAACAACACCAGGAGCAATATCATATACAGCTTTTGGGTATATTGACAAAACAGTCGTGGCAGCATCAGTGAATAATATACAACCGACAAATAAAAATGTTTCAAATGGTCAGTATCCTATCTGGTCTTACGAGCATGTCTATACAAATGGGGAACCAAGTAAACCTGTCGCCAAGTTTTTGGATTATCTCATGTCAAAAGATATTCAAAGTACATTGGTGCCAAAATTAGGTTACATCTCTATACATGATATGCATATTACCCGACAGGTAAACGGTAAAGTCGTTGAAAGATAATTTGAAACCGATAAACATTAATTAATTATTAGAATGGAACAATTAAAAAAATGCGTCTCATATCTTTTTAAGCAGTACAAATAACGTACGTATTTAAAACGATGTTTGATGTAATGGAGATAAAATGGATAACATTACACAGAAGTTGATGCAAAAATCTGAATCAACAAAAAAAGATTCGTTAGGAAAGATGATCAGTTTAGCGGCTCTGATCCTGATTGTAATTGTGGTTGTTTCAATATTTGCCTTTGTTATGAGTCGTGGATTATCAACATTTATTACAGGTGGCGTCCATGTTAAAGACTTTTTATTTGGTTCAACATGGAATCCGTCGGTTGTTAATCCGCAAACAAAGCAGCCATATATCGGTGCATTGCCAATGATCATTGGCTCATTCTTAGTTACATTTTTGGCAGCAATTATAGCAACGCCTTTTGCTATAGGCACATCATTATTTATGACTGAGATTGCACAAAAACGTGGTGCAAAAATTATGCAACCTGTTATTGAGTTGTTAGTCGGTATTCCATCTGTTGTTTATGGATTTATTGGTTTAACTGTTGTTGTGCCAACTATTCGTCATATATTTGGCGGTTCAGGTTTTGGTATTTTATCGGGTACAATTGTACTTTTTGTTATGATTTTACCAACAATTACATCTATGACCGTTGATACTTTGAAATCTGTTCCGAGACATTATCGAGAATCGGCATTAGCTATAGGCGCAACGCGGTGGCAGATGATATATAAGGTTGTTCTACGTGCCGCAACACCTGGTATTTTAACAGCAATCGTTTTCGGTATGGCGCGTGCGTTTGGTGAGGCTTTAGCCGTGCAAATGGTTATTGGTAATGCGGCATTGATGCCACATAACTTGATATCACCAGCTTCAACATTAACATCAGTATTAACAATGGGAATTGGTAACACTGTCATGGGATCATTGCAAAATGATGTTTTGTGGACATTGGCGATGATTCTACTCCTAATGTCATTGGTATTTAACTTAATTGTTCGTGCGATTGGACGTAAAGGAGAAATGAAATAATGAATGCAAAAACTGCTGATAAAATAGCAACGGGCGTGATTTATGCAATTTCTGCTATTGTGGCGCTAATTTTGATTGCGATGCTTGCCTTCATCTTGGTAAGAGGTGTACCGCACTTATCTTGGCATTTCTTAACTTCACCAGCAAAGGCCTTTGAGGCTGGCGGCGGTATTGGTATCCAGCTTTTTAATTCGTTTTATTTGCTCATTTTAGCAATGCTCATTAGCTTTCCAATTGCTTTAGGGGCGGCTATTTATTTGAATGAATATGCTAAAAAAAGTAAGTTTACAACAGTGGTGCGTACAGCAATTGAAATTTTAAGCTCGTTACCATCAGTTGTTGTTGGCTTGTTTGGTTTCTTGATATTTGTTGTACAATTCCATTTTGGATTCTCAATTTTATCCGGTGCGATTGCGTTGACTTTCTTTAACTTACCCTTGTTGACCCGATCAATCGAAACGAGTTTAGCACAAATTCCTGACCTTCAACGAGAAGCTGGGTCAGCTCTTGGCTTATCACGTTGGGAAACCGTCATTCATGTGATTTTGCCAGCTGCTGTGCCATCAATAGTTACGGGTGTGGTTTTGTCAGCTGGTCGTGTTTTCGGTGAAGCAGCCGCCTTGATTTACACAGCAGGACAATCAGCTCCAGCATTGAATTTTGCTGATTGGAATCCATTTAACATTGCTAGCCCGTTGAGTCCAATGCGTCCTGCTGAAACTTTGGCTGTTCATATTTGGAAAATTAATTCTGAAGGCATTATGCCGGATTTAGATGCAGTTTCTGCTGGTGCTTCCGCAGTTCTGATTATTGTTGTGTTGCTATTTAACTTGAGTGCTCGAAAAATTGGTGCACAGCTTTACAAAAAACTGACAAGTGCCTAACGATATGTAGGCGAAGCCGTTTGTATGACGCCGGTCATTTAATAGCACGACAGCAGTATTGTCAATACCTCAAATAATTAGAGTAACGGAGAAAAAATGGCTAATAACATTGATTTAAAACCAGTGAGCGAGTTCATTACTGAAAATGCGCCAGAGCGTTTCATTGTTGACATGAACTCTGACAAGCATGAAATTGCGATTTCAACAAAAGATTTACAAGTTTATTATGGTGATAATTTAGCATTGAGTGAAGGCGATTTATCTTTTGAACGCTATAAAATTACAAGCTTAGTAGGTGCATCTGGCTCAGGTAAGTCAACATTTTTGCGCTCTTTAAATCGCATGAATGATAGTGTTGCCACAGTTAATGGTAATATTATGTATCGTGGTGTTGATATTAATACAAAAGCAATTGACGTTTATGAAATGCGCCGTCATATTGGTATGGTTTTTCAAAGACCCAATCCTTTTGCAAAATCAATTTACAATAACATTACATTTGCCTTAACGCAACGTGATCACTATACTAAGCAAGAACTTGATGAAATTGTTGAAACAAGTTTAAAACAAGCAGCATTATGGGACCAAGTTAAGGATGAGTTGGATAAGTCGGCGCTAGCTTTGTCTGGTGGGCAGGCACAACGTCTAGTAATTGCTCGTGCGTTAGCTCTAAAACCGGATATTTTGTTGCTAGATGAACCATCAAGTGCTCTTGATCCAATATCTTCTGCCCAAGTGGAAGATACATTATTGGAATTAAAAAATCAGTATACAATTATTATCGTGACTCACAATATGCAACAAGCAGCACGTATCAGTGATTACACAGCGTTTTTCCACATGGGTAAGGTCATAGAGTATGATTTGACACGCAAGATTTTTACGCGACCAAAAGTAGCATTGACAAATGATTACATTTCGGGGAACTTCGGATGACAGATATTAAACAAGACAATATACTTGAAACACGAGATGTTAAATTATGGTACGGTCAAAAAGAAGCACTGCATGGGATTAATCTTAATTTCCCTAAAAAAGGGATTACTGCTTTGATTGGACCTTCGGGATCAGGTAAGTCAACTTATTTACGTGCTTTAAATCGGATGCATGACTTAGAAGATAATGTGACAGTGACTGGAACATTTGATTTTAATGGGACAGATATTTATGCACCAACAACAGACACAGTTGATTTGCGTAAACAAATTGGGATGGTTTTCCAACAACCTAATCCGTTTCCATTCTCTATTTATGAAAATGTTGCTTTTGGTTTAAAATTGGCAGGAATTAAAGATAAAGCAGTACTTGATGAGGCAGTTGAAAAATCTTTGAAGCAATCATCTGTTTGGGAAGAAGTAAAAGATGATTTGCATAAGTCAGCGTTAGGGCTATCTGGTGGACAACAACAGCGTGTATCGCTGGCACGTGTTTTGGCTACAGCCCCAGACTTATTATTATTGGATGAGCCGACCTCTGCTTTAGACCCAGTTTCTAGTCATAATATTGAAGAAACACTCTTGAACTTGCGTGACGATTATGCGATGATTATTGTTACACACTCGATGTCTCAAGCTTCAAGAATATCGGACCGGACCGCTTTCTTTTTAAGTGGTGATTTAATTGAAGTTGATGCAACTAAGCATATTTTCTTAAATCCGCAAAGACAAGAGACACAAGACTATGTCAGTGGTCGATTTGGATAATTAATTGGCTCATATATTTATGAAGAGGAGAAACAACATGCGACGATTATTTGATGAAGAATTAGCAGATCTAGATAATTCATTTACAGAAATGGGGATGCTTGTTGCCCAAACAATTCAAAAATCTGTTCAATCATTTGTGGATCATGATCGTGAAGGAGCGAAAGCTATTTTAGAGAATGATCACCAAATTAATGAACGAGAAGCAGCGATTGAAAAGAAAACGTTCGAAATGATTGCTTTATATCAACCGGTGACAACTGATTTGCGTGAGATTGTGACCATTTTAAAGGCCGTATCTGTATTAGAGCGTATGGGAGATCAAGCGCGTAATATTGCAAATTCGACCATTCGTGTTAAGGGTACAAAACATATTGCTAGTGTGGAGCAATCCCTTGGTGCTATGGGTGAACAAGTTGCGACAATGGTATCAACTGTTATGGAATATTATATTAAAAATGATGCACTTGGTGCGGAAGCTATTGCGGATGAAAATCAATCATTGTCAAAACGTGCAGCACAAGTACGTTTTGATTCTGTGGAAGGCATGAAAGAAGATGCGGAATTAGTTGACTCTGCTGCTGATTATCTGGTTATTGCTGGTTATCTGAAGCGCATTGGTGATTATACAACTGATATTGCTGAATGGATTGTTTATAAACGTACAGGAAAAATTATTGAGTTAAACCCAGGTTATAATTATTTCATTTAAACTAAGATTAATTGATAGTTACGGATCGCTTTGATAGCGCGAAGCAAACGAAAGCGACCAGTTAAAACGACTAAACGATAGTTTAGTCGTTTTTGTTTCTCAAGATGTGCAAACTTTTGGTATAATAAAGTAGTACTTAACCATAAGTAAACGTGATATAACAGTATGTTAAGCGCTTACAATGTAGTATACTAGGAGGCAATATGAGGTTCTTGGCACGATTAGCGACAACAATGTTAGTTTTTTTAGTGCTTTCAGCACTTTTTCAAGCGCAATTTCGTGTTGATAATTGGTTAACGGCTTTGGGCGCAGCCTTAGTGTTGGCGTTGTTAAATACAATTATTAAACCAGTTTTGACGATTTTAACGCTACCGTTGACATTTTTAACTTTTGGTTTATTTACAATCGTTATCAATGCGATTATGCTCGAATTAACAGCAGGTCTTGTTGGTGGCTTTGACTTTTCAAGTTTCGGTTGGGCTATGTTAACAGCGATTATTTTATCGCTTGTGAACACCATGTTGACAACTGACTTACGCGTAAACGTAGAAAGAAAATAAAATGGCACAAAATTCAGTAACAGTAAAACAATTAGTTGATAATACACGTCTTGAAATTGTGGCTGGCGCACAATACTTAGAACGTGATATCACAACAGCAGATATCTCACGACCTGGACTTGAAATGACGGGTTACTTTAATTATTATGCGCCAGAACGTGTGCAGTTGCTTGGTATTACAGAAACGTCGTTTTCAGAACGTATGGGTCATGAAGAATTATTAATGGTCTACCGTCGCATGGCTGACGCTAAAACACCTGCTTTTGTTGTCTCAACAGGTTTGCCAATTAGCGAGGAACTCAAACAAGCGGCTAATGAGGCACATATTCCAATATTAACGTCAACATTAACTTCTTCGCGTATTTTGTCTAATATGACTTATTACTTAGGCGGCCAACTAGCACCACGCGAAAATGTTCACGGTGTCTTAATCGATGTGCATGGTTTAGGTGTGTTGATTACAGGAGATGCAGGGATTGGAAAAACAGAATCGGCATTGGAACTAATACAACAAGATAAGGCACGCCTGGTTGCTGATGATCGTGTGGATATTTATCAAGAGGATGAAGAACGCTTAATTGGTGAGCCAAATGGTGTGCTGCGTAATATGATGGAAATTCGCGGTGTGGGTATTATTGATGTGCAACAAGTTTACGGTGCTGTATCTGTCCGATCTCATGCAACCATTGCACTGAATATTCATTTGTCCAGTGGTAAAATTGGTGAAGCTAATTTTGACCGTTTGGGGAATGATAATGATACGCTTGAAATATTGGGTGTTAAAATTAAACGCATGGTTGTACCTGTTACACCTGGGCGAAACACAGCCAGTGTGATTGATGCAGCCGCGGTTAAGTTTCGAACAGCGAATATGGGCATTGACGCTTTAAAAACGTTAGAAAAGCGTATGTCAGCGGAAATGCTGAAAAACGAACAAAAGGACTTGGAGAGTAAAAATGACTAAGATAGCTGTTCTTGGTGCTGGATCATGGGGCACTGCCTTAGCCAATATTGCTTCGGAAAACGGGCATGACGTCCGCTTATGGACGCATCGTGCTGATCAAGTGGTAGAAATTAACCAACAACACCAAAATGTTAAATATTTGCCAGATGCGACGTTAACTGACCGTTTGGTAGCAACCAACGATATGTTGGTAGCTGTTAAAGATGTTGATATCGTGCTCAGTGTGGTACCAACTAAGGCTGTTCGACAAGTAGCACAACAACTAACGAAAGCCCTGCAAGAACTGTCTCAAAAAGTGATTTTAGCGCATGCAACAAAGGGATTGGAACCAGGGACCTACAAACGTATTTCAGAGATGTTGGCTGAAGAAGTACCAGAGGCTAACCGTTCAGCGTTAGTGGTTGTTTCGGGGCCTTCACATGCTGAAGATGTTATCAAACACGACTTGACGGCTGTTTCGATTGGTAGTTCAGATGAATCAGCTGCAAAGTTGTTGCAGTTAGCATTGTCTAATCATAATTTTCGAGCATATACAAACCATGATTTATTGGGTTCAGAGTTATTTGCAGCGTTAAAAAATATTGTTGCAATTGGATCTGGTATGTTAATTGGATTGGGTTATGGCGCAAATGCTCAAGCAGCGTTGATAACAAGAAGCCTAGTTGAGATGCGTGAACTTGGCTTGGCTATGGGTGCTAAAGAGTCAACGTTATATGAGCTTGCGGGTATTGGTGATTTGATTGTGACAGGTATGTCACCAAATTCACGTAACTATCGCGCTGGTGTAGCACTTGGTAAGGGTAGAGATTTGCAACAGGTTATTGACGATATGGGGATGGTTATTGAAGGTGTGAGCACCACAAAGGCTGTTTATGATTTTTCAAAAACGTACCATGTTAACATGCCAATAACGGATGCGATATATCAGGCACTATACGAAAATAAGCCTCTGCGTGAGGTCATTAAAGACCTTATGTCACGTCCGCTTAAGTCTGAAGATTGATTTAATCTAACGTTTAAACGAAGAATAAGAAAGAGAGTAGTCATAAAAATGAAACCAGTACGTAAAGCAATTATTCCAGCAGCCGGACTAGGCACACGTTTCTTGCCAGCAACAAAAGCATTGGCTAAAGAAATGTTACCAATTGTTGATACACCAACAATAGAATACATCGTTCGTGAGGCCATTGCTTCGGGAATTGAGGATATTGTCATTGTTGATGGCAAATCAAAGCGATCAATTGAAGATCATTTTGATTCAAATCCTGAGTTGGAGAATAACTTGCGCGACAAGGGTAAAGATGAGTTGCTCAAGATTGTTCAGGAAACGACGGATATTAATATGTATTTTATTCGTCAATCACATCCTAAAGGTTTAGGAGATGCCGTGTTAACGGCCAAAGCCTTTATTGGTGACGAACCATTTGTGGTGTTACTAGGTGATGATTTAATGGAGGACGAAGTGCCATTGACAAAGCAACTAATCCAACGCTATGAAGAGACTGGTGAATCAACATTAGCTGTTATGAAAGTACCACATGATCAGGTTTCTGAATATGGCGTGATTGATCCGGCAGCAGAAGCTTCAAATGGCCTATACCGTGTTAAATCATTTGTTGAAAAGCCTAAGCCAGAAGATGCGCCATCTGATTTAGCAATTATTGGGCGTTATTTGTTAACGCCTGAAATATTTGAAGAATTAGAAAACACAAAGCCAGGCAAGGGTAATGAAATACAACTAACAGATGCGATTGATTCATTGAATAATCGTCAACATGTTTATGCACATCAATTTAAAGGCAATCGTTATGACATCGGTTCAAAAATTGGTTTCTTAGAAACAAACATTGAGTTTGGTCTGAAGCACCCACAAACCAAAGATCAATTACGCGCCTACATTAAAGAATTAGCAGCAAAACTTTAAGATTGAGGTATCGTTTAAGGGGTATTAATGTGTTTAAGCTGAGCGAAACATCATAAAATGGGTTCGCTAATAGCAAATCGTTACGCTCGACAAATGGTCTAAACGCGTGTAAAATTGGGTTAACAAAAAGTAAGTGAAATGAGGGTTATTCGATGGCAGATTATAAGCGGTATGATGTTGTGATTATTGGGGCAGGACCTGCCGGCATGACAGCTGCTACCTATGCCTCACGTGCTAATTTATCAGTTTTGATGTTGGATCGTGGTATATATGGCGGGCAAATGAACAATACAGCCGAGGTTGAAAACTATCCAGGATTTGATTCGATTTTAGGACCAGATTTATCAGAAAAGATGTATGCCTCTTCAACCCAATTTGGCGCTGAGTATGGCTTCGGGGTTGTTGAAAATATTGAAATAGAAGGACATAATAAAATTATTCATACGGATATGGATAATTACATTGCTAAGGCGGTTATTATTGCTACAGGTTCAGAACATACGCATTTAGGTGTTGATGGTGAAGAAGATTATCAAGGTCGTGGTGTGAGTTACTGTGCTGTATGCGATGGGGCATTCTTCCGCAATGATGATGTTGTTGTCATTGGTGGTGGTGATTCTGCTGTTGAAGAGGGGCTATATTTAGCTAATGTTGTTAAGTCAGTCACGGTGTTACATCGTCGTGATAAACTTCGTGCACAACAGATCACTCAAGAACGGGCTTTTGATAATGATAAGATGTCATTTCGTTGGCATACCGAAGTGACTGAAATTCTGGGTGACGGAGATAAAGTTACCGGTGTTCGCGTTATTAATAATCAAACGCAAGAAGTATCTGAGATTGCTACAGGCGGTGTTTTTGTATATGTTGGTCTAAAACCTAATACACAAGGACTCGAAAATTTAAATATTACGGATAAAGCCGGTTGGATAATGACAGATGATCGTATGCGGACAGCTGTTGATGGTATCTTTGCTGTCGGCGATGTTCGAGCAAAAGAATTGCGTCAAATCACAACTGCTGTTGGTGACGGTAGTGTGGCCGGTCAGGGCGTCTATGATTATATTAGTGCCTTACCTGCTGAAGTTAAATCAGTATAATGCCTTTTTAAAAGTAAATTGTTAGCAATTTACTTTTTTTATTAAGTAAAAAATAAAAAAAGTTTTTATTTTTATTTTCTCATAAAAATGAGTAATTATCTGATAAATGAACATTGTAAATTTTCTGAAAATAAACACTTCTATTTTCATCTTGAAAAGCGTTTGACAATTAAGGTGCAAGCGGTTACAATTATTTGTGTTAAGTTGCACAAAGAAAGTGTTTTTTTGTTTAAAAAAGGAACCGGTTCTAAGCTGATATTTTAAGGAGAAAATAATGCAAAGTCAAGATAAATGGGTTACCAAAATCGCATTTCTGGCTATTTCATTCATGTTAACTAGCGCCTATGCGATCAATGGGGCCATGCCTCAAATGACAAAAGCTTTAGGTGTGTCTGCAACACAGGTACAGGCTTTGGCAACGACACCATCAATTGTTGTCACTGTGTTTGTGCTATTAAGTTCGTTTATCGCAGCCAAGCTAGGTGATAAAAAGACGATTATCTTAGGTCTATTTTTAGTCGGTGTTGCAGGAGTTGTGCCTTTTTTTGTTAATTCGTACTATGCTATTTTGGTATCAAGAATGGTATTAGGTGCAGGTCTTGGTATTTTTAATTCACTAGCTGTTTCGATGATTGCTGTGATGTATCAAGGTCAAACAAGAGCAACAATGCTCGGTTGGCGTGCAGCAGTAGAACAAATTGGTCAAGCAGTTTTGACGTTTGTCGCTGGCTTGCTTTTGAATATTAACTGGCATGCAACATTTTTGGTTTATCTTTTGGCCTTCCCAATTCTTTATTTGTTCTACCTTCGCGTACCAGATACGTCAGAAATGTTAGCTGATCACACAGCAGAGGAAAAAACAGAGAAAGTTCAAGTTGATTCACCAAAATCAATTAGTCCACTTGTTTGGGTTTTGACGTTGTTTGCTGCATTTTTAGTGATTGACTACATGGCAATTCAACTTAGCTTCCCATTCATGGCGCAGAGTGCTGGTGTGTCAGGTTTGTTAGTATCAACAATCTTATCATTTATGTTAGTTGCCGCAATGGTTGGTGGTTTAGTGTATGGTGGTATGCAGAAGTTGTTTGGTCGATTTACTTTACAGGTTGGTTTACTATTAATGGCAGTATCTAACTTTTTAGTAGCTTTCTCAAACCACAATTTCATCATGTTAACAGTGGGTGTCCTGCTAATAGGATTCCCAATGCAATTGATATCACCATTTATTTTTAGTCAATTACCTAATTTAGCACCATTAAAGAAACAACCATTTGTGACATCAATTGTATTGATTGGATTTAACGTTGGTGTCTTTGTTGAACCATTTATCATTTCACTTTTGTCTAAAGTAATGGGCAATGCAACAAGCAGCGTTGATGAAGCAGCGTATACAACGATCCCACTATTAGGCGTTATTTTGTTAATTATTGCAGTCATAACATTTGTTACAAACCGAAAAAAAGCTTAATCAATTTTAAATTTGCGCCTTCAGGTGGCGCAATAAAAGTAACCAAAATTCTATGATAGTATGCACAATGTTTACACAAGGAGAACGGAAACCATGAAAAAACTGACAAACGAAGCAATGCTTATCACATATGCTGACTCACTTGGAAAGAACTTAAAGGAACTTAATCAAGTATTGACTAACGAACTTGATGGTGTCGTGGGTGGCGTTCACGTCTTACCATTTTTCCCATCAACTGGCGATCGTGGCTTTGCACCTGAAGAATACGAAACAGTAGATCCAAAGTTTGGTGACTGGTCTGATGTTGAAAAATTAGCAGATAAGTATTACTTAATGTTTGATTTTATGTTGAACCATATTTCACCACAATCAAAGTACTTCCAAGACTTTTTGGAAAAGAAGGAAGAGTCAGAATATTATGATATGTTCTTGAAGTATTCAGAATTTTGGCCAGAAAACCGTCCAACAGATGCAGATATTGATATGATCTACAAGCGTAAGGATAAGGCACCGTTTGCTCCTGTGACATTTGCTGACGGTACAACTGACCAAGTTTGGAACACATTTGGTGATCAACAAATGGATTTGGATGTTACTAAAGAAGTAACAAAGAAGTTTATTAAAGATTCATTGGTTAATTTGGCTCATCATGGTGCTTCTGTTATTCGTTTGGATGCCTTCGCATATGCTATTAAAAAGTTAGACACAAATGATTTCTTCGTTGAACCTGAAATTTGGGCTATTTTAGATGAAGTACGTGAAATTTTGGCCGCAGAAGGTTCAGAAGTATTACCTGAAATTCATGAACACTACAAAATTGTTCGTAAAATTACTGATCATGACATGTATTCATACGACTTTGCATTACCATTATTGACATTGTATTCACTATACTCAGGTAAGACAAACCGTATTGCTGATTGGCTACGTCAAAGTCCAATGAAGCAATTCACAACATTGGATACGCATGACGGTATTGGCGTTGTTGATGCAAAAGATTTGTTGACTCAAGAAGAAACAGATTTCACAACTGAAGAAATGTATAAGGTTGGGGCAAATGTTAAGAAGATATTCTCTTCAGCTGCTTACAACAACTTGGATATTTATCAAATTAACACAACTTACTATTCAGCATTGGGTAACAACGACGCAGCTTACTTATTAGCACGTGCCACACAAATCTTTGCGCCTGGTATTCCACAAATTTATTATGTTGGTTTGCTTGCTGGTGAAAATGATATCGAACTTTTGGAAAGCTCAAAAGAAGGTCGTAACATTAACCGCCATTATTATGATTTGGCTGAAATTGCTGAAACAACAAAGCGACCAGTAGTTTCAAACTTGTTTGATTTGCTACGCTTCCGCAATACAAGCGCTGCCTTTGATTTAGAAGGTAAAATTGAAGTTGTTAATGATGGTGAAAATGAATTAACAGTAACACGTTCATCAGCAGATGGTAAGACAGTCGCTGTATTGGATGCTAACTTTGCAACTAAAAACTTTACTGTAACTGAAAATGGTAAAGAAATATTTACGACAAAGTAATTGTCATATTCAAAAAGCGCCTAGGCGCTTTTTTGCTAGGATAAATTAATGATTACGCTGTATTTTTAAAATGATACGAAATTAACAGCCTTGTAAATATGATACTTAACTTATCTGTTTGCAAAGAATTAAAGTTTGTTATAATGAACTTATAAAATATAGGAGAAAAACATGAGCTATCAAAAAAGTTTAGCACAATGGCAAGCAGCTACATTGCCTGACTACTTGGAAAAGAATCTATCTGAATACACACCGGATCAACAAGAAGATGCCTTTTATCAAAATTTGAGCTTTGGTACTGCCGGCATGCGTGGCGTTTTAGGTGCAGGAACAAACCGTATGAATATCTTTACGGTACGTCAAGTAACCGAAGCATTGGCAAGATACATTGATGCCCAAGGTGCATCAGCAAAGAAACGTGGTGTTGCTATCAGCTTTGATTCACGTCATTTTTCACCTGAATTTGCATCAGATGCTGCGCAGGTGTTATCAGCACATCATATTAAATCATATTTGTTCAGTAGTTTGCGTCCAACGCCTGAATTGTCATTTGCGGTTCGTGAGTTAGGGGCATTTGCAGGAATTATGATCACGGCATCGCATAATCCTAAAGAATATAACGGCTATAAGGTCTATGGTGAAGACGGTGGTCAAATGGTGCCGGAGGCGGTTGATATCGTTGTTGCGGAACTAGAACAAATTAAAGACATATTCAATATCGCCTTAGATACGACTAATGAATACGTTCAAGTGATTGATTCAGATATTGATGATAAATATCTCAAGAATATTGCGACAGTTACAGTTGATAAAGATTTAGTTGCTAAAGAAGGTGCATCATTAAAATTTGTCTACTCACCATTACATGGGACCGGACAATATATTGGTGAAAAAGCGTTACAACAAGCTGGATTTACGAACTATTCTATCGTCAAGGAACAGGCTGTTATCGATGGTGATTTTCCAACTGTGAAAAAGCCTAATCCTGAAGATGCTGCTGCATTAGAAATGGCGATTGCCTATGCTAAAAAAGATGGTGCTGATGCCGTCGTTGCAACTGATCCAGATGCTGATCGTATGGGTGCTGCAGTTAAATTGGCAGATGGTAGTTTTCAGGTCTTAACAGGCAATCAAATTGCTGCTGTTTTAGTTAACTATTTGTTGACAGCTAAGAAAAATACAAATACATTACCTGAAAATGGGGCAATTGTTACGTCTATTGTATCCTCACGTTTTGCTTCAAAAGTGGCTGACAGTTTTGGCGTGATTACTGCAGATGTTTTGACCGGATTTAAATACATTGCAGCAACAATTGATCAGTATGAAGCAACCAAAGAACAGACCTTCTTGTTTGGCTTTGAAGAAAGTTTTGGTTATCTTGTCAAACCATTTTCACATGATAAGGATGCCATCCAAGCGTTGGTTCTATTTGCGGAAGTAGCTGCTTATTACAAATCACAAGGTAAGACTTTTGCGGATGGCTTACAAGATTTATTTGAAAAGTTTGGTTATTTTGAAGAAAAGACCATTAGTTTGGACTTCCCAGGTATTCATGGTGGCGATGAGATGGCAGCCATTATTGCTAAGTTTAGAGATCATCAACCGGTCACAATCGGTGGTTTAAAGGTTATCCGAACACAAGACTTTTCGACAGCAACACAAACGACAATTGCGGGTCAAGTGACAACATTACCACAACCAAAGGCTAATGTTTTGAAGTATTGGCTTGAAGATGGTTCATGGGTTGCAGTACGTCCTTCAGGAACTGAACCTAAATTGAAGTTTTATATTGGTGTAGAATCAGGGTCACAGTCGGAATCTCAAGCTAAAATTGATGTGATATCAGAAGATTTAATGACTTACACAAAGTAATATGTCAATAATAGACAATAAAAAGATAATTTGTTATAATGTATGAAGGCTTAAAAGCCATATTAACGATAATCCGCTGTGCGTTTAGTCTAAGGGCGAGTGTAAGATTGTCGACTAGGAGAATGACCAATGCGTCAAAATAGTATTTTAGAAAACATTACATCAGCACAATTACGTTCTGATATCCCTGAATTCCGTGCTGGTGATACAGTCAAGGTCTTTGCTAAGATTGTTGAAGGCACACGCGAACGTATTCAATTGTTCGAAGGTGTTGTTATCAAGCGTAAGGGTACTGGTATCCAAGCAACATATACAGTGCGTAAGATTTCATCTGGTGTTGGTGTGGAACGTACTTTCCCATTACACTCACCACGTGTTGATAAAATTGAAGTTACACGTTTTGGTGCCGTTCGTCGTGCCAAGTTGTACTACTTGCGTGCTTTGCAAGGAAAAGCAGCTCGTATCAAGGAACGCCGTCGCGACGTTTAATTTATTTAAAAACACATCCTCAGGGGTGTGTTTTTGTCTGATTACAGTATATGAATAAGATAAAATTAAATATTTTTTCTTGTAATATTTACGTAATAAAACAGCAAAGATTACGATATAAAAAAACGCTCTCGAGGGGTTATACTTAATACATACTCGAATAATATTTGAGTTTCATTACTCCCCTAGTAATGTTTCAATCAGCCCCCCAATTACTGATTGATTGAGTTGTTAACTTTATGGTTAACAACTAGCCCCCTGACCATTGCCCTCTTCGGTCAGGGGGTTTTTATATGCAGTTCGTTTAATTCAAATAAAGCAAGACTTATTACTGGTTAAAAGACGAACAAGTGTTCTTTTTGTGATAAAATATAAGTATGACTGATTTTTTAATTGCTAATGATGCACGTAAAATTTTACATGTGGATCTTGATGCTTTTTATGCGCAAGTTGAAATGCGTGATAATCCTGAATTACGAACCAAGGCGTTGATTATATCACGTGATCCGGAAGAGACCGGCGGTCACGGCGTCGTGGCGACAGCTAACTATATTGCCAGAAATCTTGGTATTCATTCCGCAATGCGTGCAGCTGAAGCCAAGCGTTTGGCACCTAATGGGGTGTTTTTGACGCCCAATTTTAGTAAATATAAAATTGTATCTCAACAAATTCATGAGATTTTCCATAATTTTACAGATAAAGTTGAACCTGTAGCCTTTGATGAAGCTTATCTGGATATAACAGATTTAAATCAGCCAAGCGCGCAAATAGCAGCTGAGATTCGACATGAAATATTAAGGGCAACGCGATTAACAAGTTCGATTGGCGTATCCCACAATAAACTGTTGGCAAAGTTAGGTTCCGAGTTTAATAAACCAAATGGTGTCACTGTGATAACGCCAGAAAATATGTTGTTATTTCTTGATGAATTAAGTATTGGTGAATTTAGGGGTGTTGGTAAAAAAACACGTGAAAAATTCGAAGCTTTAGATATTGAAAATGGGGCGCAATTACGAGTTATGTCTTATGAGAAATTACGCGGGTTATTTGGTAAAATGGGTGAAAATCTTTATTGGCAGGCACGTGGTGTTCATTTTGGCGAAGTAAAATGGCAACGTCAGCAGCAGTCAATTGGCAAAGAAGAAACATTTGATCAGATGTTACATCGAGAATTTGATATACAAGAAGAATTTAAAAAGCTGGCTGTGAGCATGATTAAAACCATGCGTACACGTCATCTTGTTGGTCGAACACTTAATATTAAAATACGTGATGCTAATTTTGTGACCACGACACGAGCGACGACTCATGAAAAACCCTGGCCACTCTCAGAAGAGGCATTTGTCCAAAATGCACAAGTTATATTTGATGAACTAATAGAGGCGCCTTTTTCAATTCGACTATTAGGTATGTCAATGAGTAATTTACAATCAAGTGCATTTGAGGAAATGACGCTGTTTTAAACGTGATATACTAGATAGAGGCATACTGCGTCGACGTGCCGAGACACGAAATGAGAAAGACAAAATTATGGCAACAATTGAAGTGCAACTATTTGAACAAATTAAACGATATGACACAATTATTATTCATCGTCACCAAAGACCAGATCCAGATGCATTCGGATCACAACTAGGATTAAAGGCTATATTAGAGGCAAGTTTTCCAGAAAAACGTATTTATGCCGTTGGTAAAGCAGTTCCAGGGTTAGCATGGATGAGCGAAGATAGTTCGTTCATGGATGACATTCCTGATAAAACATACCGTAATGCCTTAGTTATTATGGTAGATACGGCAAATGCGCCACGTATTGACGACCAACGATGGTCTAATGGATTGGAAACAATTAAGATTGACCATCATCCTAATGATGATCCTTATGGTGATTGGCAGTGGGTTAAGGAAGGTCACTCCGCAACAAGCACCATGATTTTCGAGTTTTATGAAGCACTCAAGGATCAAGGGCTTGTTATGACAGATAAGGCAGCACGTTTATTGTACATTGGCATTGTTGGCGATACTGGTCGGTTTATGTATAGTATGGATCAGGAAACTTTCCGTGTTGTTTCGGAACTGTTTGGGTATCATTTTGATTATGAAGCTGTTCACCATAGCATGGAAACCATTTCTGAAAGTGCTGCCAAACTATCCGGCTATGTCTTACAAAACCTTACAATTTTGCCTTCTGGATTTGCTTATCTTATACTAACTAAGGCGCTAGTCCAACAATTTGATTTGCGTGAATCAGGGACAGCATTTGTCGTTCCGTTACCGGCTAAAATTGATAAAGTCAAAGCTTGGGCCATTTTTGAGGAACAAGACGAGGGAAATTACCGTGTTCGGTTACGTTCGCGGACGATTACCATTAATAAAATAGCGAACCAATTTGAGGGTGGTGGACACCCAATGGCTTCTGGTGCTTGGGCACAAACCTCACATGATGTTGACCGTTTAATCAAAACAGTGGATGAGGCATTGATTACGCAGTATGATAGCAAAGAAACCAGCTCAAAAAATAATTGAGCTCATTGAAAGTAGAGAAAATTGATGGCAGAAATTGCAAACCAATTTGGACAATTTAATTTAAGTCCTGAAATTATTACCGCTTTGACAGCCATTGGCTTTACAAAGCCAACGCCTGTTCAGGCAAAACTTATCCCTAGTATTCTGAAGGGTAATGATGTTGTTGGACAATCACAAACTGGATCAGGAAAAACACACACTTTTTTGATTCCGATATTTAATCAATTAGAACAAAACAAAGCATATGCTCAAGCTGTTATAACAACGCCATCACGTGAATTAGCTGCACAAATTACAAAAGCAGCCAAAGATTTTTCAGAACAGTGGCATCAAGATGCTATTATTTCTGAATTTGTAGGCGGGACCGATAAATTACGTCAAATTAAGCAGCTTGAAAAAGGGCAACCACAAATTGTGATTGGTACACCGGGTCGTATTAAAGATCTAGTTGCTTCGGGTGCTCTAAAATTGCACGCCGTAAAGACTTTTGTCGTTGATGAAGCTGATATGACGTTAGACATGGGATTCTTGAACGAAGTAGATTTTATTGCTGGTGTGATGCCAGCAAATTTGCAAACCCTAGTCTTTAGTGCCACGATGCCCGAAAAATTGAAACCATTTCTAAAAAAATATTTAGATAATCCACAATTTGAAGCAATTCCTGTATCAACGGTCATTGCGGATACAATTGATAACTGGTTGTTAGCAACGAAATCTAAAGATAAAAACGATGTGATCTATCAAGTATTAACAATAGGGAACCCTTATTTAGCCTTAGTTTTTGCTAATACAAAAGATAGAGCAAAAGAAATTGTTTCTAACCTACGTGGTCGCGGTTTAAAAGTTGCAGAAATTCATGGTGATATTGAACCACGAGAACGACGTCGTGTGATGAAAGCTATTCAGAATTTGGAATATCAATATGTTGTGGCAACTGATTTAGCAGCTCGAGGTATTGATATTACTGGTGTATCACATGTAATTAATGATGATATTCCAGAAGAATTAGAGTTTTTTGTCCATCGTGTTGGCCGAACAGGCCGTAATGGGTTACCTGGTCTGGCGATTACACTGTATGGTCCAGATGAAGAAAATGAAGTTGAAGAATTAGAAGCTTTGGGTATTAATTTTAAAGCTAAGCAGATTAAAGATAACGAAATTGTAGATATTAAGGATCGGCGTGCTCGTAAACAACGTGTAGCGACGACTCGGAAACTTGATCCGACAATGGTAGGTATGGTTAAAAAGAAGAAGAAAATTGTGAAGCCAGGCTATAAACGTCGTATCAAAAAGGCACTTCAGCGTAAGGATCAAATGGATCGACGGATTTCAAAACGAGAAGATATGCGTGCAATACGCAAAGAAAATAAAAAACGTGGTGATAATCAATAAAAAAACACGTGGTTCACAGATCTGTGAACCACGTGTTTTTTTAACGCCTGCCAGTTTGTGATAGAGGCTTAATGATGTTTGTTTGAATGAGCTTGACAACTTCAGGGTTATCTGGCAAATTTGAATGCTGCGCATTATCTCCAGAAACAGTAATTTGAGTATAATCTTTTATTTGCTTCTGATAAATATATCTTCCGGCAATGACACTTTGAATGGGGACAATACCGTCGTCAGAGTAATCTTCAGTTCCTGCAATGGAGTACATTGATAAATTAGTTGGTAATTTTTTGTTATTTTGAATGAAGTCCTTTAACATCTCAGTACGTCGTTGTAAAGAGGACTCAGAAAAATTAAAAGGTGTGCCTAACGTCATGAGTGTTGGGACTGAGAAACTGTCACTATCATAATAATTTTCAAAAAAATCTGTCCAAATTAAACCACCATTTGAATGACCAATTGCGGCAAACGTGCGAAAATGATAACGTTCTTGTAGAGAATAAAGCGCACTGGTTAACCACTGGGTCTGTTTTTTGATATTGTTATAACCATCTTCATTATTTTGAAAACCTATAACAATGAAAGGTTGTCGATCATTATTATTAATACTTCCGCTGTAAACTAACTTACCATCAGTATTAACTTGAACTTTTAAAATACTATGTGTTGGTCCGGATGTGTTAATTGTTGTTAATAAATTATCAAATCGATTAATTGTTGCACTAGAACCAGGAATGAAAATGACTGGCGTCATACGAGAATTTTGAATTTTAGCTTGATTTGTACTTGTTTGTGCAACCCAATGGTGACTGTAAAGTCCCAATAGTATCATGAGTATAACACTCAAACTTAAAATGATTTTATTTTTCATGAGAAACCTCTAGTATAAGACGTGACAAAAATGGCCGATAAATAAGTAAAGAGACGCAGAAAATAAGAATCGTGACAAGAGTTGATCGGATTGGGGTTGGACTGGCAAGCGTTGGTAAAAGTATATTAGGTAAATTACTTGGTGTGATATAAACGCTAGGGTGTATGAAATGACATGCAATAGCTGTGTAACTAATGAGCATACTGATAATATTGGTCATAAGCATAGGTACAAGCATGAGAGGTCTCATAAATAATGGCATACCTGAAAAAAGCAAGCAATTATTATCAAACAAGCTTGGAATCCAAGCCAACAGACCCAAGCGTCTGATGCTTTTTGATGCTGCAAAAAGTAATAAAACATTCAGCGCTAAGGTGTTCCCGATGCCACCAAGTAATGTAAATGAGCCATAGACGCTATATAGATTTTCTGGGAAAGGTAGTGTTGTTAACCCATGGGTAAGCATTGTATCGAGATTTGCAACAACCGTGTTCAGTGTTGTTTGGTTATTCGTAAATTCTAGTGGCAGCGGTAACCCCATGATAAACAAAATTGGAGAAAAAAAGGATACGAGTAGTAAACCTAGAAACGTTGTAAAAAAGGATTGAGATAAAATCGTTGATGAAAATGATTGTAATCGTGGTAATTGGAGAACGATATGAAGTAACTTGCCAAATATAATAATACAGATGAATGACCAAAATAAATATCTTAAAGCATAATGAGACAGTGCTGGACTATTGCGGTTATAATACCACAAATAAGTCTGACAAGTGAGAATCGTGATTACTGTTATGAGAAGATATGGGACAGTATTATAAGGTACTAGTTGGTTTTTATTAAATAAAAGCAAATAAGTTATAATCAAATTAGTTAAAACTGGGAGTGTCGTATTCTGAATGCTTTTTTCTTTAAGATATTGGTGGGTTAAACCGGCAATAAAAATGAGAATAACAGTCGCATCGAGTAGTGCTGAAATATGTCTTGAAATGTCGATAACGTTGTCAGGTAAGATAGGATATTGATCAAAGAGGTTGGCTAATAAAGCATCTGGAGATATGGCTATCTTCATGATTAGGCGCCAATAAATATCAATAGCCAAAATTGGTACAGATTGTTTTATTGCAATAATAATTGCTTGCATAGTGGGTTTGCGATATAAAACCTCATCCCAACGTTGAGTGGTATTGATTAAATAATTAAACATGGCGGCTCCATAAATTTGTGTTTTTTATAAGTTAATAATATGTTACAATATAAAACATGTGTGATATAATAAATACAATTATTCTCGATATTAGTATGATATAATTACTATTTTGATTATACATGAAATCATAGATATGGGGGGGACATGAAGTGATTAAGCAATTTTTTCAGCGGCCGATAATCAATTTTATTAGTCGGGCGCTATTTTATTTTGTTATCTTGCTAGCGCTCATTTATCTTTACAGCTATTCAGGCGTGGGCGAAGGGCACTTTATTTATAATGAATTTTAACTTAGGGAAATTAACATGACTATTGAAAATATCATAGAAGCAATCGACACAATTGGTCAAAGACAAGGTGACACAGTTGCTTATGATGAATTGGGAAAAACACAAACTTATGCACAGCTCAAAACGGCATCGGATCGTCTAGCCGCTTTTATAACACAGGCACAAATTACTGATAAAGCACCAATCATGGTTTATGGTGGGCAACAAGTCGAAATGATTGTTAGCTTCTTAGGTAGTGCTAAATCAGGGCACGCCTATATACCAGTTGATGTTAATTCAGCATCTGAGCGCTTGACTGACATTATTGAAATTGGTAAGCCGGCTTTAGTGATTGCCGTAGATGATTTGCCAATTGAAATTACGCAAGTGCCAGTCATTGACCGGACACAACTTGATGGCATTTTTAACACACCATCTGATTTTGATATGACAAAACCAGTTCGTGGGGATGATAATTTCTATATTATCTTTACATCTGGAACAACAGGTAAACCAAAAGGTGTGCAAATTTCGCATAATAATCTCTTGAGTTTTGCTAATTGGATGTTGGGCGAAGACTTTGGCTGGGGATTAGGCAACAATGTTTTGTCACAACCACCTTATTCGTTTGACTTGTCAGTGATGGATTGGGTACCAACGCTATTATCACAAGGGACATTAAAAGCATTACCAAAAGCGGCTGCTGATGATTTTAAAACCTTATTTAAAACATTACCTGGCCTCCACTTGAATAAGTGGGTATCGACACCATCTTTTGCCGATGTGGCGCTACTTGATCCAGAATTTACGCAAGAAAATCTTCCTGCTTTGAATGCTTTTTTCTTTTGTGGCGAAGTTTTGACGACAACAACAGCGCAAAAACTGATTGATCGTTTTCCAGAAGCAAAAATCTATAATACTTATGGTCCAACAGAGGCGACTGTTGCAGTGACTGGGTTGCCTATTACGAAAGAAACTATTGCAAATAACGACAAAATGCCTATTGGCTTTGTGAAATCGGATACTGAAATCATTATACAAGATGCTGATGGTATTGTCGTAGCTGATGGTCAAGCGGGTGAAATTGTGATTGCTGGTCCGTCTGTATCCAAAGGTTATTTAAACAATCCTGAGAAAACAGCAGCAGCTTTTACAATAGTTAACGGGCAAAATGCTTATAAAACAGGCGATTTAGCTTTACGTGATGCTGGTGGTTTATTGCACTATAAAGGACGCAGCGATTTCCAAATCAAATTACACGGATTCCGTATTGAACTAGAAGAGGTTGCCCAACAATTGCAACAAAGCCAATGGGTTGACCAAGCAGTTGCTGTACCAAGGTATGATGCTGATGGTAAGGTAAAGCAACTGATAGCCATTCTAGTAGCTAAAAGTAATCACTTTGAGAAGCCGATTTTATTAACAAATGCAATTAAAGCTGATCTTCAAAACATTATGATGCCTTATATGATACCAAGTAGGTTTATGTACAGAGATGCGTTGCCACTGACCGCTAATGGTAAGATTGATCTTAAAGGATTGATTTCAGAGGTAAATGGTCATGCTTAATTTACAGCCTTACGCGGATCCAAAGTATTTTGTGATTTTGCTACTAGCCTTATTACCAATTGCTATTGGATTATACTTTGGTAAGCGATTAAATTGGTATGAAGTTGTTGTGTCATTAGTTTTTATCTTTCTGATGTTTGATGGTGAAAAATATCATGAGGGATTTGCACTTGTTGGTTATATGATTTGGCAATGGTTGCTTGTCTGGGCTTACACGCTTTACCGAAAAAAGGCAAATGGTACAGTTGTTTTTTACATTGCAACTTTTTTATCAATTTTACCGCTGATATTAGTTAAAGTAGCACCGGTCGCAAATTGGACGCATGTGACCTCGTTACTAGGATTTCTGGGTATCTCTTACTTGACATTCCGTTCAGTGGCAATGATACTGGAAACACGGGATGGATCAATTAAAGAATTTAACCCTTGGTTATTCTTGCGTTTTATGCTTTTCATGCCTACAATATCATCAGGACCAATTGATCGTTATCGGCGTTTTGTTAAAGATATAACAACAGTGCCAGATCGTCAAAAATATACTGGGATGCTAGAAAAAGCAGTATGGTATTTTTTTCTTGGGTTCTTGTACAAGTTCGTTATATCGTATATCTTGGGAACAGTGCTGCTACCCCAGGTGGAGAGTTTAGCTACTTTATCAGCCAGCGTTCATCATGGTTGGACTTGGTGGCTTGTACCAGTCATGTATACATATGGCTTTAATTTGTTTTTTGATTTTGCTGGTTATTCATTATTTGCTGTTGCAACAAGTTATGTGATGGGCGTTGAGTTACCAATGAACTTTAACAAACCATTCTTATCCAAAAACCTGAAAGACTTTTGGAATCGTTGGCATATCTCATTATCATTTTGGTTCCGAGACTATATTTTTATGAGATTAGTATTTTTAATCATGAAAAAGAAGTGGATTAAAAATCGCGTGACAACATCGAATGTTGCTTATATTGCAAACATGCTCATCATGGGATTCTGGCATGGATTACATTGGTATTATATTGCTTATGGCTTATTCCATGGTGTTGGTATGGCGATTAATGATGCCTGGCTGCGTTATAAAAAGAAACATCATGTCCCACATAACAAGTTTACAGAAGCACTTGCAATCTTTATAACATTTAACGTTGTTATGGTCAGTTTCTTGTTGTTCAGCGGATTTTTGGATACACTATGGTTTAAGTAACAACTTATAAAAGAAAGAGGAAATAAACATGGCAGTTAAAGAAGAAGTAGTAGATATTTTAAATACAATCATTGGTGAAGATATTTCAGATCAAATGGATGATGATTTTTTTGAAAGCGGCTTGCTAGATTCTATGGCAACAGTTGAGTTGTTGCTTGATCTTGAAACTAAATTTGATATTCAAGCACCTGTGTCAGAATTTAATCGTGAAGAGTGGAATACACCGAATAAAGTGGTTGCCAAAGTTGAATCTTTGATCGGGTAAGCACCATGAAAAAACGGGGGTTATGGTGGATTTTTGGACCAGTATTGGTCGCTTTTATCCTGGTTGGTGCATTATTTTTAGCACCGTTTTCTTTAAATCACATCACAAAGAAAGATGTGCGTGAAGCGTCTGTATCTTTTTCAAAAAATGTTTTCAAAGGGGAGGCTGTTAAAACAGCAGCGTTCAATGATCACTCTAAGCGCTATGTGCCGTTTTTTGGTTCTAGCGAGTTATTACGTTTAGATAGTATGCATCCTGCCATATTGGCTGAAAAATATCATCGGAATTATCAACCATTTTTACTTGGTCAAGCAGGTACAGAATCATTAACGCATTACCTTAGTATGCAAGAAATGACACCAGCACTGCACAAAAAGCAAGCTGTATTCATAGTTTCACAGCAATGGTTTACCAAGAAAGATTCAAAATTATCATTTCCAGAGTTCTATTCACCTTTGCAGACGGCGGATTGGCTACGACATATTAAAAAAATTACACCGACAGATCGCTTTATGGCACGTCGATTATTGCAACAAAGTCAGATAAAAGATAATGAACTTTATGCAAAAATGATTACTAAAATTAGTCATAATAAACCATTATCAAAAACTGATCGAAAAGTGTTGGCTGTTCGTCATCGCATGTTGTTACGTGAAGATCAGTTATTTTCAAGCTTTTCAAAAAGTTCAAATTGGTCAAAACGTGTTGAACCAGCTTTGAAAAAATTGCCAGAGCAAGATGATAATAATGAATTAACACGACAGGCAACAAGCGTTGGTAAAAAGCAAACATCCAATAATCGATTCCAAATTAAAAATTCGTTTTACAGTTACCGTGTCAAGCTACGTTTAAAGCAGTTGGCAGGATCTCAGAGAGATTTCGATTATCGTCAATCAGATGAGTACGCAGATTTTCAAGCTGTTTTAGCAGAAATTTGCAAAACAACATACGGATGTTCTGTTTATTATCCAACCTGTTAATCAGCGTTGGGCAAACTACACAGGTCTAAAAAAAGAAATGTATTACCAAAGTGTTGACAAAGTTAAAAAGCAGTTAACCTCGCAAGGTTTTAATCATATTGCTGATTTGTCACATCAAGGTAATCAAAATTACTTCATGCAAGATACGATTCATCTTGGTTGGAATGGTTGGGTTGCAGCAGATCAACATATTAAGCCGTTTTTAACTCAGGGTTATCAGCCAACAAACTATCATATTAATAATAACTACTTGTCAGAAGATTGGCAGAATTTAATGCCAACAACTGATAATTTAGCACAATTCAAATAAAAAACACCGATTATCGTCGATTGAAGTTCACGATAATCGGTGTTTTTTTGATGAAAGGGGGCTATTGTTCATCTTTATTTGATGTTGTGGGGAAATTGAACGGATCAATTGCGTCATCACCAGACATAGCACTTAAACTAGTTTGTTCTTCTGGCGGTAGGCTAATGTCGTCAAAATTAAAGGCTAAGAGTGAATCCGTGATAGATTGTTCACGAGAAATCGCGTCATCATCACGCACGTCAACAATTTTAGCATGCTCAACTGTTTCGTGAGTTTGTTTTAGAAAGGTTTCACGTGCAGCAACACGTTGTTTGAGATCAGAAACATCAACAGTTTCATTTAAATCAGTGACAACGTCAAAACTTACCCCAACATTTTTTTTCATTAAATTAAAAGTGGCTTCAGCAATTGCACCAGTTTGTACCTCAAGTTGTTGTGCTAAAAAGCCAGCCTCTAAACTGAAATCAGCAGTTCTATCAAGAGACAAACGTTGTTGTACTAAGTCACCAGTGAGGTACCAACGTTGATTTTTACTGTCTTGTGAGGCAATTTCCAAGTGACCAAAACCAGCATGATCGAAAAAATCAGTCACTGAACTTAGTGTATCAGTTGGAAATTGTCGCGCAATTTCTTTTCCTGCCCAGTAAAGAATGTGCGGATAATCTTCTTGTAATAGGTTTTTTAAGAGACCATCACGTAGAAGTGATAGGGCGAAACTGTTAACTTGAAAATTTGTTTGTAAAATTTTATCATAATCATTGATATTCATAAGTTTATATAAACCTTTCAGACTTTTATTATACCAAATTTTTAGCCTGTAAAACTTGCATTCTTAATTTTTCCAGTCATAATTATAGATATGAATAAAAATAATCCAATCGGGATGGTTGATTCTGGTGTTGGCGGATTAACCGTAATTAAGGCTGCACAGAAGCAACTACCTAACGAACAATTTATCTTTATTGGCGATACAGCACGTATGCCATATGGCCCACGAACGACTGATGAGGTGATTGCTTACACACTCCAAATGGCTAATTTTTTGGTGAATGAGAAGCATATAAAATTACTGGTTATTGCCTGTAACACGGCAACTGCCCGGGCCTTATCAGTACTTCAAGATCAGTTATCGATTCCAGTTATTGGTGTGATTCAACCAGGTGCGAAAGCGGCACAATTAGCGACAAAAAATAAAAAAATCGGCGTTATTGCGACACAGGGCACAGTAACATCTGAAGCATATGATGTACAATTACACCATTATAACAGCCAAATAACTGTTGTCTCACAAGCAGAACCTGAATTTGTTCAAACTGTTGAATTAAACAAATACCATAGTGATGAAGCACGAAAACTTGTCAATAGTCATTTAGCTACCTTAAAAGCAGCCAAAATCGATACGTTAATTTTGGGATGTACGCATTTTCCATTGTTGACACCTTTTATTAAATCGGCAATTGGTGAGAATGTGACGCTAATTGATTCTGGGCAAGAAACAGTGCAAGTCATTCAAGATTGTCTGGCGCAATCTCATTTATCGACAGTTAGCAAACATGACCATAATGATGATGTCTATTATACAACTGGTGATCCAGTGTTGTTTAAAGCCATTGCAACGGATTGGTTGGAACGAGAAAAAACGTTGGATGTTCGTCAATTAAAAATTGTTGATGCAGGTACCCAACAACATCTGGAGGAGTAAAATGATGCCACGACTAATTTTGGCAAGTAATAATGCCCACAAAATAACAGAGTTAGAAGCAATTTTAAAAACAAGCAATGTTGATTTATCGGTCATACCTTTGCGTGATTTAGGAAGTGATGTCCCCGAAATGATTGAGGATGGTACAACATTTGAAGAAAATGCGACAAAAAAGGTGACAACAATTGCACAAATTGCACCATATGATTATATTTTAGCTGATGATTCTGGCTTATCAATAAATGCACTAAACGGGGAGCCGGGGGTCTATTCTGCACGTTATGCAGGTGACCATGATGATGAGGCCAATATTGATAAAGTATTAACTAAAATGGCGCATGTAACAGACCGTTCGGCACAATTCAGTAGCGTTATTGTGTTGATTGGACCAAATAAACACAAATTAGTTGTGAGCGGTGTGATTGATGGTACCATTGCATCACAACGACAGGGATCCAATGGATTTGGTTATGATCCAATTTTCTTCGTACCACAATTTTCAAAAACCTTTGCTGAGTTGACAGCAGATGAAAAAAATCAGGTCAGTCATCGTGGTCTTGCGTTACAAGAATTAGGCCGCCGGTTACCGCAATGGTTGAAAGGAGAATGAGTCCAATGAAAAGTTGCGACTTGTTGATGTACAAATGACAAAATTTTTAATTATTTCAGATACGCATGGTGATCGTGATATTCTAGTACAAATTATTAATCATTGGCGCTCAAAAGTTGATGGCATTTTTTATAATGGCGATTCAGAATTATCAGCGCAAGACGATGTCTTTTCTGATGTCTACACAGTGCTAGGTAACATGGATTATGATCCTGATTTCGCTGAAACACATACAGAAACAGTTGCGGGCACGACTTTTTTCCAGACACACGGCCATTTGTATCAGGCAACTGTTCCGGGTACTTGGGCTAATTTGTCGTTAATGGACCAAGCTGCGCAGAGTCGTGGTGCACAGGTTGTTTTATTTGGACATACACACCTTGAGGGTGCCGTGAGTTATCATCATAAGTTATTTATTAATCCTGGGTCAATCAGTTTGCCAAAGGGTCCTCGTGCAATGATTGGTGGCACATATGCGATTTTAGCCGTCGAAGAAAAACAATATGTGGTACATTTTTACAATCGCGCACAGCAATTGCTGGAAAATTTGACAGTGTCAGTTGAACGGTAATCGTTCATGTATGACAGGTGATAGACGAAAGTAATCACGATAAGGGATCACACACTGACAAATGATATGAAAACGTTCTAAACGTGGTAAAATGATATTTATGGTAGACCAACAGGAACCACAATTTAATCAATGGTATGATGACACAACACCAACGGATCAGCTTGTACATGATTCTGAAGCAAATGCGTTAGAGCAGCGTGACGAATTATCACTTCGTCCGCAATTTTTGCGTGAGTATATCGGGCAATCAGCTTTGAAAGAAGAACTGGATGTCTACATTTCTGCGGCTAAGCAGCGTGAAGAAGCGTTGGATCATGTCTTGCTTTTTGGCCCACCAGGTCTTGGTAAAACAACATTAGCGATGATTATTGCTAATGAAATGGCTGTGCATATCAAAACAACTTCTGGACCAGCCATTGAAAAACCAGGCGACTTGGTGGCACTACTGAATGAACTAGAGCCAGGTGACATTTTATTTATTGATGAGATTCATCGTTTACCAACAAATATCGAAGAAATCATGTATTCTGCTATGGAAGATTACTTTGTAGACATTATGGTTGGTCAGGGACCTACGGCTCGAGCAGTTCACTTTCCATTACCACCGTTCACGTTAATAGGTGCGACGACACGGCCAGGTATGCTTTCAAAGCCGCTACGGGATCGTTTTGGTATCATTAACTCGATGGCTTACTATACACCAGAAGAACTACAAGAAATTGTTGTGCGGTCTGCAGATATTTTTCATGCACCGATTAAGCCACAAGGCGCCTATGAAGTTGCTTTAAGGTCACGTGGCACACCGCGTATTGCAAATCGCCTATTAAAGCGTGTACGTGATTTTGCACAAGTACAAGGGAAAGATGCAATCGACAAAGGCATTGTGGACATTGCGTTAAATAAATTGCGCGTTGATAACCGCGGATTAGATGAAACAGATCATAAATTTTTAGGAACCATGATCGACTATTATAATGGTGGTCCTGTGGGATTAAACACTATTGCAGCAAATATTGGTGAGGAGGCTGAGACTTTGGAATCGATGGTTGAGCCTTATTTGTTACAGATTGGCTTTTTACAACGAACACCTCGTGGGCGTGTTGTAACTGAAGTGGCGTATCAGCACCTTAAAGTACCTTATCAAAAGGAATTATAATGCAATATATTATTTCAGATACGCATTTTAATCATGAAAAAATTCTATATTTTGATCAATCTCGTGCGGATTCTCTCAAAAAACTTGGCATTGATCCCACAATTGAAAATATGGACACCTATCTTGAAAAAGTTTGGAATAACACGGTACACAATACGGATACGGTGTATTTTTTGGGTGACTTGGGCATGTTTCGAAAGAAACAAGATTTTGTTGCACAGCTGACACGTTTAAACGGACAAAAAGTGTTTTTCAAGGGCAACCATGATCATTCGGATCAACTCAAGGCTGCGTTGAAAACACCTGAAACAAATATTGTGGCGGTTGTTGAGACAGCTAAAGCATTAAAAATCAATGGCATACATGTTTGGTTGAGCCATTATGCAATTGATTTGCCATATCCTATCTTATCGCTTCATGGACATATTCATGAAGCGGAGTACCGGCATCCAGGAATGGTTAACTTATCGCTTGATTCCGCGTATATGCAAACGCGCCCGTTTGGTGTACCTATCAGTTTTGATGAGCTCACGCCGCTACTGACGGAACGACTTGCTGAGATTACCACGTTATATCAGGTTGAATCAGATAATAAACGGTACGACCGTTTCATTGAGCGCGCATTTGATGAAACCATTACTCTTAACAAGCCGACAGCAACACAACGTCATCAACTAGCTTTGTTGGTTGATTATCTGAATACTAATGATTTGACGTTTACTCATGTTTTGGATAAATTTAACATTCCAAATGAAAACAAAATATTATCTCAGGCAGAAAAAGAACAAGTAACCCTGACCGGGTTTGAATTTGAGAAGACAACTGGGTTGACCGGTGATAAAGGTAAAAAAAATGACTGAAGAAACACGCTACCAACTAACAGATTTTGATTATAATTTACCAGAAGAATTGATTGCACAGACGCCACTAAAACAACGTGATTCATCACGCTTATTGGTATTAGATGCCGATAGTGGTGATTATGAGGATAAACATTTTTATGACATTTTATCATATGTTAATCCAGGGGATGCGATTGTGATGAACAATTCTCGTGTACTACCTGCACGTTTACATGGTGCACGACCTGAAACAGGTGGACATGCTGAAGTATTGTTGCTACGCCAAGATCATGGTGATGTCTGGGAAACTTTGGTTAAACCAGCAAAAAAATCACCCATTGGTTCAACAATTGTTTTTGGTGATGACATGAACCACCCAATCATGACAGCAACGGTTGTTGGTGAACTAGAACATGGCGGTCGCTATATTGAATTTCATTATGATGGCATTTTCATGGAATTATTAGACAAATTAGGTGAAATGCCACTGCCACCTTATATTAAAGAAAAACTAGCAGATCAAGAACGTTATCAAACTGTTTATTCAAAGGTTGATGGTTCTGCGGCTGCGCCAACGGCTGGATTACATTGGACACCAGAGCTGCTAGATAAGGTTCGTGCAAAGGGCGTTCAAACAGTTGAATTGACGTTGCACGTTGGCTTGGGAACGTTTAGACCGGTTGAAGAAGAAAATATTGAAGATCATAAAATGCATTCTGAGTTCTACCAGTTGAGTCAAGAGGCCGCTGATGCTTTGAATCAAGTTCATGCTAATGGTGGACGTATTATTGCCACTGGTACGACTTCTATACGTACCTTGGAAACAATTGGGTCTAAGTTCAACGGGCACTTGCAGGCTGATTCTGGTTGGACGGATATTTTTATCAAACCAGGCTACCACTGGACAACTGTTGATGCTTTTATCACAAATTTTCATCTTCCTAAATCAACTTTGGTGATGTTAGTTGCGGCTTTTACAGGGCGCGATAATATTTTAAATGCTTATCAGCACGCTGTTGATGACAAATATCGTTTCTTTAGCTTTGGAGATGCGATGTTTATTAAACGTTAACAGTAAGTAATGGCGTGTCAATTCAACGTTTTTATGATAAACTGAAAACATTGAATTCAAGGGGGACAAACAAGTGTATGAATATATTAATGGCTTAATTACGAATATTTATCCAGCTTACTTAGTTATCTGCGATCGCAGTGGTGTGGGGTATAAACTATTTGCAGCTAATCCTTATCGTTTTGAACAAAATGTTGAATCTCATGTATATGTTGAGCAAATTGTACGTGAAAATGATATTGCCATGTACGGCTTTATTGATGAAAATGAAAAAATATTATTTAATAAATTACTTAATGTCTCGGGGATTGGACCCAAAAGCGCGCTAGCAATTCTTGCTAGTGATGATGCAACAGGTTTAGTCAATGCGGTAGCCAATGATGATGCAAGTTATTTGACGCAATTCCCGGGTGTTGGTAAAAAAACAGCGCAACAAATTGTTTTAGACCTAAAGGGTAAGTTGGATGATTTGGCAATATCAGCTGGTGTCCAGGGACCAACAAGGGAACAAAATACTAATCAAGCATTGTCAGATGCGTTGGAAGCGCTAGAGTCGTTGGGCTATAGTGCAAAAGAAGTGGCTAAGCTGGAGAAAACGTTAGCCAGTCAACAAGATACGACAGACGGTTATATTCGTTCAGCACTAAAGTTATTGGTAAACTAAAAAAATTCACGATAATTATATCGTGAATTTTTTTAGTTTACCGGATCAATTTTAATTCATCTTCAATTTGTTGCAGGATAATATCTTGATTTTCTTCTTTTTCTAAGTCGTATGTTTGTAAGTCGATTTTTAATTTTGGTGAAGCATCGTAGGCATCAAACCAATCACGATAAGCCGACCAAATTCTGAAATAATATTGGCGTAATTCGTCGTTATCATCGAATTGTTCATAGTCACGGCCGCGTTTCTTGATGCGATATAGAATCGTTTCAAAATCCGTTTCAGCATAGACGAGCAAATCAGGCGCCTTTTTTGGCAATTTTTGTAGCTCAGACATCATATTGTCGAGTAATTGTGTGTAGACTGACATCTCAGCATCAGTAATGTTGCCGTCTTTATGATTTTCAGATGTAAATAGTGCATCTTCATATATTGAACGATCTAAGACATTGTTGTCGTCTGCTAACGCTTTCTTAATCATATCAAAGCGTCGATTAAGAAAGTATATTTGCAAAAGAAAGCCATATTGTTTCGGATCAGAATAATAAAGTGGGAGCACAGGATTATCACCCACCGGTTCGTAAAATGCTTTTGTGCCAAAATGTTCTGCAATCAATCCAGTTAACGTTGTTTTGCCAACACCAATCATACCTGCCGTGA
This sequence comes from Leuconostoc kimchii IMSNU 11154, assembly GCF_000092505.1. NCBI lineage: Bacteria > Bacillati > Bacillota > Bacilli > Lactobacillales > Lactobacillaceae > Leuconostoc > Leuconostoc kimchii. Next base: position 1,672,265 of record NC_014136.1, read on the forward strand.
TAATCACCATGACGACCTCCAATAATTTAATAACTCATTAACTATACAAAAAATCCGTCCAAATAACAAGGTCAGTTATTGGACGGATTGATTGCAAAAAGCGAACATTAAGCTTTTTTCTGAGTTTCTAATAGATCACGAATATCAGAAAGAATTTCTAATTCAGGGTTAACTGCCACTTCTTCTGACTTATTTGTACGGAAGAGGCGGTTGACTACTTTGATTAAAATAAAGACCACAAAGGCTGTAATTAAGAAGTTAATCAGATCGTTTAAAAAGGCACCATACTTAAATGTTAATTGTTTTGTGATGACTAATTCTAAATTGGCTAAATCAGATGTACCACCAGTGAAGAATGTCAAGATTGGACCGATTAAGTTGTTGGTTAATGATTTAACTAATCCTGTAAAAGCACCACCAATAATAACACCGACGGCTAAATCAAGTACGTTACCGCGCATGATAAATGTTTTGAATTCTGAGAGCATAATTTTATGTGTTAACATACAAGTTTCATGAAAATGTATGTTTATTCCTTTCGTTTTCTCTATTATCCATTTTACTCAAAATGGAAAAAAATTACCAGCCTATTAGAGAAAATTGCTATTAATATCATATTATTGCTGCCATTTTGATATGAATCATACTTGCAAGCTGTTGGAAATGTCGTCATAAAGTAGCAAAAACATTGTTTATTAAAAACACTGATTCTTTTCATGAAATTAAATTGGTCTCATGATAAAATAAATATAATTGTTTGGAGGAAAATTATGACTGAAAAAGAACAGTGGTCGGCTTGGCATGAGCAGTTGATTGCCATTATTAATGATATTAATACGCCACATACATTGGGTGGTATTACAAATGATGCGAATCGTGCACATGATTCACGACTAGCACGACGCGCTTTGGACAATTTGATTGTTTTAAGTGAAGAAATTAATGCCATGCGGCAACAACCAGATGAGAATTAAATCATGATCCCAGAAAATGCACAGAGTTTACCAAAACGTGTGAAAGCGGCTTGGCTAGTTGTTGATATCAGCGCCTTATTGATTGTTTTTGTTATTGGACTGATTGTCAATCTTGTTTTTAAATTAGATTGGTCTGGCCTAGTAGCAATAGGAATCAATGGCTTATTTGGCATTGTGATGTTGGCGATTATTGGTGATGCTGTTCTTATCCCATATCATTATCGATTTTATAAATATGTGGTCAATGGATCGGCTGTCTCAATTTATAAAGGGTTTATTTGGCGCCGTTCAGAAACGATTCCGTTGAATCGTATTCAAAACGTGGATACAAGGCAAGGGCCAATCTTTGGATTTTTCCATCTGCAAAATTTAGCTATTGTCACCGCGGCGCATGCCTTTAAAATTGAAGGTATTAACGAAGATGTTGCGCAGTATCTACGTGACCAATTGATTGCTGCGGCCCGCCAAGCGCGTGAGGTTGATACAGATGATTAAAGGTCAGCGTCAATCTAGGATTGCTATTTTGTCTGATGCCATATCAAGTATAAAAATGATTGGTTGGCCAATCATTTTTATTTTCTTTGGTGGTCAACACACATGGTCGACAAGGATCATGATCCTTGGTGCTGGTTTGTTACTAGCATTGTTGTTTGGCTTTTTAAATTGGTTTTTTTTTACGTACGATATGTCTGCTTATGAACTAACAACGTCACAAGGTATTTTTGTAAAAAAACATGTGCATATGCCATTTGAAAGAGTTCAGACAATTACACGGACACAACCGATTTATTTCCGACCTTTTAACGTCTTTAAAGTCAATGTGGAGACATCCGGTAAAAATGATGATAAGTTGATATTTAACGCCTTATCATTGTCACAAATTGAGTATATTGAAACACGACGTCAGGAAGCACAGACAAAACAATCAGATGTTGAAATGGCAGCAGTTCAACCAGAGGTTAGTGCGACTTACCAAATTAATAACCGTGATTTGATTTTGTATGCATTAACATCGTTAGGCAGTTTGGGGACGATGGGTATTATTTATGCTGGATTAACAATGATGAACGATTTGATGCCGCAAAATATTCAAAATCGTTTTTATGGTTTGTTTAATCATCAAACGATGACTGTTTATGCGTTGTTAGTGTTTATCGTGCTAATGATTGCTATCATATTGTCGTTTTTACGTTTATATGGACACTATTTTAAATTCACGATATCACGTGTTGGTTCGCATCTAGCCATTAAACGAGGGTTTTTGACCATCAGAGCAGTTAATTTACGTACGTCACGTATTCAGGCTGTTTATTATGAACAGACGTTACTGCGCCGATTAGTTCATCTTGTATCAGTTAAGGTTTTATTAGCCTCATCGATGAAAGAGGATGAAGAACAGACAAAACAGACAACGCTTATACCAGTCGTTACTGAACGTCAGCGCTCGAAAATATTACACAGATTTTTACCAAAATACAACTTTCAGCAACCAGACAAAGCACCGATGGCCTCACATGCGTTATTTTTAAGGTTGCGCTTTATCTTTTTGTTAGACTTAATGGTCATGTTACTATTATTGGTAGCTTTTGAATTGATTTTAATGTCTCTACAAGTCACGTTTAGTTTTTGGTGGTTGCTGTTTGCAACTGTTATTTTACTAATGTACACCTTGGGTGGCGCTTATATAGCCATGTCAGATCAAGGGCTGAGCTTGACTGATGATTATTTAATGATACAAAGGACGATTAATTATACAAAACGAACTTACTTTATACCCTACGAAAAAATTCAAGGGTATTCAATTTCTCAAACTTGGTTTATGGCACGTCAAAAAACGCAACATATTCATATTATTGTGCGTGATGGTGATTCATATCAGCGGGTCACATTGCGATATCTTAAGGCGTCTAGCATTGATCAGTTAGACGAAATATTAAAACATGTCAAGTGAAAGTACTTGACATGTACACTGATTAGTGAGATACTTATTAAGTAAATTAAAGTGTGAAAATCACAAAAGAAATTTGGAGGACATTAATATGTCAGTTAAGATCCGTTTGAAGCGTATGGGTGCAAAAAAGCGTCCGTTCTACCGTGTTGTTATTGCTGATTCACGTTCACCTCGTGATGGCCGTTTCATCGAAACAGTTGGAACATACAACCCAATTTCACAACCAGAAGAAATCAAGTTGGATGAAGCTAAGATTTTGTCATGGTTGAGCAATGGTGCACAACCATCAGACACTGTTCGTAACTTGTTGAGCCATGCTGGTATTTTAGCAAAGTATGCAGAAACAAAGTCAGGTAAGAAGCCAGCTTCTGCCAAGACAACAACTGCAGTAGCAAAGCCAACAGAAAAGAATACAGTTGCTGAAATTAAAGCTTATTTGGATGCCCAAGGTACAGAATACGCTTCTTCAGCTAAGAAGGCTGATTTGTTAGCTTTGGTATAAAAGTTAATTTTGTTATAAAAGGGAACCAAACATCATGTGATGATGTTTGGTTCCCTTTTTTTGATATGTTTAGTTGTCCATTACAATGGACGATGTATAAAAGTAACCGCTTTCAAAAAATCGTATAATAAAAATGTAGAAAGGGCGGTGAATAAATTGCGTACGATTGAGAATCAGATACTGATGTTTTTAGGCCAACAAGTAGGCTTTGTTGATGCTAAAAAAATAGCATTAACATTCAAAGTATCAACTAAAACAGTTTACCGTACAATCAATAAATTGAATTCTTCCGAAATTATTATTGAATCACAGAGAGGACGTGGGTATAAATTAATAGAAGATTTAAAGTTAGTTACAGATACAAAGGCGGATGTACAGCGGCAAATTGATATGTCCGTTAGTTTATTGACTCATTTTCCAAACCATATGAATCGTTTAAAATTTATTGATAAATTTTATATATCTGATTCAACATTGACAAGAGACTTGACCAGAATAGGTGAGAAACTTAAAAAATTCAACATTCAACTAAATAGGTCAGATGGCGAAGTAACGGTTATTGCAACTGAGGTACAAGTCCGCAAGGCACTAAATTATTTTTTTCTTGAAAATACGCGAACTAAAAACGTGCTAGATAATATTAGTGAAATTTTTCCAAATATTTCTGTTGAAAATCAAACCTTTATTAGTAGTCAAATGATGCTAATTGAACAAAAATTGAATGTTCAAATATTAGAGCCATATACGATTAATATTTTTTCACATCTATATATTTTATTAGAAAGAGTTCGTCAGCATAGATATGAAATAACTGAATCGCACGTTGTTCAACAACATTATGATACTATGCTGACCAAAGTGGCACGTCAAATCATTTTGAATATCAGTCAATTTTCACATGAAGAGATTCCAGATCAAGAGATTAACAATCTACTAATTTATCTTGTAGGGTTACGATATGACAAACAGTTAGATGATAGTAATAATGATGAAGCATATCAATTAGTTGATTTTTTGATTCGAAATCTATCATTGACTGACCGATATGTTAATTTTGAAACACTAAAAAAAGGGTTGCTAGGACATGTCAGACCAATGATTCACCGTATTGAATCTGGCATAGCCGTTGTTAATCCGCTATTAAGTGATATTAAGTTTAGCTATCGAGAGGTTTTTGGTCAAATCCGGCTAGTATTAGATAGGTCACAATACACTATTTCAGATGATGAAATTGGGTTTTTGACACTTTATGTTGTACGTGCTTTGGAAGAAGTGACTGACCATAAGCGCGTTTTGTTGATGTGTTCAACAGGTGTAGGAACAGCTCAGTTATTACAAACTAAGGTGCGTCACGCATTTCCTAATTTTGAGATTATAGATATTGTATCGTCTAAGGCTTATCAAATGAACATGAATAACTACCAAAATATCGATTTAGTCATCTCTACGGTGAATATTACCTATCAACCCATTTCACCGGTTATTCAAGTGAGCGCTTTGTTTAATGAAGGGGATAAACGACGTATTGAGGAATTAATTTATGGATAAATATGTATTTGTTGAAGTAGAAAAGAACATTAACTTGGCAGCAGTTATTTCAGAAAAATTTAAATTAGATATTCATGCTGTACAACAAGCATTAGTAGAAAGAGACAAACTTGGTAGTTTATCTATTGCATATGATATTAAGTTACCCCATGTTGAAATTGAAAACATTTCGAACCAGGGGATTATGTGGATAAAATTTGAAACACATTATGAATTAGTAATGGTAGTCGATAAAAACATACCGTCTGAAAACGTTAAACGAATTCTTAGTCAAGTATTAAATGATAGCGGTTTACAAAAAATGAGAAATATACAAAGCCAACAAAATTTGGACCAAATAGTAAAGGGAGCGTTGAAAAATGTTAGAAGATAAAATTATCATACTAGATTCTAAAGCAAAAACTAAAGAAGAGGCTTTGACCATTTTGGCAAACGAATTGGTAACAAGTGGTGCAGTAAAAGCAACTTATCCAATGGCAATTTTAAAACGCGAAAAAAATTTTCCAACGGGTTTATCAACTGATAGTATTGGCTTTGCGATTCCACACACAGATGCTGAACATGTTAATCGTGACCAAGTAGGCTTGCTTAGACTTCAAAATACGGTTGAATTTTTACAGATGGGGGATGGACAAGCAATTCAAGTAAAAATAATTTTTATGCTTGCGCTATCAAAACCACACGAACAATTGGAGATGTTGCAAAAGCTGATATCTATTTTTCAAAACAAAAAAATGGTATCAATGTTATTACAAGAAAGTGATCCGCAAATGGTAATTGCGACATTGAATTCAGCAGGAATAGCATAAGAGAGGAGCAAATGATAATGGGTATTATTAAATGGTTGTTAAATGCAGGGCCTACAGTATTTTTGCCAATGTTATTATTTATATTTGGTTTATTTTTAAGAATTAAGGTTAGCAAGGCATTCAAAGCGGCTCTAATGGTTGGTATTGGATTTACAGGATTGAATTTAGTTATTGGTTTATTAACAGATAATTTAGGACCTGCTGCACAAGCAATGGTACGTAATTTTGGATTATCATTGAATGCTATTGATGTAGGTTGGCCTGCTGCGTCAGCTATTTCTTATGGCACTACTTTAGGAAGCTTGGCTATTCCGATTGGTGTTCTATTAAATGTTATCTTGTTGATTGTAGGGTTAACTAGAACATTAAATGTTGATCTTTGGAATTACTGGCACATTGCTTTTACTGGGTCATTGATTTTTGCAGCAACGGATGATTTTGGTTTAGGTCTGGCCACAATGGCTGTTCATGCAATGTGGATTTATTTTTTGGCAGACTTGGCAGCACCAACGATTCAAAAGCATTATGGGTTAGAGGGGATTTCTTTCCAGCAAGGAGCTTCAGCGCCAGGCTTTGTATTGGTTTTGCCAATTAATTGGTTACTGGATCGTATTCCAGGTATAAAAAATATTAGTTGGACACCAGAGACAATTCAGAAGCGTCTGGGTGTGTTCGGTGACTCTGCTGTCATGGGATTAATCATTGGTTTAGCAATTGGTGGTTTAGCACAATACGATGTGACTAAAATATTGAATTTAGGTATTACAACATCGGCTGTGTTAATTCTTATGCCACGCATGGTGTCATTGTTGATGGAAGGGTTATCGCCAATTTCTGAGGCAGCAAATGAATTGGTACAAAAGAAATTTCCTGGTCGTAACTTGTATGTTGGCATGGATTCTGCACTTGCTGTTGGGCAAGAAGCAGTATTATCCGCTTCCTTGATTTTAGTGCCGGTTTCATTGCTAGTGGCAGTTATTTTACCGGGGAATAAGGTATTACCATTTGGTGATTTAGCAACCATTCCATTTATGTTAGCTGTGATGGCCGCTGTATTCGGTGGCAATGTGTTCCGTATCGTTATCGGTGGCATTGTGGATATTGCCGTATCCTTATGGATTGCGTCTTGGATAGCACCCTTGTTGACAATTGCTGCTAAATCTGCCCATTTTTCGATGAATGGCGCTTCATCAATATCAGTTTTGTCAGATGGTGGTACCTGGACAACATTGTTGATTGTCGGATTAGGAAAAATGCTGTCATGGGGCGGCATTGCTATTGTTGGTATGATTGTTCTTGGATTGATGATTTGGCTAAATAAATTTCACGCAAAGCGTGTATAAAGGAGAATTGAAATGAAAAAGTCTTTAATGGTTGTATGTGGAACAGGTATTGCAACGTCAACAATTGCGACGGGAAAAATAAAAGCTTATCTTGAAAAAGAAGGGTTACTTGACAATGTCAAATTCTTACAATCTAAAATTTCTGACGAAGTAGGGGCCATTCGTAATGGTGATTATGATATTGTTGTTTCAACGACAATTGTTCCAAATGATATTAAAGAAAAAGTTATCAATGGTGTACCATTATTAACAGGTGTAGGGACACAATCAGTTTTTGATCATATAAAAAATGCTCTCTAGATGATAAAGGTAGCGGAAATATGTTGATATGTTTCAACAGAACTATGTAATTTTGTAAATCAGCCACATATCCGTTATAATGAAGTTATCCAAACGTGGAAGCGCTTTCTTTGACTTTGGACATAATGGAGAAAAAAATGTTAACAAAACCAAAATTATTTTTAGATATGGATAATGTCTTAGTTGATACGCTACCTATTTTAAACAGTATTGATATGACTAATCAAACGGTAGCGAAGCCGGATCAGATTCCTGGTATTTTTCGTCATTTACCACCAATGGCAGGCGCCGTTGAAGCAGTTAAAGAGTTGTCAGGTATTTATGAGTTGCATATTCTGTCCACTGCGCCGTGGAAAAATGCTAGTGCCTGGCAGGATAAATTAGTTTGGTTGGCACAATATTTTGGAGATGGGGCATCGAGTCCGTTTTATAAACGCGTGACCTTAACGCATGATAAAGGGTTGGCTCATGGTGTAGGCGGTATTTTGATCGACGATCGACCTTATCATGGTGCCAGCGCATGGCAAGATACAAGTACGGATAGTTTATGGTTACAGTATGGTTATGATCCAAGACTAGTTTGGTCAAAAGACCTTGTGTCTTATTTAAAATTAGTTGGTCAAACGTATCAAACTTCTGGGAAATTGCGTGACAGTGCCGAGCAAGTTGCAAAAAAGGCGGCATATGAACTTTTTAGTCGTGACAGTAGCTTTGAAAAAGCAGCTTGGGAATGATAAAAAGACAGCGAGTTTATTCTGGCTGTCTTTTTATTTGACTTTTTTTGAACGAAAATGATAGAAAAAAGTTGCAAATAAATTTAAAAAAGGTTATTATAGTCCTTGTAAAGAAAGCGCTTACATTTAACGAGGATGATCATGATAGTAGAAGAAAGACAGAAACGTTTATTACGTGTGATACAAAAAAAAAGTTTATGTCGTTACAAGAATTAAAAGCGGTCACGCAAACATCATTATCAACCATTAGACGAGACCTTGAAAATTTAATGACTAGTGGCAACGTACGGCGTGTACATGGTGGCGTTGAGTTTGTCGAACCAGACAGAGCTGACCTCACAGTTAACGAACGCGTCCCTATCTATCAAGCAGATAAACGCAAAATTGCGCAAAGAGCTGTGCAACAACTGGTTGGCGGAGAAATCATTTTTCTAGATGCTGGATCAACGACAGGAGAAATGATTGCTTACTTGGCTGATAAGAAGCCCGCGGTGACTGTGGTTACCAACTCAGTTCATCACGCCGCTAAGTTGTCTGACCTCATGATTCCTGTCATGATTATTGGCGGTCAGGTCAAGCAAACAACCGATGCAGTGATCGGCGCAGCAGCTGTAGCGCAAATCAACAGTATGGTTTTCGATGTCAGCTTTGTTGGCGCAGATGGCTTATCAGTGGATTTTGGATTGACGACACCAGATTTGGAAGAAGCAGCGATTAAAAGAGCTGTTGTCGCACGGTCACAACTCAGTTATGTTTTAGCTGATGCGAGTAAAATTGGTACAGCATCATTTGCAAAAGCGGTTGATTTAGGTCAAGTTGTGCTAGTAACGACACAATTAACGTCGGAACAAAGAACGCGGTTAAAGCATGAAATGACAGTTTTAGAGGCGGAGGGCAGCTTATGATTTATACAGTGACATTAAATCCATCATTGGACTACATGACGCGATTAGATAATTTAACGCTTGGGGTAACAAATCGGGCACAATCTGAAACAATTTTTCCAGGTGGTAAGGGAATCAATGTGAGTCGCTTGTTGGGAAATTTAGGGATGAATAACACAGCATTAGGATTTTTAGGTGGCTTTACAGGTCATTACCTTCAAAAAAAATTATCTGATACGCATCTGATACAAGCATTTACCCCAATTGTGGGACAAACACGCATCAATCTGAAAATCAAAGCAGCAATTGAAACAGAAATTAATGCGACAGGTCCAGCGATTACAGATCAAGAGGTGAATGATTTTCTAGAAAAATTCGAACTGTTAACACAGCAAGATGTCGTTATTTTATCGGGTAGTGTGCCTCGTAGTTTGGATCCTGAGATTTATCAACAGTTACTTGTAAAAATCTTGGCACAGGGCGCGCAATTTGTGATTGATACAACAGGTGAACAGTTGAAGTCGGCGTTGGCTAGTCACCCCTTGCTAGTCAAGCCTAATCGTAGTGAGTTAGCACAACTTTACCAGGTGCACTTAGACACGCAAGATGATGTGATTAAATGGGGTAGACAATTAATTAATGATGGTGCACAGTACGCCATTGTGTCACTTGCAGGCGATGGGGCAGTATTTTTTACAGCTGATGACCAGTATTTTGCCAAACCAGTAACTGGTCAGGTTAAAAATTCAGCTGGTGCTGGTGACTCAATGATTGCGGGATTTATTGGTACATGGTTAGCAACAGGGGATACGTTGGAAAGCTTTAAGATGGCGGTAGCAAGTGGTACCGCAACAGCGTTTAGTGATGATATTGCAACAAAACAAAAAATTTTAGAAATTTACCAACAGGTTAATATTACGCCATTAGATAAGTGAGGCATATGATGAAAATTAGTGAATTATTAATCCCCGAAGTAATGATTTTAGATTTACAGGCGACTACAAAAGAAGCTGTTTTTAATGAAATGATTGATCGTTTGTCAAAAGCAGGTCGCATTACGGACAAACAGACGTTTCTATCTGGCATTTTAGCACGTGAAGCACAGACAACAACCGGCTTAGGTGACGGTATAGCTATGCCACACGCCAAAAATGAAGCTGTTAAATTACCAACAATTGTGTTTGGTAGGTCGACAAAAGGTGTTGACTATCAAGCAATGGATGGACAACCGGTACATTTGTTGTTCATGATTGCTGTACCTGCTAACGCTAATAATACACATCTAGAAGCGTTGGCGAGTTTATCACGTTATCTCTTGCAAGATGGTTTCACCGACAAATTAAAACAAGCACAGACACCAAACGACATTGTGGCGTTGTTTACAGCACAAGAAGAAGCAGTTACGCCAGCGCATCAGGTTGCAGCAGACGCACCGTATTTAGTCGCAGTAACAGCATGTACAACTGGTATTGCACATACGTATATGGCTGAAGAATCCTTGAAAAAGCAAGCTGAAAAATTAGGTATTCAAATTAAAGTGGAAACCAATGGTGCCGGTGGTGTCGGTAATCGCTTGACCGATGAGGAAATTGCTCGTTCTCAAGGTGTCATTATTGCTGCTGACAAAAAAGTTGAAATGGCGCGTTTTGATGGTAAGCCACTCATTAATCGACCGGTAGCTGATGGTATTCGCAAACCAGAAGAGTTGATTAAATCAGCGTTAGATGATTCAGCGCCGATTTATCACAGTCAAGAGCCAAACGAAAATTATCGTACTGATGGTAATCAAGCAAAATCAATTGGTAAAGCATTTTATCGTCATTTGATGAGCGGCGTATCAAGTATGTTACCGTTTGTTATTGGTGGTGGTATTGCAATTGCATTGGCTTTCTTAATTGATCAAAGTTTAGGTGTCCCGCAAAGTGCTTTAGCGCAATTAGGATCCTATCATCCGATAGCTGCATTATTTAAGCAAATCGGTGGCGCCGCCTTTAACTTTATGTTGCCCGTGCTAGCAGGTTATATTGCTTACTCGATTGCTGAAAAACCTGGTTTAGTTGCCGGATTTGTGGCTGGTGCACTGTCAGCTAATGGTTATAATTTTTATAACGTTGGTTTAGATCCTAACCATGCCCCAATTCCTTCAGGTTTCTTAGGCGCATTGGTTGGTGGCTTCTTGGCTGGTGGTATCGTATTATTGCTCAAGAAAATTTTCCAGAAGTTACCAAAATCATTAGATGGCATTAAATCAATTTTATTTTACCCAGTCTTTGGTGTTTTATTGACAGGGTTTGCGATGCTATTTGTTAATATTCCGATGTCTGCCATTAATACAGGACTGGATAGCTTCCTATCAGGATTAAACGGGACAAATGCAGTACTTCTAGGTGCCATTCTAGGTGGGATGATGGCGATTGACATGGGTGGTCCGATTAACAAAGCAGCCTATGTTTTTGGGACAAGTACCTTAGCTGCAACAGTGTCTACAGGCGGTTCGACAATTATGGCTGCAGTCATGGCAGGTGGTATGGTACCACCTTTGGCAATATTTGTAGCTACATTGCTATTCAAACACAAGTTTAGCCAGCAAGATCGACAAGCTGGTTTGACAAACATTGTCATGGGACTTTCCTTTATTACTGAGGGTGCGATTCCATTTGCGGCAGCAGACCCTGCACGCGCCATTCCAAGTTTCATGGCTGGTTCAATTTTATCTGGTGGTCTGGTTGGCTTAACTGGTATTAAATTACTTGCACCACATGGCGGTGTGTTTGTCATAGCATTAACAAGTTCTCCTATACTTTATATTATTTTTATAGCAGCAGGCGCTGTGGTTTCGGGTCTGATTTACGGCACATTGAAAAAAGTATAAAAAATGTCAGTCAGTAGATAAAGTCTAATTGTTGTTCAACAGATTAGACTTTTTTTAATGCACAAAAATCAGTTGTTAGTCCAGTAGACTATCTTTGTGATAGCGGTTACTTTATAATGATATAAAGAGATGTCGCCTTAAGGCCAATGATCTTATGGTGACGACACATGATTTGGAGGTTTTTATGTTATTGAATTTTATTAATGTGACCCTTGTGTTTAGCATTGGGTTATTATTGATGAACGTGGTTGCTTGGGTCATTAGTCGCCGAACCAAGTGGTTTTTACTGACGTCACTGATCGAACTACTTGTGATTTATCTGGCGCTGTATGTTCAAATGCCACCTAAAAATTTGACGACGTTGTTAAATATTAATTTATTTTTAGCTATTGGTGCTGTAGTCATTAATTTTATTGGCAATGTTGGTTTGTCTGCTGTAGATAAAATACGCGATTTGGGCCAAGAAAATAATCATAAACATGCGCGTAATGTGAACGTTCCTGCTAAAGAGGGCCATTTTTTGCGACGTTATACAGTTGTTGCTATCGTACCAATTTTATTATGGATTATCGTTGGTGCGACAGCGTTTGTCACAAAAATTACAAGTATTGATAATGTTTATGAATCTATTCCCACGCAAACAAAGCGTTCAGCGGAATTACTGACATCAGCCAAAGACATGCCAATTGCACTGGCGCCAGATACTGCCAAACGTAAAATGCAGCAAAAATTTAGTGTGATTCCAAATTCAAATATGTATGAACTAGATGGTATCACAGCGCAAACTGTTAATGGTGAGTATGTTTATGTTGCAACGGTCGAGTTTAATGGCTTCTTCAAGTGGCTGAAAAATAAATATGTGCCAGGCTATTTCATTATTAGCGCAACAGATGTTAATGCGCAGCCTAGGTTTGTCAAAGAACGCTTGAAGTATACAACATCAGCTTATCTCAATGATGATGCCGCTCGAAAAATCTATGCTAAAGCACCTACTTATGCTAGTACAGGTCGCATGAATTTAGAAATTGATGATCAGGGTGTTCCTTACTATGTTCAGACTTTATACCGAGAATATGGTGTGTCTGGTCGTATGAAATTTAATGAGTTTAAGACTGCTGTGCTTAATGCACAAACAGGCGACGTTAAAATTTATGATGCCAATAAAGCACCAAAGTTCATTGATGCACCGATTACGAGTTCTGCGGCCAATCAAATGAATGAGTTTTATGGTCGTTACCAAAAGGGTTGGTGGAACCAAACATCACTCGGTGCCAAACGCGATGTCAAAGTGCCAACGGATAACGGAATTTATTCTGGTGGTCAAATCACACCATTAATTGATTCTAAAGGGCATTTGGTTTACTTTACCGACTTTACATCTGGCAACAACGATCAAGATTCAGCATTAGGCTATTCATTAGTCGATGCACGAACGGGTCACCTAACTTATTATCGTGATACGCGATCAGGTCTCATGGATTCAGATGGTGCCATTAGTATCGCAGACAAAATATACCCTGAAAAGAAGTGGCAAGCGCATATGCCAATTTTGTATAACATTGACGGCACGCCAACGTGGGTGGTTTCATTACTAGACACAAAGGGTATTTTTAAAAAATATGTCTATATTAACGCCATTGATAACGATATTGTGATTGATGGGGATAATGCTCAGGAATCTTTGGATGATTATCGAAAAGATTTGGCTGACTCTGGTTCTAACAATCGATCAACCGACCCAAAAACGCAAAAGACATTTACTGGTAAAGTCTCTCGTGTTGCATTGGTCAATGATGGTAAAACAACCATCGTTAACTTTATGATTGATGGTCAGCCAACTGTCTTTAAAATTGACGCTGATAGTAACCCAACGGTCGTTTTCCTAAATACTGGTGACGACGTATCCTTTAAGGCCAATATATTAGATCAAGCTAAAATAGCTACGATTGATGATATAACAATTAAAGATTTGAAATGATAAAAAACGGTTATTTGTGATAACCGTTTTTTTTATATAGAAGTGATATAAAAAATGACGTATAATGAGCATACTGAAACACTGGAAAGGGACACACAATGATAACTTATGACACAGCGCCTTTTTTAGGCCGACAATTGACACTGTTTAAAAGTCAAGATGCGCTTGTCTTTATTAGCCTAGCTGATGACGCCTATGCTAATTTTTATTCTTTTTATCCAGATGAACAAGTGACACGTGCTGAAATACCAGAATTACACTATTTTGAACGTTATGCTGCTGGTCAATTTGTGGACTGGTCCCAACTCAAAACAGCATATCTCAAGGGAACGCCATTTCAACGTGATGTGTGGCAAGCCATGCGTGAGATGAAATTGTCTGAAACATTGACGTATTCTGAATTAGCTGTACGTGCCCAGCATCCGACAGCCATTCGAGCAGTTGCATCAGCTGTTGGTAAGAATCCTTTGACAATTATTAATCCGTGTCACCGTATCTTGCCAAAAAGCGGTGGTATTGGCAAGTTCCGTTATGGATCAGTGATTAAACAAGCTATATTAGCATTAGATCAACAGATGATATTAGCAAAGTAACAACAAAAATCTGATATAATAACACTATGACAAATACAGAAAATTATTTTAAAGTTGGCACAATTGTCAACACACATGGTATCCGTGGCGAAGTTAAAATTATGGCGATCACTGATTTTGCAGCAGATCGCTTTAAAAAGGGCGCTGAGTTACAAATTGATACCAAGCAAGGCTTTTTACCCATGAAAGTGCAGTCTTCGCGATTACATAAAAACATGTGGCTCGTTTTATTTGAAGGCATTACCAATATCAATGATATTGAAAAATATAAGACGCATGATATCTACGTCTATGGTGAAGCGCGTCAGGAATTAGATGACGACGAATACTATTATGACGAAATTATTGATAGTCGTGTCGTTGATCTTGATGGTCACGAAATTGGTGTCGTATCTGATATTATGACAACACCAGCTAATGATGTTTGGACTGTTAAACGCGAGGGGCAACCTGATGCCTTGATTCCAATGATTGACGATGTCGTTAAAAATGTTGACGTTGAACAGCATTTAATCACGATTGATGCGTTAGAAGGGTTGCTTGATTAATGCGTATTGATGTTTTGAGTTTATTTCCAGATATGTTTACCCCGCTAAAACAATCAATTTTAGGTAAGGCAATCGATAAAGGTGCCTTAGATTTTCATGTGACTGATTTTCGCGACTATACGGATAACAAACATAACAATGTGGATGACTATCCGTTTGGTGGTGGTGCGGGGATGTTGTTGATGGCACAGCCTATTTTTGATGCCATGTCTGCTGTTGAAAAAGAGGTAGGCAATAAAGGACATGTTGTGCTTCTGGATCCAGCCGGTCGAAAATTTGATCATCATGTTGCCGAGGAATTGGCGCAAAAAGAACATGTCACGTTTATTGCTGGTCACTATGAGGGGTACGATGAACGTATTCGCGAATTAGTCGATGATGAAATCTCATTGGGTGATTATGTATTGACTGGTGGTGAACTAGGTGCGATGGTCATTATTGATGCGACAGCACGATTTTTACCCGATGTTTTGGGCAATAATGTCAGTGCTGAGGAAGATTCCTTTCAAGATAATCTATTAGAATTTCCGCAGTATACGAGACCAGCAGACTTTAGAGGTCGAAAAGTGCCTGATGTCTTAATGAGTGGGAATCACGCCAAAATAGCTGAATGGCGGCTCAAAGAGTCGCTTAGACGGACATGGCAACGTCGACCAGACTTGCTGGAAAATCGCGATTTAACCAAACAAGAGCGTGATTTGTTAGACGATGTCAAGCAAGAATGACGATATTGATTTGATTATGTAAAATGACAACCATCATTTGGTTGTCATTTTTTGGTGATGTCATGATACGTATGATTTAAAAATCAATATATATAAATATGAAAGCCCTAAAATATCGTTAAATATTTTAGGGCTTTCACATTTATAACTTATTATATACGCAATAAAAATAATATGAATAAGTATATTATCATTTAGGTAATGAATTTACCTAAAACGTTCAGTTGATCAAATTTTTAGTGTATGCAGATTGAATACGATTGAATTTTTTTTTAAGGCAGGGATCGTTCAAATAATCTGTCACAACATAAGCTCGGTCAATTTTGTCTGTATCTTGCTTATATAGTGCAGTTAAGAACAAAAGCCATAGATCAAAATTTGAATTTTCTCGTATTTTTAAGTGACTCAATTTTGACAGTATCCACTCAGTGATGACGTCTTTTTTTTGAACAATGCTACTTTCTAGATATTTGAGCATTAGTGTCGCTACGATCTCATGACTGATTGATTTATTTTCTTGTGCCATATATTGTGTCAAAATATCAGAAATGTAAGGTTTTATTTTTTCAGTATGGAGCATATTTAATGTGCATTCTAGTAAGTAAATATCATAAAGTTGCCATCTCATGATTTTATCAAAATAGTTTAAAAGTGACGCTTGATCAGCTTCGGTGGCCATTTTGAAAGTGACATGATAAATGGTTGCCTGAATCATGAGCAGGTGATGCTTGTTTTTAGGTGTTAAGGTGCTGCTTTCTTTTATTTTTAAATAGCGTTGTTTTAAAGTTGTCATATCAGTTGATGTGTATTTTTCATTGAGATCATTTCTAAAGTCGGTAATGTCTGTACCAACTTTAGAATACATGTAAAAATATTCCTCAATCGTTAAGTCTAATGCTTTACAAATAAGATGAATCGTTTGA
The DNA here is from genome assembly GCF_000092505.1 of Leuconostoc kimchii IMSNU 11154. NCBI lineage: Bacteria > Bacillati > Bacillota > Bacilli > Lactobacillales > Lactobacillaceae > Leuconostoc > Leuconostoc kimchii. Next base: position 1,688,949 of record NC_014136.1, read on the forward strand.
AGATTTGGTAATATTTGACCACTCTCTATTCTTGAAACCATAGCTTGGGATCCGATTATTCTGCCCAACTCACTTTGTGAGATGTTTTTTAGCTTGCGTCGCTCCCTGATTAAATTGAAATTGCTATCTTTTTGCATAGTATTTCCTTTCTGTTTGTAAAAAATATAACAATTAATTATTATCCTGCATTTTGGCATAATTTCGACTTATTCATTATTGGATAATCAATATTGAATAAAATAAAAAATAGCATCGTATGCGTTGTAGAATGACATGGTAAAGGTTAATCAACTTTTACAAATACAAAAAATTCCAAAAAATGTAATGGAATTTTAAATAATGGAAACAAAAAAAAGGAAAAGGTGGCTTTTTAATGAGAGATAAGAGAATAGTATGTGAACGCAAGAAGTTGTACAAGTCAGGTAAAATGTTAGTGACAGCTGGTATTTTTTCATTAGCCATCTTTGGCGCCACGGTTACTAATGTAAGTGCCGATACAACTCACACAGACAATGCTACATTGGTTGCTGCGAACGATCCAGTCAAGGCGCAAGAGCAAGGATCAACTCACGATGATGCAGTAGCAAATGACAAGGCGACAGTCACACCAGTGACTGAATCGGCTAAAACGGATGCCGCAACAGACGATAAGACAGCAGACACACCAATAGCAGAACCAGCTAAGGCGGATGTGACAGCAGTTGACAAGACGGCAACTGAACCAGTGACAGAACCGGCTAAAACAGAAGCCGCAACAGACGATAAGACAGCAGCTACATCAGCGGTGGAACCTGCTACAACAAATACGGGAACAACTCAGCCAGTAACTGAGCCAGCTAAAATTGAGACGCCAACAGCGACTGTTGATAAAAACGTACCTGCCGCAAGTACTAAAACATCAGATGCAACAGTTTATAAGGCAAATGACAAAGTAACAACTGATCAGAGCACTGTAGAACCATCAACATCACAAAGTAATTCATCAAACGCAAGTACAGCCAGTGACAAAAAGGAGACTAGTCAAGCTCAGCAACTTGACAAAATCGAAAGTGATTCACCAAACATCAAACAAATTGATGGCAAAACATATTTTGTTGGTGATGATGGTCAAGTTAAAAAGAATTTTACCGCTGTTGTTGATGGTCAAGTACTCTATTTTGATAAGACAACTGGTGAATTGACATCGAATGATCGCCAATATGCCGACGGTTTAACTAACATTGATAATGAACACAATGCTGCCTATTCTTTAACGGCTGATAGCTTCACAAATGTTGACGGGTATTTGACTGCTAATAGTTGGTATCGACCTAAAGAGATTTTGAAGTCAGGGACGACATGGACACCATCAGCAGCAACTGATTTCCGACCATTGCTCATGTCATGGTGGCCTGATAAAGATACACAAGTTGCTTACCTCAAATATATGCAGTCTGTTGGACTTTTAGAAGATGATGTTGCTATTTCAAATAGCACGCAAACAGCTGATTTAACGAATAGTGCGATGTCAGTTCAGAAAAATATCGAACAAAAAATTAGTTTGTCTGGGAACAGTACAGACTGGTTAAAAACAGACATGACACAATGGGTTAATAGTCAACCTAATTGGAATATTAGCAGTGAATCTAAATCAAATGATCATTTGCAAGGCGGCGCACTATTGTATGTTAATAGTGATAAAACACCAGATGCTAATTCTGACGATCGCTTGCTAAACCGCACACCAATTAATCAAAATGGTCAGATTACTGATTCGAGTCAACAAGGTGGCTATGAAATGTTGTTGGCTAATGATGTGGATAATTCAAATCCAGTTGTGCAAGCTGAACAATTAAACTGGTTGTACTATATGATGAATATTGGTACGATTACACAAAATGACCAAACAGGTAATTTTGATGGTTACCGCGTTGACGCCGTTGACAACGTTGATGCTGATTTGTTACAAATTGCCAGTGATTACTTTAAGGCAGCTTATAAGACGAACCAAAGTGATAGTCAAGCCAATTCACATATTTCAATCTTGGAAGATTGGGAAGCTAAGGATGCCGCTTATATCAAAGCACATGGTAATAATCAGTTGACAATGGATTTCCCAATTCACCTTGGTTTGAAATATGCGTTGAATGTGCCTGTTGATCAACGTAGCGGTTTGGAATCAACAATTACGAACAGTTTGGTCAATAGAACAGAAGATTCAACGGAAAACACGGCGCAACCTAACTATTCATTCATCCGAGCCCATGATAGTGAAGTACAAACAGTTATTGCGCAAATTGTCAAAGATAAAATTAATCCCAACTCAGATGGGTTAACCGTCACACCTGATGAGATCAAAAAAGCATTTGAAATTTATAATGCCGATGAATTAAAGGCAGATAAAGAATACACTGCTTATAATATACCATCATCTTACGCGTTATTATTAACGAATAAAGATACAGTGCCACGTGTTTATTATGGTGATTTGTATACTGATGACGGTCAATATATGGCAAAGCAATCCCCATACTACGATGCCATTACGTCATTATTGAAGTCACGCGTTAAATATGTGTCTGGTGGTCAAAGTATGGGAACAACTTACTTACATGACAATCAAGGGGTCCTAACTTCGGTCCGTTATGGAACCGGTTCTACAAACGCTACTGATACTGGAAACGCAGACACACGAACATCAGGTATTGGCCTAGTGATTAGTAATCAACCTGATTTGAATTTAAATCAGAATGAACAAGTTGTCTTGAACATGGGTGCTGCACATAAAAACCAAGATTATCGTGCCTTGATGCTAAGTACCAAAGATGGGTTGCAAATCTATAATGACGATGCTGGTGCGCCTGTGATACGTACAAATGATTTGGGGCAATTGATTTTCAAATCAGATTTGGTACAGGGTATTAATGATCCACAAGTTTCTGGTTATTTGGCTGCCTGGGTACCTGTTGGTGCCAGTGCAAATCAAGATGTGAGAACCGCTAGCAGTACAGAAACATCTACTGATGGCAGCACGTATCATTCTAATGCAGCGCTAGACTCTCAAGTTATCTATGAGGGCTTCTCTAACTTCCAGGCTATGCCAACAAATGCAGATGAGTATACCAATGTTAAAATTGCTCAAAATGCGAGCTTGTTTAAAGATTTAGGCATTACAACCTTTGAATTAGCACCACAGTATCGTTCAAGTACGGATCAAAGCTTCTTGGATTCTGTTGTTCAAAACGGCTATGCCTTTACAGATCGCTATGATATTGGTTACAACACACCAACTAAGTACGGCACAGCAGAGCAATTAGTCGATAGTTTGAGAGCGTTGCATGCACAAGGCATTCAAGCTATTAACGACTGGGTGCCTGATCAAATATATAATTTGCCGGGTGAACAAATTGTCACAGCAACGCGAACAAACAGTTCTGGAAAAGATGACGATGATTCAGTGATCAACCATACTTTATATGATTCATCAACAATCGGTGGCGGCCAGTATCAAGCCCAATATGGTGGGGCATTCTTGGATCAATTGAAAGCAGACTATCCAACTTTGTTTGAAACTAAGCAAATTTCAACGGGTAAGCCAATGAATCCCGATGTTAAAATTACAGAATGGTCAGCAAAGTACTTTAACGGTTCAAATATTCAGGGCCGCGGTGCTTGGTATGTCTTAAAAGACTGGGCAACCAACCAATACTTTAATGTCTCAAGTGATAATGATTTCTTGCCTAAACAGTTGTTAGGTGAGAAGACAAGTACTGGCTTTACGACCAACGAGAGTGGTCAGACGGCGTTTTATTCAACGAGTGGCTATCAAGCTAAGAATACCTTTATTCAAGACAATAACAATTGGTATTATTTCGATAACGATGGTTACATGGTTGTCGGCTCACAAGAAATTAATGGTAGAAAGTATTATTTCCTACCTAATGGCGTTGAGTTGCAAGATGCCTACTTGTCGGATGGTCAAAACCAGTATTATTACAATAAGACTGGTAAAGCGGTTGTTAATCAATATTACTTAGGATCTGACAATAACTGGCGTTACTTCTTTGCTGATGGTCATATGGCACTTGGATTAACAACAATTACTGCCGATAACGGGTCAACATCTGAGCAGTATTTTGATCAAAATGGTGTCCAAGTTAAGGGCACCGCTATTAGAGATGATAAGGGTGATCTACGTTACTTTGATGCTCAAACAGGTAACCTCTTGACGAACACTTGGCAAGAATTACCAAATCAATCATGGATTTACCTTGATGATCAGGGAATTGCTGTCACTAATAAACAAGAAATAAACGGTCAAACAGTCTATTTCAATTATGATGGTAAGCAGGTTAAAAATGACTTTAAACGTTTGGAAAATAACGGTCAATGGTTATACTTGAACGATCAAGGGGATGCATTGACGGGTGAACAAAACGTTGCTGGTCAAGAACTATACTTTAACTCTAATGGTGAACAAGTTAAAAATGATCAGGTTAAAAACAGCGATGGTACAATCAGCTATTATGATGGACATACTGGTGATAAATTGAGAAATGATTTCGGTGAATTACCGGATGGTTCATGGTTATACTTGGATAAAGATGGACACGCCGTAACAGGTGAACAGAAAATTAACGGACAAACACTTTACTTCAATGATAACGGTGTACAACTTAAGGGTGGTACGCATATCGATGAAACTGGAAAGTTGCATTACTATGATGTTAACTCTGGCGACATGGTGACTAATCAATTTGTAACAATTGATGGTAAACAAGTTTATTTCGATAATGACGGTAACGCCGTTGACTGAACAATAATTCATTTGGACAGTTAAAAATTAGTTACATGACAAGTGGGAAGCACAAATATGTGCTTCTTTTTTTGTAATATTGGTGTTATAGCTAAGTAAGGGGATAATTGCTATACTGATAATAAATACATTAAAATTAGATTAAAAATATAGATTATTCAAACTATTAACTCGATACCATTGGAGATATTGATCATGAATATGAATCAAGACATTTTTAAAGTATCAGTAGTCATTGCACATTATAATGCGGGTGATTATATCAAAAAAGCACTCGACTCGCTTGCTAGACAAACGATGCCGCAATCAGATTTTGAGGTCATTATTGTTGATGACAGAAGTACGCAACCTTTGGACGTCATTCTTGCTTATCAAGACAAAATAAAACACCTCAAAATTATTAAAGAGTCACAAAACCATGGTTATCCGAGCATTCCTAGAAATCATGGCATAAATGAGGCAAGAGGCACTTTTGTCATGTTAATGGACCAGGATGACAATTTGGCTGATAACACGCTTGAACGCTTTGTCAGCTTTGCTGGGGATGATTCTGATGTCATTATTGGCAAGTATGCGCAAGGACAAAATTTTAATGGCACGCAAGTCCCATTTGAAGCAGGACAGAATATTAAAGATGCGAGCATGCTCACGGACCATATTTTAAACACGCTGGCGCCACATAAAATGTATCGCAGGGCCATGCTGAATAACTATGATGTACGTTTTTATGATAGTGATGACATTCCAGTAGAAGAAGATCAGGTGTTTAATATGAAGGCGTACTCAGTGTCTCGAAAAATTTCAATCTTGGCTGATCAGAATTATTATTTTTGGAATCAGCGCGACGATCTTGGTAATTTGGGTAAAAGTGAAACATATACCTATAATGAACCTTGGAAGTATTTGAACATTTTGTCGGCAGTACTGGACATTATTGAAGCTTCATCCGTCTGGCAATCACATGAGAAATCAGTGCTCAAGGCGATGTATATTGGTAGACTATTCTATTCTTATGGGACATTACTTGCTATTCTAAAAATTCAAAAAGGCGCTGATCAGCGTGAGCAACTCATTACTGGGTTACGAGAAATCATTGCGCAACACTTATTAGAACAGGATATAACCTATGTTTGTCCGCAAAGCCAATGGTTGGTATTAGGTGTTAAACATGGTTTGAACTATCGTGAGCTACAGGATTTGAAAAAAGAATTGGTGAATACAAACTTAAAAGAACAACAGGTCAATGTGTTGGACGGTAAGATGATCAGACAGATCGTTATTAAAGGCAAGTCATATAGTGTGCCAGTAGATTTTACGATTAAAACCTAGCTTCCATTGACTGATTAAAGCCAAATAATTGCAGATATGTACTATTTTATCCGTATGTACCGTTAAGGAGAAAAATGATGAAAGGTATTATCTTAGCCGGAGGCTCCGGCACGCGACTTTATCCCATTACTAAAGCAACCAGTAAACAGTTGGTGCCTATTTATGACAAACCGATGATTTATTATCCAATGTCTGTTTTGATGTTGGCTGGAATTAAAGATATTTTACTGATTTCAACGCCCGAGTATGTGGGGCAGTTTGAAGAATTGTTTGGTAACGGCCATGACTTGGGGCTGACTATTCAATATGCGACACAAGAAACACCACGCGGTTTGGCTGATGCTTTTATTGTTGGCGCTGATTTTATTGGGGATGATACAGTAGCTTTGGTGTTGGGTGATAATATTTTTTATGGCGCAGGGTTGTCAAAAAAATTACAAGAGGCAGCCTTAAAACAATCAGGTGCCACAATTTTTGGGTACCAAGTGAAAGATCCTGAACGCTTTGGTGTTGTCGACTTTGATAAATCCGGTCGCGCGCGATCAATTGTTGAAAAACCAACCAATCCAAAATCAAACTATGCAGTTACTGGTTTGTACTTTTACGATAATGATGTTGTGAACATTGCAGCCCGTGTGCAGCCGTCAGCACGTGGTGAAATCGAAATTTCTGATATTAACCAAGCCTATTTGGAACGTGGTGATCTAGATGTCCAAGTGATGGGGCGTGGTTATGCATGGTTAGATACAGGAACTCATGATTCACTGATTGAAGCATCATCATTTGTGGCGACCTTACAAAATCAGCAAAATTTAAAAATTGCGTCACTGGAAGAAATTGCTTATCGGATGGGTTACATTAGCTTGAGGCAACTAGAAGCATTAGCACAGCCTTTGCAGAAGAATGATTATGGGCAATATTTGCTTCGAATCATTGCTGAAGAAAAGTAATATTTTTGGTAATGTCGACACAAATATTTAGTATCACGCCAATGTAAAGATAAGTGCATCATTGCACTTAGTTTTTGTAATAATGTTGTAATAGATCAATCAAGATTTAATTGGTAAACTTAAGTGATACAGATTAAACCTAGATTAAATGTTTTTGCTGGAAAATTTAATCAAACGGTTTTTAAACAGTATATTAATATATGAGACGGAGAGAGTCGATGTATACCAAGTATATAAAGCAGTTTTTTGACCTTTTTTTTGCGACCCTTTTCATCATATTATTATCTCCGTTGCTTTCAATTGTGTTTATAATATTACTTTTAACAACAAAAGATAGTCCAATTTATAAGCAGGATCGAGTTGGACAATATGGCAAAATTTTTAAAATATATAAATTTAGAACTTTACCTAAAAACACGCCGATTCTTGTTGGTCAGGCGCGTGTGAAAATTAGAAACCGTGTTTCGCCTTTTGCGCGCTTTTTGCGAAATACGTCAATTGATGAATTACCACAATTATGGAATGTATTACAAGGAGATATGAGTATTATTGGACCGCGGCCAGTGGTTCCTCAAGAAGCAAAATTAGTGGCTTTGAGAACAGCGTCAGGCGCAATTAATGTCAAACCAGGAATTACAGGGCTGGCCCAAGTTAAAGGCCGTAAAAAGTTAAATGATCGTCAAAAAGCTGATTATGATGCGATATACAGTCAACGCATATCGGCGAAAGAGGACTTACTAATTCTCATATTGACCTTGCCAATCATTGTAGAAAGAGATGGTGTGAAGAAATTTTTTCAAAAAAAGCATTGATAGTAGCATCAACTGCATCGTTTTTGGCACAATTTAATCATCGAAACATTAACATTTTACAAAAATTGGGATACGAGGTTCATGTCGCGGCAAATTTCACGCATTATGGGACGCTATCTGGAAAGAGTAATCAACGATTTATTGATTGGTTATATGAGAAAGATGTTGTTGTACATAATTTGAGTATAGAGCGTGGCTTTGGTAAGTTGACTGATAATATCAATGCCGTAGGGCAATTGAATAAACTTATGAAACGTGAGAATTTTGAATTTATTCATGTTCATACACCTATTGCTTCTGTTTTAGGACGACTTGCTGCGTGGAAAAATAAAGTACCAGTTGTTTATACAGCGCATGGGTTTCATTTTTCAAAAACGAGTCCTTTGATTAACTGGGTAACTTATCCAATAGAGTGGCTGTTGTCGTTTGTAACGTATCAGCTTATTGTCATTAATCAAGAAGATTATAATCTTGCAAAAAAACACTTACATGCTAAGCGGTTAGATTATCAAGCCGGTGTGGGTGTTAATTATAGTTTATTAAACAAACGAGAACCCTCCGAAAAACAGCAAGCACTAGCTTATATTCAAGAAAAATTCAATTTGCCATCTGATGCAAAGATTATTGTCTCTGTTGGTGAATTATCCCGACGTAAAAATCATCGTGTGGTTATTGAAGCATTACATCAATTGAATCGGTCTAATCTGCATTATATCATTGCTGGTAAAGGACCATTATTAGATGAATTAACAACGCTGGCAATAGAGTTACATGTTAGAGATCAAGTTCATTTTTTAAAGTACACGACCAATATACGCCGATTAAATCTATCTGCAGATGTAGCCGTGTTACCATCGTTACGAGAAGGCTTATCTCGGGCTGGTCTTGAGGCAATACGTGATGGTGTTTACCTAATTGGTTCGGATATTCGAGGTATACGAGACTATATATTAAATGAAGAAGTGGGTGTCACGTTTAAGCCACGTGATAGTCAACAGCTAGCCGGGTTATTAGAAGATGCCATAGATAACCCTCGTATGACTTTGAGTGATCGTAGTATTTTGCAACTAATGACGTATGATCGGAAAAATATTGATCAGCAAATGGAACAAGTTTATCAACGAATGGGGACAATTCATGCCAATAGACTTCGTGATATTGTGGGTTGACGGCAACGACCCACAATGGCAAACTAAAAAAGCACAATATCAGTCGAATACGGAAGAACTTAATGGCAATGAAAGGTATCGAGACTATGGCACTTTGAAGTATTGGTTCCGTATGGTTGAAACTAATGCGCCGTGGGTTAATAAAATACACTTTGTGACGGATCATCAAGTGCCTGAATGGTTGAACACCGAGCATTCTAAGTTGCATATTGTAAATCATGAAACATTTATGCCTAAAGATGCGGTCCCGACTTTTAATTCAAATGCAATTCAAATGTATATTCATGAGATTGATGGGTTAGCAGAACATTTCGTTTTGTTTGATGATGACATGTTTATCAATCGTCCAATTAAACCAACTCATTTTTTTGATAAAAAAGGACAACCCAAGGATATTTTTGGTTCCAATGTTATTAATCCTGTTGACGACTTTGCGCACCTATTTGTTAATAACTTACGTTTGATTAACCAAGTATATAACAAGCACCAGGTGATTAAACAACATTTTTTCAAATTTATTAACTGGCGTTATGGCACAATGAATTTAGTTAACTTGTACCTGCTACCATTTTCAACTTTTACCCGTTTCTATGATAGTCACATACCGTATGCTTATCTAAAAAGTCATTACAGGCATGTGCTTGAGATGAATAAATCATATCAAGATCAAACCGGTCATCATAAATTTAGGGACACCACAGACATTAGTCATTGGTTAGTTAGATATGATAGATTAGTGCGTGGTGAATTTATGCCTGTACATAAAGGGTTAGGACGGTTACAATATTTAGGGGATAACTTAGATAAACATCGTCAGTTAGTCACAATATCCGATCGTGATATGGGTGAAGCACAATTTCAATTAGAAACTAAACGATTAGTGGAAACTTTTGAAAATAATTATAGAAAATCATCATTTGAGAAATGAACTATGAGTGAAGAAAAAATAAAAATTAGCGTTAAAAATGTGACTAAGCGTTTTGAACTAATGAAAACGCGATCAGAGAAAATATTAAATATGCTCAGTTTTTCTGCCAAGAAAGACAGAGCTTTTTGGGCGTTAAAGGGGGTTTCTTTCGATGTCTTTGCTGGCGAAGCAATCGGCGTTGTAGGACTAAATGGTTCTGGTAAATCAACGCTACTAAACATCGTAAGTGAAATCTACCCGCAAACGACGGGAGACTTAACAATTAATGGCAATACGTCTATTATCAGTATCGGGGCGGGCTTGAAACCTGCCTTAACTGGTAGGGATAATATTCAATTAAAGCTGTTAATGTCTGGATTAACTAAAAAGCAGATCAAAGCAATTGCGCCCACGATTATAGCATTTTCGGAATTGGGCGATTTTATTGATCAACCCGTTAAGAGCTATTCATCAGGAATGAAAGCCAAATTAGGTTTCTCAATTATGGCGCATACTGATCCAGATATCATGATCATTGATGAAGCACTATCTGTTGGTGATTCAACTTTTGCCAATAAAAGCTTTGAAAAAATTCGTGAGTTTAAAGCACAGGGAAAGACGATTTTTTTTGTTAGTCACTCTGCCAGTCAAGTTAAGCAAATTGCAGATCGAGTGATTTGGATGCATTTTGGGGAACTCCATGAAATTGGACCAACAGAAGTTGTTATGAAGAGATATACAGATTGGCAGCGACGTTTTAGTAAACGACCACGTAGAGAAAGAGAAAAGTATATTCTCAAAATGAAATTTGCTCAGAAAGATTTTTCAGCAGTGGATATTGTAAAAAAGCAATTAGATGTTAGCTTACCTAGTGTAACAAAGCCTACAAGAGTTTCTATTCATCAAGCTGAACAAATTGAGCATGAACAAAAAAAGTTAGTTAAAAAAGCAACACGTAAGACAAAGAAACAAATTCAAAATGTTAAGTTTGGAATATTAAATTGGGTTATTGTGGCAATTTTGATTATAGTGTTGGGAATGACTAGTTCTGTCACACTTGCCGATTCTAAATTAGTAAATAAAGAGGCAAGTAAAACTAATCAGAGTAAAAAAACCAAACAAACAAAGTCTGGTGGTAAAGTCTCATCAAAAAATGGTAATAGTTTAAAAAAAGAGAAGAGCAGTACCTCATCCGAAACCTCTGTTATGGAATCTACTAATTCAGTCAGTACTAGTTCTATTGTAGATGATAATGGTAATGGTGTACCTGATGATCAAGAGCAGGTCGCCGATTCAAGTATTGCTGTAACGGATAACACTGACATAGTACCAGATGTAACGTATACACAGCCACCTGTTTATGGGAATAGCGATGCTGCAACGCAAGGTAACAACGTTCAGCAGGAAGTTCCTGCAGCTAATACACCATCTGCTTCTGATCAAAATGGGTCAACATCAGCATCTGGCAATAGTGAAGTATCTGATGCTAGTAGTGCGGCAACTACTAGTGAACCTGGGAGGACGCCATGATAAAGGCATTTAAAATATTGTATGATCAAATTAAGTTTTTTCCGTTAATATTGAGGATGGTAAAGTATGGTGATCAAAGTACTTATCAAAATCTATTTTTAGGGCAAATTTGGAAAATAGTTGATCCAATATTGCAGGTTAGTGTTTATTTTTTTATTTTCGGTTTAGGATTACGTGGATTGCAACCCGGCCAAACGGTGTTAGGTTACTTAGCCTGGTTAATGATAGGTATGGGTATTTGGCGATTTATGAGCGCAGGTATTTTATCAGGTTCAGAATCCATTAAAAAACAAATTGGCTTAGCAACTAAGATGAAATTCCCTTTGTCAATTTTGCCATCAATTTCAATTGCCTCAGCAGGATGGATATTTGTGACGTTGGAGAGCGTTTCTATTATATTTATCATACTTAATGGTGATGGGTTTAGTCCTCATTGGTATGCTAGCTTTTATTTCATGTTTGCTGCGGTAATATTTAGTTATAGTTTTGCATTATTAAATTCTTCCATTTTAATATTAATTCCCGACTATATTAGTATTCTTAGGTTGGTAATGTCTATGGGAATGTGGGTAAGCGGAGTAATTTTTGATTTAGACCAAATGCAGAGTAGCATTGGAAATATATTAAGATTAAGTCCTTTTTACTATATAGTTTATGGCCTGCGTGATACAATTTATCAGCCAACACCCTTATTTGCACGTCATTTTATCAATAGCACGATTATTTTTTGGTCAGTGGTTGTTATATTTATGATTACTGGGTCGTATTTTCATGAGAAATTTAAAAGGGATTTTGTAGAGTACTTATAGGAGCATAAAAATGAACGAAACAAATTTAAGATCAAATTTAACCAAAAGCACTAAATCATTTTCTATCATCATGGCTGCCTATAATGTAGAAAAATACCTTGATGAAGCCATTACATCTATAGTTAATCAAACTCTCAATTTTAAAAAATATGTAGAAATTATCATTGTTAATGATGGATCAAGTGATAATACATTAATTGTTGCTCAACGTTGGCAAAATGACTATCCAGACAATATCAAAGTAGTTGACAAAGTGAATGAGGGGGTTTCGGCGGCAAGAAATGCTGGCTTAAAAGTGTCGTCTGGAAAGATCATTAATTTTATGGACGCTGATGACATGCTGGATAGTGGGGCATTGTATGCTTTGAACCTATTTTTTCAAAACCATGCTGACGTCAAAATAGTTAAAATACCGTTGATGATGTTTGAGGCTAAAACAGGTCCGCATGTTTTAAATAAAATATTTACGAAATCTGAAGAAATTGTAAATATTGAGTCAGCACCTTCTAAAATTTTTGCCCACATATCTTCAACATTTATTGTTAGAAGTTTATTAATTGAAAACAACTTAGAGTTTGAAGTAGGACGAAAGTATGGAGAAGATCTTTCGTTAGTTGCTCAAATTGTAGAGATTGAACAAAAATTTGGGCTTATAAACGATATATATTATTTATATCGTGCTAGAGATGCTGCCGACTCTGCGATGGATAGTTCACGTAGTGATCCTGAAACATATATTCCAAATGTTGAGATGCTCATTAAACTAGCCGAAAGTAATCAAAACGAAACAGGTCAGATTGATAAATGGCTACAGATGTTAATTATGTATGACATAGCTTGGAAAGTGAGACGGGAAGAATTACCTTTTGTTGGTGATTCTGCTTGGTATGATACATATTTAGATAAATTGACAGATATTTTACATTATATTTCGGAAGATGTCATTGACAGTCAGGGACACTTATCTTGGGTAAAGAAGGAAAGTATAAAATATATAAAAAATAGTGGTAAGTGGCCTGATTATAGACGTCCAATTGGTAATGTGATTAAAACAAAAAAAGATGTAATATTAAGTGCAGGGAAAAAGAAATACAGACTTAGTAACTTAGAAGGTAAGATATATGTGGCTAAGTACCGACCAGAAACAGACACCTTAAATCTAACTATAGTTATAAATCATTTATGGGGAGATTTACTGTCTTTGGTTGCGACTGATGGTGATAAGGTATTCCATGCTGAGTCTATTAATGAACCAGCTCGTCAAAAAATGATAAGCTTACCTATTCAATCAATAAAAACATTTGAATTCAATATTGATTTGGTTGATTTAAATGATTCAGAACAACTATCTTTTGAGGTTAAATATGAAGGCATTTCACTACCTCTGAAAGTGAATTTTGCTGGAATGCTTGTTTCAATAGGGGGTGGAATAAAAAAGAACTATGTTTGGTCTAGAACTAAACTATTGCGATTTAACTTTGATAAGAACCAATTTTCTATACTTAATAACACAGTACAAAATCTTTTAAAGTTAGAAACTGATTTTAAAAAAGGGATACTAGCGACACATCTCGACAATGATAGGAAACAAGAACTTATTGAACTTAGAAAGCTTGCTTTGCGTAGCAAAGGATCCAGCCAAGTCATCAATATATTTCAAGATCGTGAAGACAGAGCAGATGATAACGCTGAAGTTTTTTATCAATTCGTGCAAAAAAACCATCCTGAGTGGACAAATGTATTCGTATTGAAACCTGATTCTCCTGATTGGGATCGCTTAGATAATTTAAATTACAAGTTAGTTGAGTATGGATCAAAACTGCATGAACAAATGTTAGTTCAGGCAACAAATCTAATATCTAGTCAAGCTGACTTAACAATAATGCGACCATGGGCTAAAGACTATGGCTATTTGAGGGATGCATACCATTATAATTTTATTTTTCTTCAGCACGGTGTTACGAAACACGATTTAAGTATTTGGTTACGTAAAATAGAAAAAGATATACGTGTGTTGGTGACTGTAAGTGATTACGAGAAAAAAGGGTTTTTAGACTATGGTTATGAATATTCGGAGAATGAAGTTGTAGTTACGGGATTCCCCAGGTTTGATAGATTTTCTATTTTGAATACAGAAAGTGACTTCAAAAAAGAAGGCGTTATTCTGATAGCACCAACATGGAGAAATGGCATATGGGGTGAAGCCGACAGTTTGGACGTTAAAAAGCAAAAGCTTATAGAAACAGAATTTTTTAAAAAATGGCAAGAATTACTGCTTGATCCACGTCTTGAAAAACTCGTAGAAACTGGAAATGAAATACTTTGGTTACCACATCCTCATTTTAGAGAAGTTGATAGTGCATTTGAAATACCTAATTACGTTAGAGAAGTTAGAACTGATGAGCGTTATGTAGATATTCTTAAATACTCGGATACACTGGTTACTGATTTTTCATCTATTTATTTTGATATGGCGTATCAAAATAAGCCAACAATATATTACCAATTTGATTCTGGAAATGTTAATAATAAAGCAGGTTATTTTGATTTCGAGACAATGGGCTTTGGCCCGGTATTCGAAAATTTGGACGGAACTATGGATCAACTGCAGATGATTTCTAAAAATGGATTTAGCATAAATGCACACTATATGGAACGTATTCAAAATTTCTTTAAGTATGTTGATAATGATAGTTCTGAACGTCTGGCAGTTGAGGTAGAGAGCTTAGTTAAATATAAGCTTGAACAGGAAGCTACTATGTATAGTGACGAACAATTGTCAGAAGTTTTTAGTGGCGCAGTTTCAAGTATTTCGTTAAAGGTTGAAAAAGCGCAAAATAAGTCTAAGCTTAACTTTAAAAAAGCACGTAAATATGTTAAGAATCATCTTAAAAATGATTCCTTATCATATAAAATGGCTAAACTAGTATATAGTAAAGTCAAGTAGGGGTGAAAACAGTGACTATAGAAAAGTTAGATCTTATTCGCGAATGGCATCCACAGTTTGAATCTGAAAAAATTGAAGTTACAACGCATTCATCGCAATCTATGATGCAACTAGCACGACAAAATGATGTAATTCATCAGAAATATTTGGAATTATTACATCATGATTTCATGTTAGGTGAGCATAAGGATGGCGTTTCGTTCTTTATGCAACGTAGCAAATGGACATGGATGCGCAAAGATATTTTGAAAAAACATGGTATATTTTATACAGTCGAATTACCGGATATTAAGTATCGAAATATGCCTGATAATAATTTAGTTGTTATCTTTTCCTTTTTTGGAACTGATAGTTCCAACGCTGGATTGAGAACGTTTCCTGAATATTTTCCGGATATTCAAAAAAACATTAAAAAAGGGACAACTATTTTAAGAATAATGGACTTTAATTTATCCCATGGCAGTTTTTATTTGAATACTGTTAACTATCCAGATTTTGAAACTAACATACAAAAAGTAATCCGTTCAGTAATTTCTGAAAAAAATATAGATGATGGCAACGTTGTGTTATTAGGTAGTTCTAAGGGGGGAACAGGTGCACTATATCATGGCTTAATGGGAAATTGGAAAAGTCTAAGTATTGATCCGATAACCAACGATAATTTTTTCGTTAATGAAAAAAAAGATTGGCATTTCATGATAGGATCACGAGAACTGGACTTTGTTCCAGAAATGAAACAACTAGCTAAAATTGGTAATCGTCAAGCTATAGTTGTTGGTGATTCAATGGTACCCGAAACTTTTAAAGATTTAGAACGCTTAAATGGTAGTAGGCGAATTAAAATTTATGACACAAAAAATCCACTTGCGTATATGCATTCTTTGGTGGGACCAAGTGCAAAAATTGAAATGGTCACACTTTTGAATTTATTGCTAGATTCTCAACTTAGTAAGTGGGTGTCACAATTAGGAGAACAAAATGAATAAATTTGTAGTATGGGGTAGCAAGGGATATGTGAATGATTATTCGCCAACGGAGGTTATAAACCAGCATATTTGGGGTCAAAATATGGGGAACATGCTTTTTTATGGTTCAGTATATAATACTATCAATGATGGTGAAAATAACATTATTAGTGACAACGTGAGTATAGAATCTATTAATAACTCTGATTATTTTTTGTTACCACAAGCCAATCTTTTTTATAAGTATTTTATAAACAATATCGAAAATCATATAGAACGATTTAAGCAAATAACAGTTCCTTCAGTAATTGTTGGAATTGGATATCAATCGTCAGTAGGTGGGACTTCACTTAGTGAAGAAGACCCTAGGCTTAATGAAGCGGTTAGACGATTTGGGGCGGAAGTACTGAAACATAGTGCATCAATTGGGGTACGTGGTAGAATTACTAAAGATTACTTAATGGGTCTGGGATTTGCTGAAAGTGATGTTGATATTATTGGTGATCCTTCGATTAGATTCTTTGGTGGTAAGTTTAATACCGAACTAAGAGAATATAAAGCGTTTGATCCTAAATTTAAAATAGCGGTTAACTATACACCATCTAGGTATAATAAAAAATGGGGAGAATTAATTAATTCAATATTTGATAATTACGACAATTCGTTTGCCATATTGCAAGACACTTATGAATTTCATCCATTGAAGTGGAAGTATGAAGGCTTATTACTTCCCGAGGTACCTGCGAGTGTCAAAAAAGCAAATATACCAGTAATGAGCGGTTCAAAAATTCATAAGGAAAATAGGGCTAGATTTTTTACAGATCCAAAGTCCTGGTTTACTTCGTTAGCAACTTTTGATTTTTCTATTGGAACGCGAATTCATGGTAACATTGCAGCTATTTTGTCCGGTACTCCTGCTATGACAATTGCAATTGATACAAGAACATTGGAATTAGCTGAATATTTTAAAATGCCTTATATTAAATTAGAGGATATAACAGCAGATACAACTGTAGAGCAATTGTATAATCAAGCAGTGCGTGAAATGCCTGTTTTCTATAGTAATTACAATAATGTTTTACGAGATTATGAAAAGTTCTTTAAAAAGAATGACATTCCTGTAAATAACGATTTTTTCAAAAAATAAAAAAAGAAGGTGTAGAATGAGTAATATTTTAAAGTGGGTTTTTGGTGTCATAATTGGAGCAGTTGTGACAAGCCTAGTGTTTGTTCTATTTGTCAATCCTGCGACCAAGTCAAAACAATCAGGTGAACAACAAGTATTTGTTTCTAAAGAAGTAGCTATTAAGGATGGTTCATATAAGGTATTAAAGGGAACAAAGGACTGGAAAAAGTGGACAATAAAGGGAAATAATATTTCGTCTGAGAATAAAAAGTCTTGGCATATTGTAAGTTCCGGTAAGAATAAAGATGATGGGATGCTTGTTATTCAAAATAAGAACAATACCACTGCTTTTAAGGTTAAGAATGAAGATGGGCAATACTTACTTTTCCGCTATCGGAATGGAAATGCTGAAAAAATTGCTAGTATAATATTAAAATAATTAATAATATATCCATTAAATCGCATAAGCGATTTAGTACATATGTTTATTGGGGGCGAACAGAATCATGGAATACAAATATAGATTTAGTATAATAATGGCAGTATATAATCAAGAAGCATTTATTAATGCTGCAATTAATAGTGTATTAACACAAACTGAAGAATCAGAATCAATACAACTTATTTTGATTAATGATGGTTCTACTGACAGGAGTGGAGAAATTGCTTATCAATTTTCAGAAAAATATGATAATGTATTTTACTTAAGTCAAGAAAATAAAGGGGTTTCTGCAGCAAGAAACTTGGGTATGAGTATAGCTGAGGGTGAGTTCTGGAATTTTATGGATCCGGATGACATGATTGATGACACGATGTTAGAAAAAGTGTATTCATTTCTAAAACCACGAAAAAAGTTAACAGATGTTGCAGTAGTTCCATTGTATTTTTTTGGTGATCAAACAGGGGATCATCCATTAAATACTCGCTTTTCTTCGGGGACTAGATTAGTTGATTTAACTTCTGCCGGTCAAGACATGATTGCATTATCGTTGTCTACAGCGTTTGTGTCAAAAGAGGCTTTTAAAAACAGAAAATTTAATACGACTTTAAAAGTTTCGGAAGATATGTTGCTACTTAACACTATTTTGCTTGATAAATTAACGTTAGGTATTGTTAGTGATGTGGAGTATTGGTATCGCAGAATAAATGGTTATGGTGCACTCAAAAAAACTGCTTCTGAACTAACTTTTGAGGAGACGAAATTACGTTTTTCCGTAGACGCTACGCTTTTAGAAAATAGCTTAGCGCGTTATCAAGCTATACCAAAATTTATTCAAAATACTGTAATATATGATTTGTCTTGGCAATTAAAAGGAAGTGCTTTTCAAAATGATGCGGTATTAAAGGAGGAGCAAAAGTTAATAATAAGAGACCAATACTTATATCCGTTGTTCAGTAAATATATTGATTATGCACTTATACAGCAGAGCCTGAGGTTGCCTTATTGGGTTAAAAAAGAAATTATAGAACGTAAGGCAGATTACTTAGGAAATGCTGCTGTTCAAAATGCATTTAGTGTAACCCGGAACAGTTATAAGACCGTTGACTTTGAAGATAGAAAAGCTACATTTGTAGTAGCAGAAGAAAATAAAGAAAATATTTCGCTATATTTTCAAATTCGATTCGGTTCTCAATACTTAAAGTATCAACCTGATTTTAAAATCTCATTGCATATTGGCCGAGCAGTTCTTAAACCAACATATATTCAAAGCGATAGCGGAAATATTTCTAAAAATTTATACCAGGATTTAGTCGTTCAAGAATACTTAAGGTTTGATTTAGATAAAAATAACGATCAATTATTGAACACTGCTATTAAAGTTGTAATTAGCGATGGTATAAAGAAGAAAGCAATTATAGTCCAATATAAGAAACATGAGTTTTCAAGTTTAGACGACAACAAGATAACCATTGATGCCATATCCGAAAATTTCGCCACCCAATTAGAAAATTCACAGTTGCAGATTGTTAGGCGTGATGCAAAAGTTAATAATAGTTTGTTGCAAGAAGTTTTTGGTAACGACAGGGGTGAAAAATTTCAATATCGAAATAGACTATTGTCGAAGGCAAAGCCGATTTGGTTATTTGAAGACAGACCTAGCAAGGCCGGAGATAATGCAGAAGCGATGTTTAGCTACGTTGTACGTAACCATCCAGAAATTGATGCCTATTTTGTTATCAGCGAGGAAAGTGAAGATTACGAACGGATAGCACAGTTAGGTAATGTACTTCCTAAGTTTTCAAAAGAACACCAAGAGATATGGGCTATTTGTGACGTCATTCTTAGTGCACATGCTGAATATCAAATATTTAATCCTATGGGACACGGTAATCAACAAAAACATGAGGATTACTATAAGGGATTGCGAATATTAAATAAGCCCAAGTTTGTTTTTTTACAGCACGGCATATCTCGTAGTAGTCATAGTTTGAGTCCATGGTTACAGAAATCAAATAAAAATATTAGTTTGTTAGTTACCTCAACTTTGTATGAAGAGCAAGAATTTTTAAAAGAAACATATCATTATAATAAAAGTATTGTAAAAATTTTAGGAATGCCTAGACTTGATGAATTACTTATAAGTAGCGATGTAAACAAAGAAAAGTTGATATTATTTATGCCTACTTGGCGCAAATATTTGGAAAAACTATCAGATGAACAATTTATGCGAACAGACTATTTTATTCAAATTAATAATTTCTTAAATGACAAAGTAATGCAAAATCATTTAAAAAATAAAAAATATGTAATTGCTGTTAAACTACATCCGAATTTGACTAAATTTAGTGAATTATTTAAGAAAAATGATTATTACTATTTTTCAGATGAATCATACAAACTCCTATTCAAAAAAGGGGCAATAGGTATTACAGATTTTTCTTCCGCTATTTTAGACTTTGCATATATGAAAAAACCAATTATTCAATATATGTTTGATGAAAAAAATTATTTCAATGGTCACATTTTCCAAAGAATAGAAGGACAAAAAGAAGAAGCAATTTATGGAAACATCTATACTAACGAGCAATATAAGCAGTTCGTTAATGAGGTGATTCAAAAAATTGACGATCCAGTTATGTCTCCTGAATTTCAGAAAAAAGTTGATAAAGATTTTCCATACAGAGATGGAAATAATACAAAAAGAGTGTTCGATGCTGTAAGTTCTATGATGAAATAAAATAAATATACTAAAGCTAGAATGAGTAATATTATGAAAACTATGTATGTGGAAAAATATTCTGGTACCTTTGTTAAATTAGGGCGTTTTTCTCTATCAAGAAAAAAATTGTATAAAATATTGCGAAATAATGACTGGAATCCTGTTTATACTAAAGTTTATGAAAAAAAAGGAAATGATTTTTTACCTTTTCGACTTAATTTGATTCAATTTTTTCAGTTGTTCTTTTTTTCTCATGTTTATCAAATTAAGTCACCAGATCGTATGGTTTTGTATCCATTTGCAACACGTTCTAGAAATCTTGTTATTTCATATCGATCTGATAATGGTATGACAAAATCTAAAAGATTTAGACAATTTTGGGCGTATTTTCTAGCAACTATTATGAATACTATGTTTCCTATGAACAGACCAATGATTGTATATGAAAAATTGAGTGACCGAGCGCAAGAGTCAGGATATGCGTATTTTAAGTATATGAATAAATATCATGCTAAGGAACCAGTTTACTTTTTGATAAAGCTTGATTCACCAGATATTGATAAACTTTATGGTCTGAAAAATATTGTTGTACATGGTAGCTTCAAACATTTTTATTTGCTAATAAGATCTAAGTTATTCATTAGTTCTGAAACGCCAGGTCATGCTTACTTCTGGCGGGAAAACATGGGACTTACAGCTAATGTCGTTAGAACAAAGCCTTATGTTTTCTTGCAGCATGGTGTTTTGGGATTTAAAAAATTAGATAATTTGTTTTATGGTGATAGATTAACAGCGCCAGTTCGTTTAATCACGTCTTCACAGTTTGAGCAAGATATCGTAACTAAGCAGTTAGGATATGATGCTAGTAGAGCACCGATTACTGGACTAGCTCGTTGGGATTTAATTGATTTACCAAAAGAGCGCATGAATGTCAGGGATAAAATTTTATTTTTTTACACTTGGCGTCCGTGGTTGGATGATGTTGATGATGAAACGTTTGTTCAATCAGAGTATTTTTTGGCAATTAAAAAATCAATCAAACAAATTAGTAAGCTGTCATCTGATAAAAAAATCATTGTTATGATGCATCCTAAAATGCATGCCGCTTTGAATTCAAGTGACATGTTAAATATCAAACTATGGACAGACAACGATGGGCCTCTAAATGAATTAATGTCATCTGTTGCTTTGTTAGTAACGGACTATTCATCGTTATCTTGGGAAGCATATTATCGAGAAATACCAGTAGTTTTTAAAATGTTTGATAAAGAAAGATATGAAAAAGAAGTTGATAGTTATATCAATTTGGATGAGTTACCTTTTGGTATTAATGGCTCTGGTGATTTGTCATTTGCACTGGCAAAAGCAGAAGAGCAAAACTTTCACTTAAGACCTGAAGAGCTACTTAATAAGTCGAAGTATTTTGCTTATGAAGATCAAGGTGCAAGTGAGCGAATTCATGAAGTAGTTCAAAATATTGATTTGAAATCAATTAATCGGGATAAACGACGCAGTATGATACAGGCTATTTTACGATTGATACGATCGAAATAACTAAAGCTAATACGTAACTAACCTATTAAAAAAATAAAAAGATGTCAAAATTATAGAAAATATTTTAAAAAAAGCCATATCCAGGTTTACTTGGATATGGCTTTTTTAAGAATCACAAATAGAATTAATTTCATAATTTCAACAAAAATATTTTATATCTCTAAATAATATGTTAAATTTAAGGTATAAAGGTAATTTGCATTGTAGGGAATATAATATTTCTTGTCCGTTTCAGCTTTTAGAATTAAGAATTTTTTTATTAATTTCAACATCGAGGTATGAAATATAAGTTGAAAAATTGCTTGCAAAATAATTTAAAGGCCTAGCTTTTTTTAGTATCGCCGAAGAAGGGAAATAAAATGACTGAAGATTTTTTCGAAAAAAAGTTAGCGGGGAAAGCGATTCCTGCAATTCCTGGCATGATTGAATTTGATATTCCGGTTCACGGTGATAATCGTGGCTGGTTTAAAGAAAACTTTCAAAAAGAAAAGATGTTACCTTTAGGTTTTCCTGAATCATTTTTCCAAGACAATAAATTACAAAATAATGTGTCCTTATCACGCAAGGGTGTTTTGCGTGGCTTACATGCGGAACCATGGGATAAGTATATTTCTGTGGCTGATAATGGTCGTGTGTTAGGATCTTGGGTTGATTTACGCGAAGGTGATTCATTTGGGCATGTCTACCAGACCGTGATTGATGCCAGTAAGGGTATTTACGTACCACGTGGTGTCGCCAACGGCTTTCAGGTATTGAGTGAGACAGTGTCATATTCTTATCTGGTTAATGATTATTGGGCGTTAGCGTTAAAGCCAAAATATGCCTTTGTCAACTATGCAGATCCTGCCTTGGGCATCACGTGGGATGATGTTGAAAATGCTGAAGTCAGTGAAGCAGATAAAAATCATCCGCTACTAGAAGACGTTGTGCCACTGACAAAAGAGCAATTACAATAGGAGAATCGTTATGACAGAATACAAAAATATTTTAGTAACTGGTGGTGCTGGATTTATCGGTGCGAACTTTGTCCGCTATATTGTTGAAGAACATCCTGATGTTTTCGTGACAGTTTTGGATAAGTTGACCTATGCGGGGAACAAGGAAAACTTGGCAGGTTTGCCTGAAGATCGCGTTAAACTAGTAGTCGGCGACATTGTGGATGCACCATTAGTTGATCAACTCGTATCTGAAACAGATGCCGTGATTCACTACGCAGCCGAGAGTCATAATGATAACTCACTAAAAGATCCGTCTCCCTTTGTGCAGACTAACATTATTGGCACTTACACTTTAATTGAGGCAGCACGCAAGTACAACAAGCGTTTCCATCATGTTTCAACGGATGAAGTGTATGGTGATTTGCCACTACGTGAAGACTTGCCAGGTCATGGTGAAGGGGCTGGGGAAAAGTTCACCTCAGAGTCGCAATACCGCCCTTCAAGTCCTTATTCATCAACAAAAGCAGGGTCTGATTTGTTAGTTCGTGCTTGGGTGCGTTCATTTGGTTTGCAAGCAACGATCTCTAATACCTCGAACAACTATGGGCCATACCAACACATTGAAAAGTTTATTCCACGACAAGTGACGAATATTATTGCTGGCATTAAACCTAAATTATATGGCGCGGGTAAAAATGTTCGCGATTGGATTCATACTTACGATCACGCGACTGCGGTGTGGGCAATTTTAACGCAAGGTAAGATTGGTGAGACTTATTTGGTTGGTGCTGATGGTGAAAAAGATAATATCACTGTTTTACGTGCAATTTTGAAAGATATGGGCAAGGCCGAAGATGACTTTGACTTTGTAAAAGATCGTTCAGGGCATGATTTGCGTTATGCTATTGATGCCACAAAAATTCGTGAAGAATTGGGTTGGACACCAAAGTATACAGACTTTGAAACAGGTTTAGCTGATACGATCAAGTGGTATCAAGATAATCAATCTTGGTGGCAAGCTGAAAAAAATGAAGTTGAAGCAAAGTACGCACAAAATAATCAATAAATTTAAAACTCACGTCAGGTGAGTTTTTTGTCTATAAGGGAGAATTGAAATGAAGTTTTTAATCACAGGTGCTAATGGTCAATTAGGGCAAGAACTACAAAAATTATTACGTGAACGCGCATTGGGTTTTGTGGCGTTTGATTCTAAACAATTGGACATTACGAACCGTGTGGCAGTCTTAGCAGCTTTTGAAAAAGAACAACCAGACGTTGTGTTTCACGCTGCAGCTTACACAAAAGTTGATTTAGCAGAGGATGAAGGACGTGAATTAAATTGGCAAGTGAATGTCGATGGCACGAAAAACGTCGCTGATGCGGCTAAGCAATATGGCGCTAAGTTAGTTGCTGTATCAACGGACTATGTTTTTGATGGTACAAAAAATAATGATTATGTCGAAACAGATGCAGTGAATCCACAAAACGCTTATGGTCGCGCTAAGTTGGCCGGTGAATTAGCAGTTACAGAAAGTGGCGCTGATGCTTATATTGTCCGTACCAGCTGGGTATTTGGTGAGTTCGGGAATAACTTTGTCTATACGATGCGACGATTAGCCGCAACGCATCCTAAGTTAACAGTTGTCAATGATCAATTAGGCCGACCAACTTGGACACGAACATTAGCTGAATTTATGCTACATTTAATTAATGTTCAGGCGACTTATGGTGTTTATCATTTGTCTAATGCGGGGACGACGACATGGTTTGAATTTGCCCGTGAAATTTTGAAGGATACCGATGTTGAAGTAACGCCAGTAACTAGTGCTGAATTTCCACAAAAGGCTTATCGTCCAAGACATTCTGTGATGAGTTTGGAGAAAGCTGAAGCAACAGGATTTGAGATTTTGAATTGGCGTGAAGCTTTGGAGGCGTTTTTGATTGGGTTACATGTCAGCGACGAAAAATAAGTAATGAGATATAATTTTAAAAAAGCAAACGCTCGGAATGTATTTTGACATTTCGAGCGTTTTTATGAAAATAAATAAACAAGCTTAATTGAAACGTGTAAAATAGTCTTGTTGACCATAATAGTAATAGGAGTAAGGTTTTGAAAAAACATCATGTTTTAATTGTTGCTTTTTGTGTAATTGTATCAATCGGTATACCGTTGTCTATTGAATATTGGTGTCAGTGGCCGCATAGCGGACAAGGTGATTGGCTTAGTTTTTGGGGCAATACCTATGGTGCTATTGTCGGCATCTTAGTGTCAACAATTATTGCAGCAATTAATACAAAAAATCAAATTGCTGAAACAAAAAAATTAAACGATCGTGATCAATTAAATGCTCGTAAGTTGGACGAAATTAAAAACATTTTGACCAATATACATGGCATTAATTTAGAATTGATTTATTTTAATGCATATGTCGATGACTACATCGATGATCAATCAGAATCAGCATTACAAGAAAACGATTTATTAAGTGAACGGTAAGATTTAGACGAACGAATGGATAAAGTGAATGTATTCAGATCGTCATGTTCAACGTCCATTGGATTACTTAGTATTTATAGTGTTTCTAACACCACATTACAATCAGTACAACTTGATTTAGATCATGCCATTAATGCACTCAATATGTTTACAGAAAAGCAAGACACAGATAGCCAAAGTAATCTCTGGTTATTTTTGGAAGAAGTCTCAAGTGCATTAGATAAAGCCAGCATAAACGTCAATAAATTATTAGATGGCTTTATATTGAGAGAGTATATTGAATAAATAGTTATTAAATATATTCTATTTTTAGGATGATTAAATTTTGTGCATGTTTCTATATCTTTTTGGCGTGATATTTTTTATCTTTCTGAATGAAGATGTGAAGTGGCTAGCACTTGCAAATGCTAATTTTTCTGAAATTTCATTAATTGATAAGTCAGTGCTGATCAATAATTGTGCAGCGTCTTGTATTTTTTTATGAATAATATAAGACTTGACTGATTCAAAGTACTTTTTCTTAAATATAGGATTCAAGTTATTAATTGGTATAGTCAATTCGGATGCAATATTGTTTAAAGTCAACTTTTCATTGGTATGTTTATCAATATAATTTTTGATTAAATTCGCAGCAGGTAAATGCTTTTTTTGATTAAATTTTTTCATTTCTCTAAAGTACAACCAAGCTAAGTCAGTAATAATTTTGCTTAAATTTGTAAAATGAGATGATAATTCAATTTTTTTGACGATTTCACTTTGTAATTTAAGTGATAAGTGTGTAGGATAACCATGAACAATCATATTACGATGAATAATAGCGACGTAACTAATTAAAATATTTTTTTCGCCACGCGTTAAACTATTGATAGATAAACGTTTGCCATTTATAGGTAGACTAAGGAATTGATTTAAAAATAATTTAAAGGTTTGCTTATTAGATTCATTGATAGCTAGCATTAAATTAGTACTTATGATTGATATATCATCTAATTTATTGTCGGTGTTGTCTAGCGAATTTGTGTCTAATTTTCGAAAAAGTATTTGCTTATTTGGTGGACATTTTTTGGTATAAATAGCATAAAGTGATTTACATAATATCTGTTTATCACTCATGACACGCATTAAATTAGTTTCAAGGCTTAGCGAATTTAAATTTTCCTGTTGAAGAACAACAAATAAAATTGTTGTTTTTTTTGTTGCTGCTATGCGTAAAATAAAACCATCTGTGAAAATAAATATTTCATATACATTTTTTATCTCTAGGTTAGCAACTTTTCGGATTAGTTTATCAATATCTATTTTTTTTTCATCATTAATACTGTTGGCATAGTATACGTCATCATTTGGTGAGCCAATTAAAAAAACGGAACCATCAAATAATTGAGCTAAAAGAATTAAGTTATCCATAGGCCCCCTCCCTAAAAAATAATAAATTGAATAATCATAAATTTATAGAAATAAATTATTTTTTCGATTTTATGCTCCTGATTTTTCTAATTATAGCAGTAAATTTTATGTTTTTATTGTAAAAAGAAAAATTGGTTCCTTTTTTGATATAAAAGGTTCTTTTGTTATAAATATTTAAAAAGTCTGTGTGATAGACTCAGATTAGAATCATTTTAAGTATGAAAGGGAACTGGTTTATGATCAAAAAACATAGTTATTACAATTTATTCATACGGTTAATTTTGTATAAATAATATCAATCATATAAATTACCAATTTGATTGACTGTTTTTTAAATATTTAATCGCTTATAAATAAAAACGATTAAAAGATAGCTGAAAAATAATTACTTAGGGAGAAAAAATTATGTTCAATAAAGAAAATAATAATTCGTTAAAAAAAAATGAAAATAAGCATTATAAACTTTACAAAGATGTTAAATTTTGGGTAACAGCTTTAGCTGGTATCACGTTTAGTGTGGTTTCGACCTTCACTTCTGTTAGTGCGGATACAACAACAAATCAAAATGATACCAAAACTAGTTTGATAGATACAAAAGTACCTAGTGACTTAGCAACAGATACTCAAAAACAAGCTGCTGAATCGGCTATTGACAACGAGGCTGGCAAGATTACCACTAGCATTAATAATGACTCTCGTTTATCTCAAAATGAAAAAAATAAGCAGATTCAAAATGTGACTAATACTGCTACTAAGGTTAAAAATAATGTTGACCAATCTACTACATCAAATGATGTTAATAATACACAATCTGCTGGTATTATTAATATCGATAATCAATATGTTCCTGGTACTGGTGATGTTAATCAAGAATTAGATAAAAATGCAACTAATGATGATAATCAAAACAAAGACGAGACAAAGTCAGTAATGCTCGTATGCTAGTAAAGTGGACAACTGCTCGTATGCTAGTAAAGTGGACAACTTTTGATAGAGGATTCACGGTATAATTTTCAAAAAGAAAAGGAACTCACTAGCATGGCTCAAGCTAAAAATTTTCGTTACGCAGACGACTTCAAACAATCAATGGTGGCACTTTATCAAAGTGGCCGCTCTGCCAACTCACTTTCAAAAGAATACGGTGTCAGCGTCTCAACGTTGACCAAGTGGATTAACAATAATGGCACACAAACCATTGGTGATAAAGTATTTACCAATGCTGAAGTGAAGCAAATTTTAAAAGAAAATGCCCGTTTGAAAGAAGAACTTGATATTTTAAAACGAGCGGCGGTGTTACTGGCAAAGCGTTAAACCGTATCACCGCTTTACCAATCATTCAAGCCAACTTAGCCGTTGGCCATCGCATCACAACAATTCTCAAAGTCTTGCAAATTCCACGCAGTACTTATTACCAATGGTTGTCTCGTCAGCCAAGTCAACGTGAATTGGAAAACCAACGTATCACAGACCTTGGCTATGACATTTGGTTATCTAGCAACAAAGTTTACGGCTACAAACGCATTCACGTTGCCTTGAAACGCCAAGGCTTAACCGTTGGTGTCAAACGCGTTTGGCGCTTAATGAAAGCCATTCAAGCCCAATCCATCATGCAACGGCGTTTTAGAAAGCCCGTTACACAAGTTTTGTATGCGCAACGACCAAACTTGGTTAAGCATTTTGATGACATGAGCGGGATTTGGGTAGCTGATGTGACGTACATCCAAATGCCCGGTGGCAGTCATTTGTACTTAGGCACGGTGTTTGATCCAGAAGCGCGTAAGGTCTTATCACATAAGGTTAGTACCGTTCGTGATGGGCAATTTGTCGCCGACATTTTAACTGACGCGTTGAAACACCATGACGCACCGCGTTATTTGCACACAGATATGGGCAGTGAATACACCAGCTCAACATTTGATGAAGTGATGCAAAAGCACCAGATTAGGCATTCATATTCTAAAAAAGGGCATCCGTATGATAACGCTAGAATTGAAGTATGCCATTCAATTTTGAAACGGGAGCTAATTCATCCAAACCAATTTTCAAGTAAATTTGAATTGATTGCGCGTGTAGTATGGTACATCAATTGGTTTAACACAAAGCGGATTAATTTAATCGCTTAACACACGGTGCCCTCTATCGAATTGTGTCTAAGTTATTGACATACGAGCACCTAAAGAAAAATATAGTGGTATTATTTTAGGTGGTATTGTTTTTCAACAAAAAGAGAGTGAGGCTGAAAGTAGTGCTTCAAGTAAGGGAACCAGCGTACAAAACCACTACGCTTATGCCGTGGCACTTAGTTTGAAAGAAACAGATGACCGGGTCGCGCCTAACTTGAATTTATTAACAGTTAAGCCAGCTCAGAACAACGCACGAAATGTCATCAATGTGGGTATTCAAAATGATCAATCTATTTTATTATCAAAGGTTAAGGTAGACGCTAAAATATATGCTAAAGGTGGCAAGTCACCAGTATATTCGTCGTTGACTAATGAGATGCAGATGGCGCCAAATAGTAATTCCCCGTATCCTGTTGCATTAAAAGGGACAGCAATGAAACCTGGTAATTACACGTTGAAACTAGCTGTCACGGGCACTGCTTACGACAAGCCGAAAACGTGGCATTTTACAAGAGATGTTAAAATAAAGTCAACAGAAGCAAAAACACTGAATCAATCTGATGTTGATTTAAAAGCAAATACGAATAACAATAACTGGATCTATATCCTTATAGGTGCTTTGTTGTTCCTCGTGATTATACTATTAATCGTTGTTTTGATTAGGCAAAACAAAAAATCAAAATCGTAATATTGAAACTTAATGACTAACATTTAAAAAAGTACGAATCGCTATTTAGTCGATTCGTACTTTTTTAAGGTTTTAATTAATTCGAGTTAAAATTTTGGCGTATAAGCCTCACCTAAACGCGTAATCATAAAATATGATAAGCTATAAGTATCATATTAATGACAATTGTCACCACTTTAGCTAGTCGCTTAAGGTATGAGTTCTGGCACAATTAAAACGGAGGAAGCGTACGAGTTATTGTACGCATATGGCAACGTATGAAAATAGCAATTGCAGGATTTGGCGCACTTGGTGCACGATTAGGTGTTAAGTTACAAACTGCTGGTCATGAGGTTACGGGAATTGATGGGTGGCCAGCCCATATTGCCGCCATTAATACCAATGGCTTAACCGTCATTCATGATAATCAAGCGCCTAGGAAGTATTTTGTACCTGTTATGACAGCGCAAGAAGTTACCGGAGAATTTGATTTAATCATTCTATTAACAAAGACACCGCAACTTGATCGCATGTTAACAGATATTGCGCCAGTTATTACTAAGAAGACACAATTACTTGTGTTATCTAATGGTTTAGGAAATATTGAAGTCATCGAAAAGCATGTGGCACGTGATCAAATTTTGGCTGGGGTGACACTATGGACATCAAGTTTAGTCAAGCCAGGGGAAATTCATACGACTGGTAGCGGTTCGATTAAATTACAAGCCATCGGTCACGCGAATGCTAAACCAGTGGTTGATGCCATGAATCAGGCTGGATTACATGTTGAACTGACTGATGACGTGTTGACTGCGATTTGGCATAAAGCAGGGATCAATTCAGTTTTGAATCCATTGTCGGTACTACTAGATGCTAATATTGCTGAATTTGGTACTGCTGGCAACGGGATGGACTTGGCTTTAACAATACTGAATGAAATTCAAAAAGTCGGTGCATTGCAGGGTATTAAAGTGGATATTGCTGCAATTATGTCTGATTTAACAAATTTATTAAAACCAGAAAATGCGGGAAATCATTATCCATCGATGTACCAAGATATTCAAAATGGTAAGCGAACAGAGATTGATTTTTTGAATGGTTATTTTGCAAAAATTGGTCAGCAAGAAGATGTGCCAACACCGCTCAATATGATGATTACACACCTGATTCACGCCAAAGAAGACATTGAACGTGTCAAAATTGCTAAACAGCAGGAAACTTTTGAAATTTAGTTTATAACTAAGTGGCAATTATATGACGTATTTTTAATTAACGCATATAGAATCATTGGAGGATAAATATGACAAAGACGATTGAAACAGCTATTTTTGCCGGCGGCTGCTTTTGGTGCATGGTTGAACCGTTTGATTCATTACCAGGTATTGAAAAGGTACGCTCTGGTTATACGGGTGGACACACAGTCAACCCAACTTATGAAGAAGTAAGTTCACATACAACAGGTCATACAGAGGCCGTCAAAATTTGGTTTGACCCTGAAAAGCTGACTTATGATGAACTTGTAACCATTTATTGGGAGCAAACTGACCCAACAGATGCCATGGGTCAATTTCAAGATCGTGGTGATAATTATCGTCCAGTGATTTTTGTGGCCAATCAGGCACAGCGCGAAATTGCTGAACAGTCAAAAGCTAGCCTTCAGGCTTCTGCTCGTTTTGAACAACCAATTGTGACAACGATTGAGGATGCCAAACCATTTTATGATGCAGAAGAATATCATCAAGATTTTTACAAAAAAGAACCTACGCGTGAAGCCTTAGAAATGGAACAACGCTTGGCATTTAAACAAAAAAATTGGCAAAAAAAATAAACAGCGTGAGCTGTTTTTATTTTGTATTCGGATTGTGACGCCAAAATCAGCTGTTATATGGTAAAATAAATAGGTTATAGGTGGCTACAAAAACACCTAATTAATGAGGAGAATACGTTAAATGAGATACCAGTCATCGGTATAATTTAACGGTCAAAATAAAATGCAACTTGAATTCTTAGGAACCGGCTCCGGGCAACCATCAAAATTTAGAAATGTCACAAGTATTGCATTACGTTTGCTTGATGAACGTAATGCCGTATGGCTATTTGATGTTGGTGAAGCAACACAGCATCAAATTTTAAAAACAACGATACGGCCACGTAAAGTTGAAAAAATATTCATATCACATTTACATGGTGACCATATTTTTGGATTACCTGGTTTTTTAAGTTCGCGGTCATTTCAAGGCGCTGATAAAAATGAGCCATTGACAATTTATGGGCCAAAAGGTGTTAAAGAGTATGTACAGACTGCCTTACGTATTTCAGAAACGCGTTTATCTTATCCAATCGTGTACGCTGAACTTAAGGAAGGGGTCATTTTTGAAGACAAAACTTTCCGTGTTATTGGCGCCAAAATGCGCCATCGTATTGAAACATGGGGCTATCGTGTCGAAGAAAAAGACCATCCGGGTGAACTATTAGTCGATAAACTACGTCAAGAAAACATACCATCAGGGCCAATATTTGGTCAGCTTAAAGCCGGTAAAGTGGTGACTTTACCAGATGGCCGTGTTTTGGATGGTCAGGATTATATCGGTGCAAGCCAAAAAGGCCGTGTTGTGACTTTTATTTTAGACACGCGTCCTAACGATAATGTTGAAATATTGGCTGACCATGCGGATGTTCTTGTGCACGAAAGTACGTATGGTGCTGGAGAAGAAGAAGCAAAAATGGCGCGTGCCCATGCACATTCAACTAGTGTGACTGCTGCAAATGTAGCTCAGCGAGCACACGTCGATAAACTCGTTTTGACCCACTTATCTGCACGTTATGTTGGGCCAATGGTTAAGACATTGATTACAGATGTTCGCCGTATTTTTCCAAACACAACCGTTGCTAGAGATCTGGATATCATCAATATTCCATTTAAAAAAGAGGTGTGAATTCAATCGTTCACGCGTTAAAGAAGGTTACAATGAGTCAAAAAAATTGGCAAATATTGTCAAAACCACCTGAAAAAGTTGTGCGACAACTGCAAACACAATTAAATATTGACCAAATTGCAGCGACGATTGTTGCACAAAAAGGATATACAACCCCTGAAACTGCCTTTCAGTATTTACAACCAAGTATTGAGCAGTTGCATGATCCCATGCAACTACATGATATGGACAAAACGTTTGAACGGTTGACAGAAGCAGCTTTTGGCGGTGAAAAAATTGTGGTGTATGGTGATTATGATTTAGATGGTGTCACCAGTACAGCAATTATGGTAGAAGCGCTTGAAGTGTTGGGAGCAGATGTTACGGCTTATATCCCCAATCGCTTTTTAGATGGGTATGGCCCAAACATTGATGCCTACAAACGTTTAATTGATGCTGGCGCCCAAGTGATCGTTACAGTGGACAATGGTGTTAGTGGTCATGAAGCTGTGGCTTATGCCATGGCTCAGGGTGTTGATGTGATTATTACTGATCACCATGAAATTGGGCCAACTTTACCTGAGGCTTTTGCAATCGTACATCCTAGACATCCTGATGGGCACTATCCTTTTGATGACCTTTCAGGTGTCGGTGTGGCATTTAAAGTCGCTCAAGCATTACTCACTGATGGGCAACCCGTAACAGATAAAAGTGACCTACCAACCGAGATGCTTGATTTAGTGGCACTTGGCGAAATAGCTGATATGGTCTCATTAACTGATGAAAATCGAACATTGGTGTCTTGGGGCCTAAAACAAATTAATGATAGTCCGCGTCCAGGGCTGTCAGCGCTTTTAAAAAATGCTGGACAGGCAAGTAACCAGCCGATTATTTCAGAAACAGTATCCTTTAAAATAGCACCGCGTTTAAATGCGGTGGGTCGCTTAGGAGATGCTAGTTTAGCGCTAGATCTACTACTCAGTCAAGATGCTGATACAGCAACTGATATGGCTTCACAAATTGAAGCCATTAATGCAGAGCGTCAAGAGATTGTGGAAGAAGTATTTGGTGCTGCCAAGCAAATTGCATTATCTGAGGAACATATTAACGATCAAGTGCTGGTTGTGGCTGGTCAAGACTGGCATCAGGGTATTTTAGGTATTGTAGCTAGTCGACTTGTTGAGCTGTTACACAAACCAGTCATTGTGTTAAGTTTAGTTTCTGGTAGTTACAAAGGATCAGGACGTTCTTACGGTAATTTTGATTTGTATACTTTAATGGGAAATTATCGTGAATTATATGATACTTTTGGAGGTCATGCTAGTGCCTTGGGATTAGCCATATCCGAGACTAATTTGGCACGTTTACGTGACCAGTTAGCTGATTTACCTGCTCTCGAATTAACACAACAAGCTGTTGATGTGAATATGATGTTGACAACGCAGGAGTTAACGACAACTGTTTACGATGCATTAACCCTGCTGGAACCATTTGGTACAGGCAACAGGCAGCCTATATTTGAGATACAAAACCCTAAAATTGAAAAAGCCATTACGATGGGATCAACAAAGCAGCATATTAAGTTGACTTTGCCCAATCAAATTGAAGCAGTAGGGTTTAACCACCCAGACTGGACAGGTATTGTTGTTAAACCTAAAAATGTGTCGTTTGTCGCAACACTGGGTATTAATTATTTCCGTGGTATGAAGCGATTACAATTACTCTTAACTGACGTTGCCATACCAGAAGTTGCTGAAAACGATGCACATAAAAAATTCTTTGCACAAGTTTATAAATTTATTTATAGCCATCAAGATTTAAATTTTGCGCAAAACTTGGATAAAATTGCCAAGTTGTTACACATCACAAAAAAAGATCTTAATATTATGGTGCAAGTCTTTATTGAATTAGGGTTTGTCCGGATCAGTGATGGCGGTTTCGTAAAAATTGTTCCTAATGCACCACAAAAAGCATTATCATCGTCAGTAACTTATCAAAAGTTCCTGGCAGACCGTTAAATGATTAAATAGAAAGCATGAGTACTTAATACAAAAAGTGTGACTGAGGCTGAATTTGATTCGGTTGTGCAGGCATGCTTGTGTACTCTGAGAGAAAAATGACAGTAGATTTACACAATTACGTTGCCACAGTTGAAAATTTTCCAGAACCAGGCGTTGATTTTAGAGATCTATCACCCTTGATGGGTGATGGCGTAGCTTATAAACAAGCTGTTGATGAAATTGCTGATTTTGCCAAGGACTTAGCGATTGATCTTATTGCTGGACCAGAGTCACGGGGGTTCATTGTTGGCTCACCTTTGGCCTATGCACTTAATGTTGGCTTCGTTCCTGCGCGTAAGGGCGGAAAATTACCACGTGAGGCAGTTAGCGCCTCATATACATTGGAGTATGGTGGTGAGAATGTTCTTGAAATTCATAAAGATGCAATAAAACCAGGACAGCGTGTTTTAATTGTTGATGATTTACTAGCCACTGGCGGTACAATTAATGCTACACGTGAAATTATTGAAAAGCTCGGTGGCGTCGTTGCTGGTGTGGCTTTCATCATTGAATTAAAAGCATTGCATGGGCGTGAAAAGATTATGGAGGCTGGGGATGTACCAGCCATGGCTTTAATGACTTATTAATGTGTATAAGAAAAAATGAGACCAGAACTTGAGTTCTGGTCTCATTTTACGATGAATACTTGATCATGAATAAAATCAAATGGTTGGTGATGTTTGTTCAGTGATAAGGGGGCAGAAAGATCTGCCATTTGCCAAAACTGTGTTGAATTAGTCGCACGGTTTTTTTCGCCGATCACAATAAAATCACCAGTGAAGTGTTGCTGACGGAGGGCAGCGAGTATATCAACATCACTGATATTAGTATCGGGCGCCCAACTCATTATCACAACCTCAAATGAAAGTGTCTCAACAGCCTGTAATCCACTCATTTGTGTGACCTGTGTCCAAGGATCAGGCGTTTGAATATCTTGATTTTCCCAAGCAAAGGTATCAGTAGCGACTACGTCATCACCAAGATCACGTAAGCCAGAGGCTAATATACCATTACCAGCCATGACTTCTAAAACGCGACGGCCCGCAATAAATTGATGAAGATCATTGAGCCAAAGTTTATTGGGTAAATGCCAGATGCCAAAAGTAGTAATTAATTCTTGTCTAAAACCAGATAACAAGTCATCAACTGGCATGAGACGTGGGGTGTGTCGTATTTGTGATTCACTAAAGCTCAAGCGTGGTAAGGGTTTAACTGGCAATTCATGTCTTTTTAGTGCTTGTAAGGTATCACTTGCAATAATGAGTTTCTGTTGTATCCAAAGTTGCTCAGGAAATTGTTCAGCGTACGCGCGTAAATTATTGCGCATCATCTGTGACATCCCGACGATGATGTGTTTCGCCTGCTCGAGACATATAGATATTATAGTTTTTACCTTGATGAACAAATTCAGCATTGTGTCCTTTTTTAATACGGTGTTTTAATCGCCAAATGGCAACCAATGTGATGACACCACCAACGGCTAAGCAA
Source organism: Leuconostoc kimchii IMSNU 11154 (assembly GCF_000092505.1). Lineage (NCBI taxonomy): Bacteria > Bacillati > Bacillota > Bacilli > Lactobacillales > Lactobacillaceae > Leuconostoc > Leuconostoc kimchii. The sequence goes on from NC_014136.1 coordinate 1,725,098, forward strand.
ACCAGTATCACTAAGAACAGGATAGCGATGATTGAAAATATCAGGGGAACGGCCACACCAATGATTGTTAAGAGTATAGGAATAAAAATGAATAAACCAATGAGTGCTGTGACAAGTACACCAATAAATTGAAACATCTTTTTCATATTAATAAGCCTCCAAAATAAGTTTTGAATCTCGTTTAATGCGCATACACACTGAGATTTTGTAGTAATATGTCAGGCGTTACACGTTGTGTCAAGTGTGGTGTAAAAGCAGAGACTAATTTGTTAGCTGAACAATCAGTTAACACGGTTGTTTGTGATGGCGTTGAAACATCAATTGCCACACCGGCTTGAATTTTTGGCATGAGCTGTTGTGCTAATTGTTGTTCTTTGATAACAGCACGAATCGTTTCCTTGGTTTGCCGATTACTGATAAAATCGGGCACATTGAGCTGTGTTGTCTTTGCGATAGCAATCACCAACTCATGACTATAAGACTGGTTATTTGTAACTAAGGCTTGTTGCAATGCCATCAAAAAAGAACGTGCTTTTTTGTTACCTTCAAGTTGTGCCGCTTTAAAATCAAGCGCAACGCGACAAACAGTTGGTAGTGTTTCCGGTCGGGAACCTGCTGGCGTAAATGATTCTAACTGTTGCCTAGCATCTGTAGTCATAATTGGAATAAAGTGAATGCTTGTTTTTTGTTTTAGGCTTTCTGCTACGGTTAACAGGCATTTTTCGGTGCGAAAGCAGTTTTCTGAAAGTGGTTTTAAAAACTGATAAATATCAATCATTGGTGTGATCTCCGTGAAGTGCATTTTATTTAATATCCAAAAATTTATTTTACCCGCAAAATAGTGACTTGTCGACTGTTTTGCTCAAAACGAGCAGTAAAATGTGTTAAAATGAAGAGTAACAGATTAAGGGATTGTGCGCATTTTCCCAAAGTGGGTGAGTTGATTAACAGTTGCTTTTGGGTGGTACGGACTTTTTTAATGCTGTAGTGTCGGTTTTTTCCGAACTACTATGACGTGTAGAAAGAGGTGTCGGCATGGATTGGGATCGGTTTTTCGTTCCGTACAAGCAGACGGTAACAGAGTTAAAAATTAAATTACGCGGTTTACGCGATCAATATGAAAAAGATGGTAAAAATTCACCTATCGAATTTGTAACAGGGCGTGTTAAAACACAAGCATCTATTGAAGAAAAAATACTGAGACGACATTTGGATGAAAAACGATTGTCTCTTGATTTACAAGATATTGCCGGTGTGCGTATCATGACAAAATATATAGAAGATGTCTATACGGTTGTCGAGTTATTACGTGACCGAACAGATTTTCAAATTTTAGAAGAACGTGATTACGTGATGAACGCTAAGCCTTCTGGTTATCGTTCATACCACATTGTGGTTGAGTACCCTGTACAAATGTACGGTGGCGAACGCAAAGTACTTGCCGAAATTCAAGTGCGAACGATTGCCATGAACGTGTGGGCAACGATTGAACATGATTTACGTTATAAGCACGGTGATGAGTTGCCTGCTGAGGTTGCAGATCAGCTGACAGTTTTAGCTGACAAAAACTTCGAATGGGATCAAAGGGTCAGTGAGATTCGGGCGACAGAATGAAGATAGCAATTTTTAATAACAATGTCACAAGCTCACAAAAGATTACGCAAGCGCTTATTTTAGGATTACGCAAGCGTCATGTGGTCATTGACAATGAGAACCCTGACATTGTGGTTTCAGTTGGTGGTGATGGGACACTTTTGGGTGCTTTTCAGCATTATGTTGATCAAATTGAACATATACGCTTTGTTGGTTTGCACACAGGACACTTGGGATTTTATACGGATTGGCTGACTAGTGGGCTTGATGAGCTGATTGATAGTTTAGCAAAAGATAATGGGCAAAAAGTCACTTATCCGCTCCTTGAAATGACTGTTGTATATGACAGTGGTGAGCATTACAAGTTTTTAGCATTAAATGAGGCAGCAATCAAGCAACCTATTGGCACATTAGTAGCTGATATCTATTTAGGAGATCAGTTGTTTGAACGTTTTCGTGGTGATGGCATTGCCGTAGCGACACCGACTGGATCAACGGCTTATAATAAAGCCAATGGCGGTGCCGTTTTACATCCAAATATTCCTGCCATTCAAATGTCTGAAATTGCATCGATTAATAATCGTGTTTTTCGAACTTTGGGATCGCCGTTAGTTGTTCCTGAAGGGCAGGAAATTATTATGAAACCAAAAAGCGACCATTTTTTGGTGATGTATGATCAGTCGGATATCAAGGTGAAAAATATTACTGAATTACGATTTCGTGTTGCTGATAAAAAAGTGCATTTTGCGGCCTATCGTCATGTCGATTTTTGGCAACGTGTTCATCGTGCGTTCATTAGTGATATTTAATAATCAATGCAAATAATTTAAATTAACGAAGGGAGCATTTAACCAACAGCTATTGGTTGAATGCGATACATAGCAATGCAATTTACATGGACATATTCTGGTACTGAACAACGAAAAGTGAGAACATTTTTACAGGCACATGGTGTTTCGCATCGTATGTTTAGTCAAATGAAACACAATGGCGGTGCTATTTTAAAAAATGATAAGCAGGTTTATACGTCAGATTATTTAGATGATGGCGATCAAGTCACCATCATTATGCCGACAGAAGCAAGTAATGATTTAGTTGTTCCAGACTATAAGCCATTGGATATTATTTTTGAAAATGAACATTGGCTCGTTGTTGATAAACCGTATGGTATTACGACAGTACCAGGACACGCAGATCGGTTACACACATTAGTTAATCAAGTCAAAGGTCATTTGGAAGAAACGCATGCCGAAGACTTGGTACCTCATGTTGTGACGCGTTTAGATCGTGATACATCAGGTATTGTTTTGCTTGCTAAACATCGTTTTGCGCATGCAGTGATGGATCAGCAATTACAAGAACATACGGTTGAAAAGTTTTATTTAGCCTATACGAGTGGTATTCTTCCCGATGATCATGGTGATATTCAAGCACCGATTGGTCGTGTAGATGGGGATTTCATCAAACGTGAGGTGCGCGATGATGGTAAACCTTCGCGTACTGAATATTGGGTTGAACGTCGCTATGATGAAAATGGTCAACAGCCAATGACACGTGTTAAGGTACAGTTGCATACTGGTCGGACGCATCAAATTCGTGTTCATTTTCAAAACATTGGGCATCCATTAGTTGGGGATGATTTATATGGTGGACCACTTTGGTATGGTTTAAAAAGACAAGCCTTGCATGCGTATCACATGCGTTTCTATGATCCTTTTATTGAGTCATACCGTGAATTTAATACGAAACTACCAGAAGATTTAAAAGGGTTAAGAGATTTGAAATAAAAGACCAATTCATTAATAATCAAACGATGACAACTGTCATTGTGGTGAGAAAGGCGTGAGGGAAGCATGGCTGATCAACTTGAACAATTGAACGAAACGATTGAACTTTTGTCTGATCTTCTGCATTCTGGACAAGACACTGAATTTATAGAAAGTTTTGAGTCGCTGCATGATTTTGAAATGGCACAGGTCTATGCAGAGTTACCCGCACAATTTCGATCAGTGGCTTGGCGTTTACTTTCGGATGATGTATTAGCTCGTGTTTTTGATAATTTAGATGTTGACGAAGTCGATATTGTGACGTTGTTGCAAGAAATGCCGCCACAACGTGGTGCACGCATATTACAAGAAATGTACGCGGATAACGCAGCAGATTTGTTACAGGAGATGCCTGCGAGGCTAGTCGCAACCTATCTAAGTTTGATACCAAAAGATGAAGCAAATGTGATTCGTAAATTAATTAATTATGATGATCAAACTGCCGGATCATTGATGTCAACCGAATACTTGGCAGTCGAAGAGGATTTGCATGTCGATGAAGTCATGCGTTTGGTCAAGAAACAAGCATTAGAGGCTGAATCGATTAGCTATGTCTATGTTTTAGATTCTCAAGATCAGCTGACAGGTGTGATTTCGTTACGTGACTTATTAACGCATTCGGACGATCTGGCTGTCTCAGAAATAACAAAAGATCGTATTGTGAGTGTTAAAGCTGGTGATGACCAAGAAGATGTTGCTCAGATTGTGGCTGATTATAACTTCCTATCCATCCCAGTTACTGATGATAACAACCGGTTATTAGGTGTTATTACAGTTGATGATATTGTCGATGTTATTGATGAAGAGGCCGTAGAGGATTATTCTGGTTTGGCTGCCGTTAACGTTAGCCAAATTAATGATACACCTTGGCATTCTGCCGTTAAACGTATCCCGTGGTTAATTGCACTTTTGTTACTTGGTATGACTACGGCAACGCTAATTAGTTCATATGATGATTTAGTACGGCGCGCATCAATATTGGCAGCATTTATCTCACTCATCACGGGAACTGCTGGAAATGCGGGGACACAGGCGCTAGCCCTAGCGGTTCGTCGCATTGCAGTTGGAAGTGAGCAAACTGGATGGAAAGACTTTCTAAGTGAGATTGTAGCTGGTATTATTGTTGGTATAGCTACTGGTGTGTCGGTTTTTACCATTGTTGCGGTGTGGAAACAAAATACCATGTTAGGTGTTGCCGTTGGTTTGGCGATGACGATGGCAATTATTGTTGCTAATTTAGCCGGATACTTGATTCCAGTGGTCATTGATAAAATTGGGTTTGATCCAGCTGTAGCTAGTGGCCCATTTATTACCACATTGTCAGATTTAACATCGGTGCTCATCTATTTTAGTGTCGCACAATTGTTTATCGCTCATTTTGTGGGAGGTTAAGTTCTCAATGAGAATTTAATACTTGTCGTGTTACAATGTATGATGAAAATACTGTAGGAGTAAAGAAATATGCCAACGCGTGAAGAAATTAGATTAGGTCAAAAAGGAAAGCCAAGAACACCTAAAAAAAAGCACCGCATTCGTAATACAATTTTAATCATTATTGGTTTAATTGTGTTAGCCGGTGTGGGTACTGGTGGTTATGCTTATTACAAAATGAATCGCACGATTACCAAGATTCAAAATCCGTCCAAGACAACCAAAAAGGCAGATCAAGTGACATCTGCTAAAAAGCCGGTTTCGTATTTATTATTGGGAACAGATACTGGTGAATTAGGACGTGATTATAAAGGTCGCACAGATACTATGATTGTGATGACTGTTAATCCAAAAACAAATGTGACCACTATGACTTCCATTGCACGTGATACATTGGTAGATGTTAATGGTCAACAAATGAAAATTAACGCGGCTTTTGCATATGGTACAGCGGATTCAGCGTTAGAAGCCGTAGAAAATTTATTAGATATTAAAATTAATGGCGGCTATATTTTGATTAACATGGGTGGCCTAGTTAAAATGGTCGATGCTGTTGGTGGTGTTGACGTGACTTCACCATTAACGTTTACAACAGAAGGGGATGATACACAAGCAGATTCTAAGAGTCAATACTCATTTACTGCTGGACAAAGTTATCATATGGATGGTAATGAAGCCCTAGCCTTCTCGCGTATGAGACATTCGGATCCAAATGGTGATTATGGTCGTCAAATGCGTCAGCAACTGATTATTCGTGCTGTTTTGAAAAATTCGGCAAATGTGGGTAGTTTGTTTAATGATTCACTGTTGACAACACTTTCGAATAATGTACAAACAGATGTCTCAACAACGTCTATGAAGAATTTGGCTATGAGCTATCGTTCAGCATTAGGAAATATTAAACAAGACCAAATGCGTGGGACAACACAAAGTATGGGTGCTCTGGGATCAGTGGAAGTCATGAGTCAAACAGAAATTGATCGTGTACACACGGCTATTACAGAACAAATGTCAGAGTAATAAAAAAACAAGTAGTGATACTTGTTTTTTTATTGCAAAAATATTCATAAAAAATCATAATATACAGTATTATGTTGTATATAGTCACGAAAATGTTGAATAAATAAACAAAAGGCGTTAATATTAATACATAGCATAAATACGGAGGAAATCAAAATGACAGAAAAATTAGTATTGGCCTATTCAGGTGGTTTAGATACATCAGTTGCAATTCCTTGGTTAAAGGATAAAGGGTATGACATTATTGCCGTTGTTTTAAATGTTGGACAACATGGTAAAGATATGGAAATGATTCAAGCAAAGGCACTTCAAGTTGGCGCAAGCCAGTCGATTGTGATTGATGCGCAAGCAGAGTTTGCTGATCAATATGTTGCACCTGTCATCAAGGCTAACATGCTGTATGAAGGTGAATATCCAATGGTTTCTGCCTTATCACGACCTTTGATTATTAAAAAATTAGTTGACATTGCCCATGAGAATGATGCTGTTGCGATTGCGCACGGCTCAACTGGTCATGGTAACGATCAAGTTCGTTTTGAAGCAGCTATTCATGCGTTAGACCCTGATATGAAAATTGAAGCACCAATTCGTGAATTTCAGTGGTCGCGTGAAGAAGAAATTGCCTATGCTGCTGAACATAATGTTCCCGTACCAGTTGGTTTGGAATCACCTTATTCAATTGATGAAAATCTTTGGGGTCGTGCTAACGAAGCTGGTATCTTGGAAAATCCTTGGAACCAAGCACCAGAAGGTGCCTATGCTCTGACAGCACCAATTGAAAAGACACCAGATACACCAGAATTTATCGATGTGACATTTGCTGCTGGTGTGCCAGTTGCGCTTGATGGTGTTGAAATGCCATTGGCTGATCTCATTATTAAATTAAATGAGCTTGCAGGTGCACATGGTATCGGTCGAATTGATCATATTGAAAACCGTTTGGTTGGTATTAAATCACGTGAAATTTATGAAGCACCTGCTGCAGCTGTATTGATGACAGCGCACAAAGATTTAGAAGATTTGACACTCGAACGTGATGTGGCACACTTTAAGCCAATGATCGAGCAACAATTAGCTAATTTGGTCTACGAAGCTAAGTGGGTATCACCATTATTTGATGGTTTGATGGCATTTATTGACGAGACACAAAAGAATGTTAACGGTGTTGTTAAAATGAAGATGTTCAAGGGAAATGCGATTGCGGTTGCACGTCAATCGGAGCATAATTCATTATATGATGAAGATTTGGCTACCTACACAAGTGCATCATCATTTGATCAAGAAGCAGCAGTTGGCTTTATTAAGTTGTGGACATTGAGTAACACAGTTTATGAACAAGTGAACCATGTGCATTCAGTAGATAAGAAAAATAAAATTAAGTAAGTTCATGGCGTTTTTCGCCGTACATAAGGGAGAATAATTATGGCAACAACGAAATTGTGGGGCGGTCGGTTTACTGCAAAAGCAGCAGAATGGGTAGATGAATTTGGGGCATCCATTCACTTTGATCAGCAAATGGCTGCAGAAGATCTAGAAGGCTCAATTGCACATGCAACAATGTTGGGTAAACAAGCGATTATCACACCGGAGGAGTCGGCACAAATTGTTGCCGGGTTGAAATCTTTACAGGAAGAATTAACCCTAGGAACGTTAACGTTTGATGTGAAGAATGAAGACATTCATATGAATATGGAGGCGTTGTTAACTGAAAAAATTGGTGCTGTCGCAGGCAAGTTGCATACAGCGCGTTCACGTAATGACCAAGTAGCGACTGATTTTCATTTGTGGGTGAAACATCGTTTGCCTCACGTGTCTGAAGCATTAACTGAACTACAAGAGACACTGCTAACCTTGGCAACTACGCATGCTGGCACAATTATGTCTGGCTATACACACTTGCAACACGCACAACCAATTACGTATGGCCATTATTTGCTTGCTTATTTTGAAATGTTTCAACGTGATTATGAACGTTTTGAATTTAATAACAAGCATACCGATATTTTACCCCTAGGTGCTGCAGCATTAGCAGGTACAACATTCCCAATCGATCGTGAATTCGTTGCGGAACAACTTGATTTTAGTGACATTTATCATAATTCATTAGATGCTGTATCTGATCGCGATTTCGCTTTAGAGTTTTTATCAAATGCTGCTATTTTGATGATGCATTTATCACGTATGGCAGAAGAATTAATTTTATGGTCAACTTACGAGTTTAACTATATTGAACTCTCAGATGATTTCTCAACAGGTTCATCAATCATGCCACAAAAAAAGAATGCTGATTTTGCTGAACTTGTACGTGGTAAGACAGGTCGGACATATGGCGCATTGATGGCACTGTTAACGACGATGAAGTCATTGCCTTTAGCGTATAACAAAGACATGCAAGAGGACAAAGAGCAGGTATTTGATGTGATGGACACAGTCATTGCGTCGATTAAAATATTTACTGGTATGCTTGGTGGTCTTAAAGTGCATGAAAAGAGGATGCTTGCTACCACGCAAGATGATTTTTCAAATGCAACGGAGTTGGCTGATTATTTGGCCACAAAAGGTGTGCCATTCCGTGAGGCACATGCCATCGTTGGTCAACTGGTCTTACAAGGATTACAAACACACACGCCATTACAAAAAATGTCATTAGAGACGTTACAAGCAGCAGCGCCACAAATTGAAGATGATATTTATCATGTATTGGCATCGCAAACGGCGGTTGACCGTCGGACATCATTGGGTGGTACAGCAGTAAGCAATGTGAAAAAAGAAATTATTAGAAATCAGAAGAAGCTGGAGGCACGTCAATGAACTCACATTTTCAAGGTAAATCATTTTTAAAAGAAATTGATTTTTCCAAAAAAGAATTAGAAACGCTTATTGATTTAGCAGCACATTTTAAGTATTTGAAGAAAAATAATATACCACATCCTTATCTTCAAGGGAAAAATATTGCATTATTATTTGAAAAAACGTCAACACGGACACGATCAAGTTTTACTGTTGCGGCGAATGATCTTGGCGCGCATGCTGAATTTCTGGGTCAACATGATATCCAATTTGGCAAGAAAGAGTCATTAGAAGATACGGCTAAAGTCTTTGGACGTATGTATGATGCCATTGAATACCGTGGCTTTTCACAAGATATTGTTGAAAAGTTGGCACAATATTCTGGTGTTCCTGTTTGGAATGGCTTGACTGATTCATGGCATCCAACGCAAATGTTGGCGGATTTTTTAACGATTAAAGAGCAATTTGGTCATATCGAAGGTGTGACGTTGGCTTATATGGGTGATGGCCGTAATAACGTCGCTAATTCGTTGTTGGTTACTGGTGCCATTTTAGGTGTCAATGTGCATATTGTTGCCCCTAAAAGTTTACAGCCAACACAGGAAATTCAAGCATTAGCTCAAAAGCAGGCAAATTTATCGGGTGCGGAATTGTTGGTTACTGATGATATTGCAATTGGTGTGGATGCTGCTGATGTTTTGTATACAGATGTCTGGGCATCAATGGGAGAAGAAGAAACATTTGAAGAACGAATTAAGTTGTTGACGCCTTATCAAATTAATGAAAAATTAGTAGCGCTGACACATAACGATCAGACAATTGTTTTACATGACTTACCAGCATTTCATGATTTAAAGACGACTATGTCACAAGAAATCTATGAGAAGTTTGGTATCACAGAGATGGAAATTACGGATGCTGTTTTCCATGCACCATATGCACATCAATTTGAACAAGCTGAAAATCGCTTACATACGATTAAATCTGTTATGGCAGCGACTTTGGGGAATTTATTTATACCAGAAGTTTAATTAAAAAAAGTTGGCAGTTAGCCAACTTTTTTATTGTAGAAATGAGCGCCTACAAACAACATGAGCGATAGCACAATGAGTAGTGTCAAGCCACCAATACCTTTTTGAGCCCCTACTATCATACCGGTTTCTGGTGATGCATGTACAGCCGTTGTGATAAGCTGTGCAACGATAGCTGTTGCTGAAGCCCCGACAAATTGTTGTGTTGTATTTAATATACCGTTACCATCGGCTGTTTGCGATGGTGGCAACGTTGCTAAAGTGACAGTCATTAAATTCGCATAAGAGAAGCCAATGCCGACCATTAAGAGCATGTGCATGAACATTAATGTCCAAAAATTAAGTTGTTGAAAATAACTGACCATGAGTATTAAGGCAATTGTAGAAATAATCAAACCAATTACCACTGGTCGAAACTGACCAAAATGATCCAGTAGAGAGCCTGAAATCGGCGCTAGAATGGCACCAATCAAAGCACCGGGGAACATAAAGAGACCGGCTGCGGAAGCATTAACGTGTAATTGTATTTGTAAATAATTGGGTAAAATGAAAGAAAGACCGAGCAAAATCGCTTGATAAACTAAGAAACTGTACATATATAGGTTAAAATTAAGATTTTTAAACAAAGTGAGATGTAATAAAGCTTGTTTTTTGTTGGCAATATAGAAAGCACTCAATGATACTATACCAAGAACTAACATGATGAGCGATAACTTTTCCACTGCAAGTAGCGATAAGCTCAATCCGATAGCTAAAAAGGCAAATGTGTTGATTGGAAATTTCTCATTGCGAGAAACTGTTTCATTTGGAATGCTCATCAGGCCAATAATTAATGATATTAAAACTAAGATAATTAAAAACCAAAAGATTGTGCGCCAACCTAATGTATTCAATAGTATGCCACCGTAAGTTGGCCCAATTGCGGGTGCCAGTGACGTGATCATACTACCAATACCCATCATCATGCCTCGACTTTTGATAGGTGACTGCGTTAAGATAATATGAAACATCAGCGGCAGCGCAATTCCTGTACCAATACCTTGAAGCACACGACCAAGTAATAGAATTGTTAATGAGGGGGAAAGGCTATTTAGAATAATACCAACAAGAAATAACATATTTGAAACGATGAATAATTGTCTTGTTGAAAAATTGCGAATTAAAAAAGAAGAGATGGGTACAATAATAGCGATGGCTAACAAGTAACCTGTTGTTACCCATTGAACACCATTTGCATTTGTATTAAACTCGGTCATTAATGTTGGAAATGTGACATTCATAGCGGTTTCGATTAGAACGCCACTAAAGCTTAAAATGCCAGAAGCGATGACGGCGGGAATAACTTTCCAATGATTTGTATGCATAATATTCTCCTAAACACAAAAAATAAAAAGAGGTATGACATTATCAAAAATGATAATGTCACGCCTCTTTTTTCGGCACGAATAAAATCGTGCTATCTGTACGAAACAACATAATTCAATTTAACAGATTGGGACCTGTTTTGTCAATAGGGCTGTTTATTATTTGGATTAGTTAAGGGGTTGCCACTGCCAATTTTCAACTTCTGGCAAGTCTGTTCCCTTTGAACGTGTGAATGACACATGCTTATCTAACTTATCGTTCATTAACTGTATCAGATCAGCATGCTTAACTGACGTTTCAGTTGGTAATAATTCAACTGCAGCCTTGACTAAGTTGAAACGATCAATTTTGTTCAAGACACGCATATCAAATGGTGTGGTGATATCACCAGCCTCACGATAACCATGAACAGCTAAATTATGATTATGGCGCTTGAAGAAGATAGATTCAACCATTGGTGCATAACCATGGAAGGCGAACAAAACAGGCACATCAGTTGTAAAGTAAGCATCAAACGCGTCTTGGCTCAAACCGTAACTTGCATCTGAACGTAGTTTAAACAAATCCAAAACGTTGATATAACGAATTTTTAATGTTGGTATTTGTTCGTGCAAAATTTGAATTGCAGCCAAACTTTCAGTTGTTGGTTCTGATCCAGCAGAAGCAATGATGATATCAGGTTTTTCACCATGATCCGTACTTGCCCAATCAACAACACGCAGCCCTTGAGTAACAAGTTGCTTGGCTTCAAGTGGTGTGAACCATTGTAAGCGAGGGTGCTTACTTGCGACAATATAATTAATTTGTTGCTTTGTTTGCACAGCATGTTCAAATGTTGCGACTAAACTATTGGCATCAGCTGGGAAAAATTCGCGGATGAAATCAGGTTGCTTTTCATAAAGCATGGTGGTAGCACCAGGATCTTGGTGTGAGTAACCATTATGGTCTTGTTGGAACACAGTTGAGTTAGCAATAATATTTAAGGCAGGGACATCTTTACGCCATGAAACATCATGTGAATGATTCAACCACTTAAAGTGTTGAACAATCATGTCGTCGACTTCACGTATGAAGACCTCATAACTTGCAAAGAAACCATGACGGCCTGTTAATGTGTAGGCTTCTAACATACCTTCGTCATAATGCTCTGACAACATTGAGTCGATAATACGACCTTCAGGTGCCATGAATTGATCATTTGGTTCTTTAATTGGTAGTAACCATTGACGATTAGTCGTTTCAAAGACATCTTGGAAACGATTCGAAGCTGTTTCATCTGGACCAAAGCCGCGGAAATTCGTTGGGTTTAGCTTGATGAGGTCTCTAATATAACCACCTAACAAAATAGCATCTTGCGCTAAATCATTACCAGGTACTTGACGATCAACGAGATAATCATTAATATCTGGGAGATTAAGTGGCTTAACGACACCAGCGTTTGTCACGCTGTTATTAGCCATACGTAATGACTTTTTAGGTAATACTTCTTGAATTTCTGGGGCTAAATGACCAGCTTCATCAAATAATTCCTCAGGTTGGTACGACTTTAGCCAATTAACCAAATCAGGGATATATTCAGGATGGTTTTGATCTGCAGGGATTGGAATTTGGTGAGCACGGAATGAATTTTCAATCGGTTGACCGTCCCAACTCTTAGGACCAGTCCAGCCCTTTGGTGAGCGCAATACAATCATAGGCCATGTTGGCCGTGTGACTTCTTCGCTACTTTGGCTTGCAGCAGTCGCACGAATAGCTTTAATTTCCTCAAAAACGGTATCCATTGTGTGGGCCATTTCTTCATGAACTTGCATAATAGGCTTATCAAATGAACTAACAAAATAGGGATGCCAACCGAGGCTAGTAAAGTATTGTGTTAGTGTTTCATCAGTTTCACGTGACAAGACAGTGGGGTTAGCAATCTTGAATCCGTTAAGGTTTAAAATTGGTAAGACTGTCCCATCGTTTTTAGGATTTAAAAACTTATTGACATGCCAAGAAGTAGCTAACGGTGCAGTTTCAGCTTCACCATCACCAATGACAACAGCAGCAACTAAGTCAGGGTTATCAAGAACCGCACCAGCACCGTGAAGGATAGAATAGCCTAAAGCACCACCTTCATGAATTGACCCAGGTACTTTTGGATCAGCGTGTGATGCAACACCGCCAGGGAATGAAAAACGTTTGAACATTTTTTGCATGCCAGCAGTATCTTGTGTGATTTCTGGAAAGGCCTCAGTATAGCTACCATCTAAATAAGCATTTGAAATCATGACTTGACCACCGTGACCAGGTCCTTCAACGTAAAACATGTTCAAGTTGAATTTATTGATTGCACGGTTAAGGTGTGCATAGATAAAGTTTTGGCTTGTAATTGTTCCCCAGTGACCAATCGGATGAATTTTAACCTGATCCGCTGTCAGTTCTTCTCTAAGTAGTGGGTTATCCAATAAATAAAGTTGACCGACTGATAAATAGTTAGTAGCTCGCCAGTAAGCGTCTAGATGATCAAGATAATTCTTTGAGTCAATACTCATGTTAGTTAAGTCCTCCAAATTAATATGATTAAAGTAAAATGCACAGGGCAATCGTTGTAAAAAATATCGCAAGAAACACAGAAAAAATTACTTTGCAAAGTATTTTGAAAAATTTATCATGCTATGATGCCGTCATTATTTTTACAAACCTATCGTATAGGTTATTTATATAAAAGTCAACACCAATATGTTAATTGGTTCGTACCAATTAACATATTGGACTTTATTTATATCGTGAAAAAGCGCACAGTGGAGAGGATTTTTACATATCAACGCTTGTTTTAACATTGATAATAAGTTGCATATTGTCAATGTGATGTGGTAGAATCAGTTTGTTATTAATCGATTAATTAACATACTAGGGGTGCTTCACAAGAAGCTGAGAGAGAAGTGATAGTCTTTGAACCCTTTGAACCTGATCTGTTGCAAACAGCGTAGGAAAGTGTGAAATATAAAGGGCCGCTAGGGTGCCATTATAGATAGACATACTATATCTAGAGCGTTTGCAGTATCAAAAATGATTGCAAACGCTCTTTTTCTATGTTCTAAATTTTAGGAGGAATATTTCTTGAGAAACCATGTATTCTTGGCAGCACCATTTAAACAACTATTAACCCATGACAAAGTCGTTGATTCACAAAGTATGAGTTTAATTAAACAGGTGATGCAACTACTTGAAGAAGCAGACTTTGTTGTCGATAACGCGCATCAACGTGAGGGATGGGGTCAACATATGATGACCCCAGATGAATGCACCATGGCAGATTTTGAAGCAATAAAAAAATGCCATCTGTTTATGGCATTTCCGGGGTATCCAGCATCGCCTGGTACACATATTGAAATAGGCTGGGCTTCGGCATTTGATAAACCAATTGTCTTGCTCTTACAAGAAAATACAACCTACGCTTATCTTGTGAGAGGTTTAGGAACTATCAGTCGCGTCAATTATTTATATTACAAAGATACTGCAGATTGTTTATTAAAAATTAAACAATTTTTGAATGACAAATAATGATTGTACGTCATCACAGAGGAGGAAACGAAAGATGTCAACGTATGAAAATTTTGATAGCGCCTATATGTCTGTACTTAATGACATTTACAACCACGCTGACTTTTTTAATCAACCTCGAGGGTTTCAAAGTCGCGAAAAAATCGCCTATCATTTTAGGATTAATCAACCAGTACAAAGAGGCATTTATAATCAAAAAAGAAAATGTAATATTATATTTAATTTTGCCGAAGTATTATGGTATTTAACAGGTAATAACCGCTTAGATTACATCAGCTACTATAATAAAAAAATGCCAGATTATTCAATGGATGGCCGTATTTTAACAGGTACTGCCTATGGATCGAAATTGTTTAATGATAAAGGTCAACAATCAAGTCAATGGCAAAATGTTAAAGATTTATTAATCAAAGATCCAGATTCTAAACGTGCAGTATTACAAATTTTTGATGGCAGTGAGTTGGCTATTCCAAACAATTTAGATGTGTCGTGCACTTTGGGTCTACAATTTTTTATTCGAGATAATCATCTAGATATGATTGCTTATATGCGAGCTAATGATGCTTTTCGCGGTATTGTGAGTGACGTTTTCTCATTTACCTTTATTCAAGAATTGATGGCGCGTGAGCTCCATATACCAGTAGGAAAGTATTATCACAGTGTAGGCACCATGCACATCTATGAACCTGATAATTTATGGGTAACGCATGTGTTAGAGACGCCAAACGAAGCACAATTTAAATTTCCAGAGATGCCACTCGAAAATAATTGGGATATGATTCAAGAATTGATGGCGTACGAAGAAAAACTGAGAAAAAACGACATTATGATGGATTGGCAGGCCATTTTAGCGACACATATGGCGCCTTATTGGCAGCAAATACTAGCGCTGTTTAGCATATATCAAATGATTCACTATAATAAAAAAATTGATCGAACAGTGTTTGATCATTTATTACCAATTTACCAGTATTTTGTGCGTAATAAATGGCCCAAGCATGTTGTAAATTTAGAGGTAGATAGCAATGAATAATCTTTTTGAAAGTGACAAAATAGCTAACCAATTTAATGCATACAATGATGTGTTAGAGCAAGTATTGGGTTATAGTCATATATTATCTTTTTTTTCAAAGCATCAAGCAGAAACGATATTGGATTACGGTTGCGGACCAGGTAAAGTCGCTTTAAGGCTGGCACAACAAACAGGATCCAAAATCATTGCTGTTGATGAATCTGATCGTATGATTGCTATTGCAAACCAACAACGCGCTCATAAACGTATTGATTATCAAGTGGTAAAAAATGACAGTTTGAGTTCTGTGCCTAGTGAATCACTTGATGGCGCGATTGCTTGTTATGTTTTTATTAATAATGGTTCAGAAGTGCGTATAAAGCGAATTATGTCAGAAATTTATCGTGTTTTGCGTCCTAAAAGTCACTTTATTGTGCTGGATACCAATCCAAACACAACTGGTGTGCCTTTTTCAACATTTCAAAATGGTTCGAAGGACAAAGTCTATGGTTATGGTGAACAGCGTGTTGAAAAGCTGCATGTGAATCAGCAAGAAGATTTGATTTTACATGATTTCAATTGGCCAAATCAAATGTATGAGAGCAATTTAAAAAATGCAGGATTTAACCATATCACGGTAAAGTACCCGACAATCAATGATTTCAATGCTGAGCAGATTGCGACTATTGAAGCACAATATGGCAATATTAACTGGGGAAACGAACGTACGCAGTCACCTTTTATTTTATATGAAGCGACTAAATAAAAATATCCGATAGACACGTTATAAGCGTCTATCGGATATTTTTTTGATTACTTTTTAATTTTTAACTGGGAAACTAACTGATGATCTGGTGTAACAAATAGTGTTTGCTGTCCTTCAAAGATAACAAAACCAGGTTTTGAACCGTTTGGCTTCCGAAGCTTTCCGGCTGGTAGGTAGTCAACAGGAACATTGGCTGAATCGCGTGCCTTACTAAAATAAGCAGCAAGTTTTGCGGCTTCGACCAATGTTTCGTCTGATGGGTTTGGTGAGTGAATAATAACATGTGAACCGGGTATGTTTTGAACGTGTAGCCAAATATCACGACGATCTGCTTGTTTTAACGACAGGCGTTCATTTTGTAAATTATTTTTACCGACTTCTATATGTGTACCATCTGTGCTTTGAAACTGATCCGGTTTTGACACTTTTGGCTTTTGCTTATTTTTCTTGTTGGCACGAATGTAGCCACCATTTGTTAATTCCAAGCGAATGTCTTCAACATCTTTAGGGGAAGCGACATCAAGTTGTGCAACAATGTTGTTGAAGTATGCAATTTCAGCATCAGTCAGCGCCATTTGTTCATTGACATAGGCAACAGCAGTGCGCAATTTACGATACTTTGTAAAATAGCGCTCGGCATTTTTTAAGCCATTAAGTTTGGGATCCAGCGGAATTTTAAGCAGTGCGTTGTTGTTGTAGTAATTTTCAATCTCAACGGATGTCATCCCTTTTTGGACGAGATGTGGGTAGGTGATTAATAAATCACCCATGACTTTTAAATCATCAGCATTTTCAGCATCATCTAATGTTGCTAATAACTTTTTTCGTTTCGACGTATTCTTCTTAAGTTCATTTTTAACAACACGAACCAATGAACCTGCTTGCTGGTTAACACGTTCGCGTTCGGCTCTGCCAATGTAGTAAGCGTCTAGCATATCCCCAAGTGTTTGGAAATGTTGTGCGTTCGTGTGGTCTTGTAACCAATCGAAGGCCGCATAGCTTAAAGCACCTTTATCAGAAGTGAATAAGGTAGGCTTGAGGTTGTTAAAACGTGCGAGCCAATTTTTGGCATGTGCAAGGTGATCCCCAGGTTGATTAATTGTACGCGCTAAACTGACGGCAGAATCACGACCAAATCCCTGATAAGTTGATTGAATCGTTTTTGCCCAGTCATCAAATGGTGTGTCTAAAATCATAGGAGCTAAAACATCTAACCCTTCGGTAAAGGGATTAGCTAGGTTTTGTGCGGGGGGGAGCACATACGTTGCACCAGGCATGAGAGAGCGAACACGATTTTGGTCTGCAGGGACATGTTTTATGAGTTCTAAAATGCGTGAATCTTCTTCTCTGACTAAGAACAAATTGGAATGACGCCCCATCATTTCAAGGGTCAACCGAATTTCTTGTACATCGCCTAGCTCATTACGCGCATTGACGTAAAAATTAATGATACGATCATTGTCAATTTGTACAATTTTTTGTAACTTAGCCCCTTCCAAGTAACGACGTAGAAACATCACAAAGTTTGGCGCGGTTTGAGGATTTTCGTAGGGAATACGGGTGATCTGTGCACGTGCGTATGTAGGATGTGCGCTGAGGAGCAGTGGGTAGTTCACGCTATTGTTACGCACAACTAAAACAATTTCATTTGGGTAGGGTTGATGAACTTTTGTAATGCGTCCACCAACGATTAATTCATTAAATTCATGCACTAAAGCATGTGTAAAAAGACCGTCTAAAGGCATTCTAATAGTTTCCTTTACTGTTTTGACAAGCTGGTTAACATTGTTAATGTTATGAAATTCATCAACGATTAGTTACTGTACATATTGTACAGCAACTAATCGTTCTTTTGTGGACAACAAAAAAATGAGTGACTAATCACTAGTTTAGAACTGGTAATTAGCCACTAAGTATCTTGTAAAGTACTAGACAATTTTTGAACCGTGAACTTCGCTAACACCTAATGCATCTGCAATACGTTGGGCGTTTTCAGTATTGATGCCACCACCAGGAAGAATGGTTACGTCAGCAGGGGCTGTATTAACAAGTACTTGTAGATTGGGTAATAGATCAAAGATGGGTGTTTCAAGTTGCCCACCATGCGTTAAAATGCGTTTGACACCATGTTCGGATAGCCAATACATTGTACTTTGTTGCTGATCCACATGAATATCATCAAAAGCCATATGCATAATTACTTCCAGGTTTAATTCACTAGCACGTGTAATCAATGCCAACATCGCCTTTTTATCCAATAAATGATCACGTACCACACCGAAAGTGACTAATTGACCACCCAGGTCAGCAATTTGTTGTAAGGTATCATGCATTTGTTGCAATTCAATGTCATCGTATGCAAAATCACCGCCACGAGGGCGAACCATAATGATTACTGGTATGTCGTCAATTGCTATCAGTGTATCAATGATTGTACGTGTATCAGGCGTGAGACCACCTAATGCTAACTGGCTATTTAATTCAATACGATTAGCGCCTTTGTCGCGCATTTGTCTGGCAGCTTCAACAGAATCAACGGCTGCTTCTTTAATTGTAATTGTCATGTCATCATTTTACCATAAAATTGCAAACAAAAAACCTGCGCCAAATGGTGCAGGTTATTATGTGAAATTACTTCTTTTCTGTAACTTGCTTACCATTGTAAACACCAGAAGGTGAGACACGGTGAGCTACGCGGTATTCACCAGTTGTTTGATCCAACACGATGTTAGGAACATTCAAACCGATATGTCCGCGGCGGTTACGCTTGTGAGACTTTGAGTTTTTGTTTGATGGGGTAGCCATAAATGGCACCTCCTTTCGTTTCAATTTATCAACTAGTCAAGTTTACCGAAATTTAACACTTTTGTCAATAGTTTTTTTAAAAACAGTGTCAAGGTTTTTTACTTGACATTGTTTCGTGAGAGCTGAGCGGTGATTTCTTTGTGATGGAACCATGAAGATTGTATGATTGCCAACACATCATTTGCAAAGTACATCAGGTAAGTGACCAAAATAACTAAGGCCGAAGCGCCAAGTACGCCACCTGCAGCAACAGTAAATCCCCATAAAGCAATTTGCATTAAGCCCTGTAATAACCAAGCAAACCAACTTTCAGAGAAACGGAAAGTGGTTAAAACAGCGCCAACTAGCCCAGTGCCGAGTACCAAAGAATCTGATATTGGTCGTGGTGTGTGTAGGACTTGTGTTTCAAATAAGTAAGCAGCCGCAAAGGCAACAATTGCAACCAAAGCAACAACAGTATACCAAAATGTTTTACCGTGCTTTTCACCACGTGTATCTGTTTCATGAATAAACCGGACATGTTTGTCAGTATCTTTGACCCATGAAGGCATAACTAAAACGGGGATGTCGAGTAAAATAACATACGTTAACTGCAACACGGCATCAGCTGGATTTTTATGTAACCACGCAACGTAAATATATATAGCTGCTGATAATAGCCCAAACAAACCATTCATTGGTTTAGCTTCTTTTAAACCAAGAACAGTGGTCCAACCAAACGCTGCTGCAAAAAATGTCGCAAATGTCATGCCATTAATGGGGGCACCCATACCAAAACTCGTGTAGGCGATGATGAGGAGACCAAGCGCTAATAGGGCATAAGATAGTCGTGTCCAACCTCTAAATTGTTCAGCATACCAAAATGGGTTGAAAACTTGCCAGTGTGAAATGTGTGGTGTTGATGTTTCTTGCATGATTTAAACTTTACCGAGATTAAGGCACTCTGGGTGGTTTCTGTCGCAAAGGCAGTGCTTTGAGAGAGCGGCTCGGCACCTTTCTGTTTTTTATTATTTAAATGAGTTTGCCAGTATATTTGTTCGGTGTAATATCAAAGAAATCATAATTCGCCAATTCAGCAGTTGATGTGACATGCGCATCTGTACCAAAAGATAACATCAAGTTAATTGGATGTTCATCAATATTACCAGCAAAAACCGAGACAACTGGTGTATTTGAAGCAACTGAATAGCCTAATTCCATTGCTGTACCTGTATCGGCATCTTCTGCTTCAAAGATAGCGACAGTGAGGTCTGAGTTATCAATGGCTTTAATATCGGCTTTATAAGTCATTGCACCCCATTCAAAATCAGGCTCGTTGTTTGACTCACCTAAGGCAACGCCACCATATTGATGCAACAATGGGACATGAATATGGGCAATTGTTGGATTGGCACTCAGTTGCGTAAAGGCATCCTTCAATAATATCTCTTGGTTATCAGAAAACCAACCAGCAGCTAAATAAATATTTTTAGCACCAGGTCGTTTTTGTGAATTGTCGACATGACGATTAATCGTTTCAAGATCAGCAATCAATTTTGTTTCATTCATGTTTTTTCTCCTTTTATTTTGACGCTAGTATAACTTTACAACAGAATATTTTGTTTGTCTGGACAAGGGACAAAATTTGTCCAAAATTTATTTTATTGGTAACAGAAGACCTTTAAAAATATTATGTTTGATATTGTATTTATGGTAAAATGAAGCTATCTGAAAAAATATAAACTAAGGGGAACCGTGTTTTTCTCGATTGTCATATGCTAATTGAGTTGAATACAATAATCACATGTTTTTAATCGACTTCATCCTCCATATTGATGCGCACATTGCCACGTTAGTGACACAATTTGGACCATGGACCTATGTTATTTTATTCGCTGTTATTTTCATTGAAACAGGCATTGTCATTATGCCATTTTTACCCGGAGATTCGTTACTTTTTGCTGCTGGTGCGGTTGCTGCGACACCAGCTGGTGTCAATGCCGGATTAAATCATTGGGTATTTATGATATTGTTCTTTTTAGCCGCTATTGCAGGTGATTCTTTGAATTTCTGGATCGGCCGTACAGGTGGTTATAAATTGATAAAACACCCTTTAATTGGGCGTTTTATCAAAGAAAATCATATTCGTGAAGCAGAAGGATTTTTTGAAAAGCGTGGGGCAATGGCGATTATCATTGGCCGGTACATGCCGATCGTACGCACATTTGTGCCATTTGTTGCAGGTATTAGTCAGTTCCCGTATGGTCATTTTTTAAGAAATAATGTGATTGCTGCTTTTTCTTGGAGTTTGATTGCTACGGGTGCGGGCTATATGTTTGGTAATATACCATTTGTTAAAATGCATTTTTCGGTTATTATTTTGGGGATTGCATTAGTGACACTGATGCCAACTATTATTGGTGTTGTTCGTTCCATCATGGTTAGCCAGCGTGCCAAAAAAATTGCGAAAAAATAAAATTAAGCTGCCTTCGGGCGGCTTTTTTAGTATAATATACCTATGAATAATTTAAATAAATTACAACAATTGACAGGCATTTCGAGTGAAGAAATTGCTGATGCGTTAGATGTTGATGTCGCAACCGTCACGTCTTGGCAACAAGAAGAAAGTATGCCCACTGTGGCTGAATTAGAGGCGCTAGTTGGCATATTTTCAAGCCAACTTGATGCAAAAGGCATCGCTGAGCAATCGCAAGATCATCCTATCCATATCCGCTTATCTTTAGACTATTTACTGAATCTTGGTATCACAATGTCTGATTGGATTACGTTAAAGTGGGCATTTGAAGGTTCGTGGTCAGACGATAAATTAGCGGTTGGTTTCTTTAATGGCAATAAATTGGTTCGGGTTGTCGAATCAAATACGGACTTTGTTGCAGCGTTTGCTGGTTATTTGATTTTGCAAAGCGAAGGTGAATTTGAACCGTATATTGACGAATTTGATGATGATAAAACCTACGATTGGCGTTTGTTGCGCATTCAGGGTGACAAATTTCAAGACGTCACGCAAAAATTGATAGCAGGTGATTTGCCGGAGATTAACTTATGACCGAAAATTTGATTTTGGCAACGGACGCCTATAAACTAACGCATCATTTACAATATCCAAGTAATATTACAAAGCTTTATTCATATGGTGAAGCGCGAGTTGGTGGGCAGTTTAATACAGTCAGCTGGTTTGGCATGGGCATGATTTTACATGACTATTTTCATGAACCTATCACGAATGACATGATTGACGAGGCCGAAAAAGTTTCTGAGTTGACTTTTGGTACAAAAGCTTATTTCAATCGCTCGGTCTGGGAAAAGGTGCGTGATCTTGGCTACTTTCCAGTTAAAATTAAAGCATTACCTGAGGGCCTTGAGGTGCCAACTGGCAATGCCTTGTTTACCATTGAATCGACAGCACCCTGGTTTGCCACGAGCTTAAATGCGTTGGAAGTGTTGTTGATGCACGTTTGGTATCCAACAACAATCGCCACAAATTCCATGTATATCAAGAAGCGTTTGGCGCCTTTGTTAAAAAAATCTGGCTCACAGTCAGGATTATTTCTGGCAGTGAATGATTTTGGATTGCGAGGTGCGACCTCACTTGAGTCGGGTAAACGCGGTGGCGCTGCGCATTTATTACATTTTCAAGGATCAGATAATATGGCTGCGTCACAGTACTTTGAGGCAGTTTATGGGGTATCGGGACGTGCATTATCTGTGTGGGCAACAGAGCATTCAGTTGCAACAGCTTATGGCGCAGGTCAAGGTGAATTCGACTATGTTAATGCACAGTTTGATCGTGCACCAGATGATGCGATTTTGTCCATTGTCATTGATTCTTATGATGCGTTAAATTTTGTCAAAACAGTGATTGGTTCACCGGCCATTAAAGCACGTATAATTAATCGCGCGGGTCGGGTCGTTTTGCGACCAGATTCTGGTGACCCGCAGACAATTGATTTAGAAGTGCTGGCGTTATTAGCCAACATATTTGGTACAAAGACTAATGCACAGGGTTATAAGGTGCTACAGAATAATGTTGGTATTATCCAAGGCGACGGTATGAAAGCTGATACGATTATTGCTTTATATGAGGCGTTGATGTCTGCTGGTTGGTCAGCTGATAATTTAGTCGTTGGCTCTGGTGGTGGCTTGTTGCAAGAAGGCTTTACACGCGATACAGAAAGATTTGCGATTAAAGCAGCATATGCGGAAAATGCTAGCGGACAAAAAATTAATATTCAAAAGAATCCAAAAACTGACGCTAGTAAGGCATCTAAGGCCGGCTTGCTGAAAGTCATTATGCGTGATGGCAAAATCATAACCGTTTCCAATGATGAACTCGGCCAGGATTTATTAGAAACAGTTTACGATAATGGTACAATACCATTAATTAATGGCGAGGCCATTATTAACCGAGCACTTCTTTGGGGTAATAACAGTGAACTATCATTTTAAAACAGAAAAAGATATCACCAGTGATGTTGAAGTTTCTAAACTAGATGTCAAACTAGCCGCACAAGCTTATCGTGATCGTCAAAAACGAGAGAAAAGACCAGAGAGTGAACCGGATAATCGTATGGTTGGGCATGGTATACAGGCACTTGGTACAGAAGCAGCCATTGGTAAAGACGAACGTAAAATGCAAGTCGCTGCTTTATTCAAAGGTGGCATGACAAGTTATATTGATCTCGCCTTTGAAATGAATTTGGCAGAGTCAACTATTAGACAATATGGTAAAGAACTTGGGTTAACCTTTATTGATACAGAATATTAAGTTGACATTAATTCATTAGTAAGTTATGATGATATCAATATAAAAATTAAATTTCACATAGAGGTTGCGATTGACATGAGTCGCTTATCTGAACTGTTGTAACAGTTATGATGATAAGTAAAAGGGGAAATTGCCGAAGCAAAATGATCGGTGCAAGATTACTTTGTTGGGCTAATGGTTAATAACCATTAGACTGTCGTTAGTTGATAACGGTGAGCTATGGAAACAGTCAAAACTGCTAAATAAAAGCCTTTTGTCCGTGACCTAGTCTCGAACAAAGGGCTTTTTTATGTGAAAAATTGGGAGAATGATATGAGTTATCCAACAAATGAGTTGCAGCATTTGACGATTGATGGTGTGGATGCTGTCACGTTAGCCAAGACATATGGCACACCATTATATGTCTACGATGTGACTAAAATTCGCCAGACGATGCGTGCATTTAAAACTATTTTTGAAAAAGAAGGTGTACCTTACGTTGTTAGCTATGCTTCAAAGGCATTTGCAACTCAGGCAATTTATCAAGTTGCCCAACAAGAAGGGATTCACGCTGACATTGTATCTGGTGGTGAGCTATTTACGGCTTTGCAAGCTGGTTTTGATCCTAAGCATTTAAGTTTTAATGGTAACAATAAAAGTTGGGATGAATTGACAATGGCCATTGAAGCGGGTGTTGGGATGATTATTGTCGATAATTTCTTAGAACTGCAATTGTTGTCAGAGATTGCCGCAAAACATAACATGACACAAGATATTCTGTTGCGCATTTCACCAGGTATTTCTGCCCACACGCATGAATTTATTAGTACAGGGCAACAAGATTCTAAGTTTGGATTCGATTTGCTAACTGGGCAAGGTAAGCAAGCTTATGATATTGCAAAAGATGATCAAAATTTGAATTTGCTTGGGCTACATGCACATATTGGCTCTCAAATTTTTGATGTGACAGGTTTTGAAAAAAATGCTGCATTGTTAGCTGATACAGCACAAAGTTGGGGCTGGCAACCTGCGATTATTAACGTTGGCGGTGGTTTTGGTATTCGTTACACGGATGAAGATACACCTTTACCAGAAAGTGATTATGCTGATGCGATTATTCGTACTTTGAAAAGTAAGGCAGCGCAATATGATTGGAAAATGCCAGAAATTTGGATAGAGCCAGGTCGTTCTGTCGTTGGTCCTGCAGGTCAAACATTGTATACGGTTGGCTCTCGAAAAGACATTCCTGATTTACGACAGTACTTGGCAGTTGATGGCGGAATGGGCGACAATATTCGTCCAGCACTTTACCAAGCAAATTATGATGCCGTATTGGCTAATCAACCGAACGCACCAACCGAAGAAGTTGTGCGTGTTGCTGGCAAGTATTGCGAATCAGGGGATGTCTTAGTATGGCAGCAGGCATTACCACGAACGCAACCAGGTGACATTTTATCCGTATTGGCAACGGGTGCCTATGGTTATGCAATGGCTTCAAATTATAATCGTAACCCAAGACCAGGTGTTGTATTTGTCGAAAATGGGCAACACCAATTAGTTGTTGCGCGAGAAACTTATGCTAATTTAACAGCATTAGATAAAAAATATACTTTGGGCAAGGCTAATGTACAATAAGTCAAAATGACGATCATCTCATCTTAAAGCATACAGTAAAACTAAAATAGATAATTAAAGGAAACTAAATTCTCATGACAGAAACAAAAAATGATGCACAACGATTAATTAATTTTATTGCTAATGCAAAAAAAGTGACACCAGTGAAGGTCACATACAAGGGGACGTTATCTGGTGAAATTCCAGATACTGTACAACAGTTTGGGGGTGTATCTTTCGGTCAATTGATTGGTGATTGGTCAGAAATCCAACCATTGATTGCTAGTTTACCTCAGGAAAGTATTTACATTGAAAATGATGCACGCCATTCAGCAGTGCCATTGATTGACAAAAAGGCAATTAATGCGCGTATTGAACCCGGTGCTATTATTCGCGAACAAGTACAAATAGGTGATAATGCTGTTATTATGCTTGGCGCTGTTATTAATATTGGCGCCGAAATTGGTGCTGGGACGATGATTGATATGGGCGCTATATTAGGAGGTCGTGCGATTGTTGGCGAAAATTCCCACATTGGTGCAGGCGCTGTGTTAGCTGGCGTGATTGAACCAGCATCGGCACAGCCTGTGCGCATCGGTAATCATGTGTTAGTAGGTGCTAATGCCGTTGTCATAGAAGGTGTCCAAGTAGGGGATGGTGCAGTTGTTGCTGCCGGTGCTATTGTGACCAAAGATGTGCCTGCTAATACAGTTGTTGCCGGTGTACCGGCTAAAGTGATTAAAAAAATTGACTCACAAACACAACAAAAGACTGCCTTAATTGACGCCTTACGAGGCTTATAATGACAGTTGTTAACTTTGAAGCATTACAACAGTATCGCAGAGATCTGCATTTAATTCCTGAACTGGCATTAGAAGAACATCAGACTCATGCGTATTTATTAGAAAAAATAAAAAGTTGGCAGAATGATACGATGCGTATTCGCACTGTACCCGAATTACCAACGGCTATTTTGGTGCGTTTTCAAGGCACTGATCCTAAGCGAACGATTGGTTATCGGACTGATATCGATGCGTTACCAATTGCTGAACAAACTGGGTTACCTTTTGAATCAACTCATCCTGGCATGATGCATGCATGTGGACATGATGTTCACATGAGTTTAGCTTTAGGCCTTGTCCATTATTTTAGTCAAAATCAGCCAAAAGATAATCTCGTTGTCTTTTTCCAACCGGCTGAAGAGGCTAAAAGTGGTGGTAAATTGGCTTATGATCTTGGTTTGTTTACTGATGAATGGCGTCCAGATGAGTTTTATGGTATTCACGACCAACCAGATTTACCGGCTGGGACACTGAGTACCTTAGATGGTACTTTGTTTGCTGGAACTGCTGAACTTAAAGTCGCTGTTCACGGGCAAGGCGGTCATGCCGCTTATCCGCATTTAGTGAAAGATCCAATTGTTGCTGCATCAGAATTGATTATGCAATTCCAAACAGTGGTGTCACGATCAGTGGATCCTATAAAGGGTGGTGTGGTAAGCATTGGTGTTATTAACGGTGGCCAAGCAAATAATGTTATTCCAGATGACGTTTATTTTGAAGGTACAGTACGTAGTATGACACGCGTTGGATTAGATTTGATGATGAAGAGAATCCGCCAAATTGCTGCTGGTGTTGCTTTAGCAAATGATATCACCATTGATGTCTCGCTAGAGAGTGGTAGCTATTTACCCGTAGAAAATAATTCAGCACTAGCACAACTAGTGATAACATTTATGCAATCTCGTGATGATATTGATTTTGAAGTGGCTCAACCGGCAATGACTGGTGAGGACTTTGGTTATTTATTACAACAGATTCCAGGAGTTATGCTGTGGTTAGGTGTCAATGATACCCATTCATTGCATAGTCCAAAGTTAAATATTGACGAATCAGCACTACTGCCAGGATTTGAGGCATTAAAAAGTTTGATTGAATGGCGAATGGCGCATTAAAAAGCGATGGCAAGTACAGTAGAGGGAAAAGCAATGTATGAAAATATTAATTTAATTACGGCAATTATTACACCTTTTAATGCAGCAAATGATATTGACTACCCAGCCTTAAAAAATGTGATTGATGATTTGCTCAATCATGGCACGCAAGGTTTTGTGATAGCTGGTACAACTGGAGAATCACCAACATTAACGCATCAAGAAAAGCTAACGCTGACACAATATATCGCTGATTACGTCGGGGACAAAGCATTGCTAATTGCTAATGCTGGGACAAATAATACGGCGGAGTCTGTTATTAATGCACGCGAACTGAGTGAGATAGCTCGTGTCGATGCGATTTTAGCAGTGACACCTTATTATAATAAACCCAGTCAATCCGGTATGATTGCCCACTTTACTGCGATTGCTGATGCTGCGTCAAAACCTGTGATGTTATATAATATTCCAGGCCGGTCGGCAGTTGGACTGACAGTAGCAAGCGTCGTTGCATTGGCCCAACATGATAATATTAATGCGATTAAGGAAACAACTTCGGCAGAATTCATTGGTGCCGAAATTGAGCAAACACAGGCTGTTGACTTTGCTGTTTACACGGGTGAAGATGCCCAAACATTGGCGGCGTATGCACAAGGTGGCGCGGGGACCATTTCAGTTGCCTCACATTTATATGGTGATGAAATGACTGCGTTATTTGCAGCAATGAATGCTAATGATTGGCGTGAGGCCGGTCGTCTGCAGCGTTATTTAACACCACGAATGAACGCGTTGTTTGCATTTCCGTCGCCAGCACCAGTTAAAGCAAAATTGAGTGAAGTTGGCATGGTTAAAAATATTGTGCGGTTACCAATTGCACCTTTGACAAATGACGAACAACAAAAGCTGAATCAATTATTGGGGGAATGATTTATGTCAAAAATAATTTTGGCGGGTGGTTTTGGAAAATTAGGATTAGCGATTCAAGCTGGTCTGGCAGAAACAAATTATGACATTGTAGGTGTTTTAAGTGGCCATAGTCATGAAAGTCAGTATCCAGTATGGACGTCGCTAGATCAAATCAACGTATCGGCAGATATTTTTTTAGATGTTAGTACGCCTCAAACTGTCTTCAATAATGCACTGTGGGCAATTGAACATCATATGGCGGTTATTATTGGCGCAACAGGGTTAACTGATGATCAAATTGATACGTTGCGCGAAAAATCAGAACGTGGCGTGTTGATTGTGCCTAATTTCAGTCTTTCAGCAGTTTTATTGATGCAATTTTCACAATTAGCGGCTCAATACTTTCCTGATGTTGAAATTGTTGAGACACATAACCCCAAAAAGGTTGATGCACCTTCAGGTACCGCCGTACAAACTGCTAAACTAATAGCAAAAGCACGCATCGAAGAACCAGTTAAGTCAAGTGAAGGCGCGGCGCGTGGGCAGCGTGTAGCAGATGTTGCTGTGCATGCGATGCGTTTACCAGGTTATATTGCACAACAAAGTGTTTATTTTGGTGGCATCGATGAACAGTTGACGTTAACCCAAAGTACGACTAGTAGGGCAGCTTTCGTGCCAGGGGTTTTACGTGCGCTGGCAGGTGTTGAAAAAATAACAGACTTAAAGATTGGGCTTGATAGTGTTTTGTAATATACAGATAAACATATATGTATTTTGACCATCATCATTTATAGCGGAGAAATCCGCTTTTTTTGTGCATGAAATGATAGTTTTGGATTTGTGTTTAAGTTAAAATAAATCAACGTTAGAGTAGTTCTTCTATACTTTTAATGATACAAAATTCATAATAATACTAGGATTTTGTTTAACTTATGTGATACAATATTTTGGAAGATTGATTAACGGTAATCAATTAAAATTGAAGTATGAGGGGGCATAATTTTAATGCAGAATCAAAAGAAGATTATTAAATTGTATAAATCTGGTAAGTTGTGGGTAACAGCAGCAATCGTTGTTGGGGGTATGATTGTTAGTACAACAGTTTCCGCAGATACCAATGGTGAGGCAGTTAATGTCAATATGTCAACTCATCAG
The DNA here is from genome assembly GCF_000092505.1 of Leuconostoc kimchii IMSNU 11154. NCBI lineage: Bacteria > Bacillati > Bacillota > Bacilli > Lactobacillales > Lactobacillaceae > Leuconostoc > Leuconostoc kimchii. The sequence continues at coordinate 1,754,635 of NC_014136.1, forward strand.
GATACAACTGCGCAAAAGTCGTTAGTAAGTGAACAAACGCCATCGACCGATGAGGCAGCAAAGTCGTCAGTAAGTGAACAAACGCAACCGACTGATGAAGCAGCAAAATCGTCAGTAAATAATCAAACGCAGTCGATTGATGAGACAGCAAAGTCGTCAGTAAGTGAACAACCACAATCACCTGATGAGACAGCTAAGACGTCAGTAGATAATCAACCACAATCACCTGATGAGACAACGAATACGTCAGTAGATAATCAAACAGTAGATACAGCTGAGTCAACAACAAAATCCTCAGCGGATGCTGTAGCACCTAGCAATGATATTGCTGTTAAGACATCGAAAAGTAGTCAGGCATTAGATCAAACAGCTAGTGACACGCAAACAACTTGGGAACGAGATAAATCTGCGCAAACCAATAATTCTGATAATAATCCTGTTAGCAATGAAGCAGGTGAATATTGGCCGGATACAAAGGGTCAATCTATTAAAGATTACGATAAAACAGAAACTAGGGACCTATTACAGACAACAACATTTACTGACGGGTACAATCCAACGCCGGTATTAAAGCAGTCTAGTGATTTATCTTTGTACGTGAGTGGGCAAAAAGTTGATATTGGTACGTTGAAAGATGATGATAGTTTAGGGACAGCAAAAGCGCCTAATTCAGAGTATCCAGGACATAGTTCTTCAGGACATTCACGGTTACTCAAAACATCTGATTTAGGACAAGATACTTACTTCTATGCAAAAGATGTTATGCGTATCAAAAATCAAGACACGAACAAGTATGAATCGTATGACATGAGGTGGACGTTGCAATCTGTTAATTATGGTAATGAACAATCAATGATTGCATTGGGTATTAAAGGAACTATTGACGGCGGTGGGACAACATTATTAAATGTGGGATCTGGTTGGCAGATGGCGCAATTGGGGAACTTTTTCAATACGCACATTCAATTTTTTAAAAATATTAATTACGCTGATCAAAATGAACAACTGACACCTGATGAAGCAATTTCAAAGGGATTAGTTGAAGCGGCTGCTGTGTTAATTCATTTTGGCGTGTCAGATATTGATGCAAGCGAAGCGATTGAAATCACAGATTCTGTGATTAAAAAAGTATACGTGGACAATGAGTCACAGTTGGCCTATCAAAAAACTGATGATGGTTATTTAGCTGTGACCAGAAAATACGATGATCCATCTGATGTATCGGATGTTAAGGGAGCAACATCACCAGTTAATGAAAAAAAAGTCACTGTGTTATTTGAAATGGATGTTCCTAAAGAAGGATTTGATTATTCTATCGCCACAATTGGCACCAAAAAAAATAATGATGGTGAAATACAATTAGGTCAAGGTAGTAAAGTAGATCCTTCATTATTGTCAACAATGAAGTATGAAGAACCATTAAGTGTTAACTTTCAAGATCAACAAGGTAATCAATTAATACCTTCAAAGGCAGATATTGGGATAATAGGAAATAAATATAACACTGATATAACACAACCTGTTCAAATTCCAGGATATCATTTGGTAAAAACGTTAGGAAAGGCAGATGGCGTCTATGTTGATGGCAATAACGAAATCACTCATGTTTATGCCAAAGATCAGGGTAACTTGGTTGTCAACTATGTGGATAAGTCTGGCAATGTGTTGGCAACAGCAGACAAGACAACAGCTGATACAAACCAAGATTACACAACAGAACCAAAGGCAATTGACGGTTACGATCTCGTACCGGAAAAGACAACTGGTGACGTGACAGGTCAATATCCAGCAGACGGCGAAACCAAAGAAGTGACCTACGTTTATGGTCAACAAGGCCAACATACTACTAATTACGTTGATGAAGATGGTAAGACACTTGTACCGACAGACACGACTAAGGGACCGAAAGATACTGATTATACAACGACACCAGCCGAAATTCCTGGTTATCACTTAGTACCAGACAAGACAACGGGTGACGAAACTGGTAAATATGATACGGGCAAGAAAACAGAAACAACATACGTCTATGCCAAAGATCAGGGTAACTTGGTTGTTAACTATGTCGATGAAAACGGCAATGTGTTATCACCAGCAGACAAGACAACAGCTGATACAAACCAAGTTTACACAACAGAACCAAAGTCAATTGACGGTTACGACCTTGTACCAACCAAGACAGCCGGTGACGTTACTGGCCAATATCCAGAAAATGGCGAAACCAAAGAAGTGACCTACGTTTATGGCAAACAAGGTCAACATACCACCAATTACGTTGACGAAGATGGTCATGTTCTCGTGCCAGCAGAACAGACTCAAGGACCAAAAGATACCGATTATACAACCATACCCGCCGAAATTCCTGGCTATCATGTCGTACCGGAAAAGACAATAGGCGACGAAACTGGTAAGTATGATACAGGCAAGACGACGGAAACAACTTACGTCTATGCCAAGGATCAAGGTAGCTTAGTTGTCAATTATGTCGGTGAAGCAGGCAATGTGTTATCACCATCCGATTCATCAACTCAGGACAGCGGTGAAGCTTATATCACCACACCAAAGTCAATTGACGGTTATGATTTCGTACCGGAAAAGACAACGGGTGACGTGACAGGTCAATATCCAGCAAATGGTCAAACTAAAGAAGTAACCTATGTTTACGGGCAACAAGGCCAACACACTACGAACTACGTTGATGAAAATGGGAATGTCTTAGTGCCTGCAGAGCAAACTCAAGGATCGAAGGATACAGATTATACAACAACACCAGCAGAAATTCCTGGTTATCACTTAGTACCAGAAAAGACAACAGGTGACAACACTGGTAAGTACGACACAGGTAAGACAACAGATACCACCTATGTTTATGCCAAAGATCAAGGAAGTTTAGTAGTCAATTATGTCGATGAAAGTGATGCAGTGTTATCCCCAGCAGAGAAGACAACAGCTGATACTAACCAAGATTACACAACGACACCAAAGTCAATTGACGGTTACGATCTCGTACCGGAAAAGACAACAGGCGACGTGACAGGTCAATATCCAGCAAATGGTCAAACTAAAGAAGTAACCTATGTTTACGGGCAACAAGGTCAACACACTACGAACTACGTTGATGAAAATGGGAATGTCTTAGTGCCTGCAGAGCAAACTCAAGGACCGAAGGATACAGATTATACAACGAGCCCAACTGAAATTCCTGGTTATCACTTAGTACCAGAAAAGACAACAGGCGACGAAATTGGTAAGTATGATACAGGCAAGACAACGGAAACAACGTATGTCTACGCCAAGGATCAAGGTAGCTTAGTTGTCAATTATGTCGATGAAAACGGATCAGTGTTGTTATCAGCCGATTTATCAACAAAGGATAGTGGCGAAGCCTACACAACAACACCAAAGTCAATTGACGGTTACGATCTTGTTCCATCAAAGACAACAGGTGACGTGACGGGTCAATATCCAGCAGACGGCGAAACCAAAGTAGTAACGTATGTCTACGGCAAACAAGGTCAACATACGACTAATTATGTGGATGAAGATGGTAAGACACTTGTACCAACGGACACGACTAAGGGACCAAAGGATACCGATTATCAGACAACACCAGCAGAGATTCCTGGCTACCATGTCGTACCAAACAAGACAACGGGTGACGAAACTGGTAAGTACGATACAGGTAAGACAACAGAAACAACCTATGTCTATGCTAAGGATCAGGGTAACTTGGTTGTGAACTATGTCGATGAAAATAGCGTGGTGTTATCACCAGCCGATTCATCAACTCAGGACAGCGGTGAAACTTATACCACCACACCAAAGGTAATTGATGGTTACGACCTCGTACCAACCAAGACAGCCGGTGACGTTACTGGCCAATATCCAGAAAATGGCGAAACCAAAGAAGTGACCTACGTTTATGGCAAACAAGGTCAACATACCACAAATTACGTTGACGAAGATGGTAAGACGCTTGTGCCTGCAGAGCAGACTCAAGGACCGAAAGATACAGATTATACAGCTACACCAGCTGAAATCCCTGGTTATCACTTAGTACCGGAAAAGACAACGGGTGATGAAACTGGTAAGTATGATACGGGTAAGACAACGGATACAACGTATGTTTATGCTAAGGATCAGGGTAACTTGGTTGTCAACTATGTCGATGAAAGTGGTGCAGTGTTATCACCAGCCGATTCATCAACTCAGGACAGCGGTGAAGAGTATACAACGACACCAAAGAATATTGACGGTTACGATCTTGTTCCATCAAAGACAACAGGTGACGTGACAGGTCAATATCCAAACGATGGCGAAACCAAAGAAGTAACCTATGTCTATGGTAAACAAGGTCAACATACGACCAATTATGTGGATGAAAATGGTAATGTCTTAGTGCCAGCTGAACACACTCAAGGACCAAAAGATACCAATTATACAACGACACCAGCTGAAATACCTGGTTATCATGTCGTACCAGAAAAGACAACCGGCGACGAAACCGTTAAGTATGATACAGGCAAGACAACAGATACCACGTATGTTTATGCCAAAGATCAAGGAAATCTAATAGTCAACTACGTTGATGAAAGTGGTCAAGCAATTGCTGGGAAAGAGTCATCAACTAAGAATAGTGGTGAAGATTACACAACGACGCCAAAGAATATTGACGGTTACGATCTTGTTCCATCAAAAACAACCGGCAACATAAATGGTCAATATCCAACAAATGGGCAAACAGCTGAAGTAACCTATGTTTACGGCAAACAAGGTCAACATACCACAAATTACGTTGACGAAGATGGTAAGACACTTGTACCAACAGACACTACCAATGGACCGAAGGATACGAATTATACAACGACACCAACAAAAATACCTGGTTATCACTTAGTACCGGAAAAGACAACGGGTGACAACACTGGTAAGTATGATACAGGTAAGACAACAGATACCACGTATGTTTATGCCAAAGATCAAGGAAATTTGGTTGTCAACTATGTGGATGAGTCTGGTAACGTGTTATCATCAGCCGATTCATCAACTAAGAACAGTGGTGAAGATTATACAACGACACCAAAGAATATTGACGGTTACGATCTCGTACCGGAAAAGACAACGGGTGACGTTACAGGTCAATATCCAAACGATGGCGAGACTAAAGAAGTAACGTATGTTTACGGTAAACAAGGTCAACACAAGACCAATTATGTTGACGAAGATGGTAAGACGCTTGTGCCTGCAGAGCAGACTCAAGGACCGAAAGATACAGATTATACAGCTATACCAGCTGAAATCCCTGGTTATCACTTAGTACCGGAAAAGACAACGGGTGATGAAACTGGTAAGTATGATACGGGTAAGACAACGGATACAACGTATGTTTATGCTAAGGATCAGGGTAACTTGGTTGTGAATTATGTCGATGAAAACGGCAATGTGTTATCCCCAGCCGATTCATCAACTCAGGACAGCGGTGAAACTTATACCACCACACCAAAGGTAATTGATGGTTACGACCTCGTACCAACCAAGACAACGGGTGACATCACAGGTCAATATCCAGCAGATGGTGAAACTAAAGACGTAACGTATGTTTATGGTCAACAAGGGCAACATACAACCAACTACGTTGATGAAGCTGGTCATGTTTTGGTTCCAACTGAACACACTCAAGGACCAAAGGATACCGATTACCAGACAACACCAGCAGAGATTTCAGGCTATCATGTCGTACCCGACAAGACAACGGGTGACGAAACTGGTAAGTACGACACAGGTAAGACAACAGATACCACCTATGTCTATGCCAAGGATCAAGGAAATCTAATAGTCAACTATGTCGATGAATCTGGTCAAGTGATTGCTGGAAAAGAGTCATCAACTCAGAACAGTGGTGAAGATTACACAACGACACCAAAGAATATTGACGGTTACGATCTTGTACCAAATAAGACAACGGGTGACGTGACAGGTCAGTATCCAGCAAATGGTGAAACCAACGAAGTGACCTATGTGTACGGTAAACAAGGCCAACACACCACGAACTATGTGGATGAAGATGGTAAGACACTTGTACCAACAGACACGACTAAGGGACCAAAGGATACCGGTTATACAACCACACCAGCCGAAATTCCTGGTTATCACTTAGTACCGGAAAAGACAACAGGCGACGAAACTGGCAAGTATGATACTGGCAAGACAACAGATACCACGTATGTTTATGCCAAGGATCAAGGTACAAAACCTGAAGAGAATGTTGTTGAAAAAAATTCAAATCAAAAACAGGATGATCATGAGTTTGTTTTGAATAATAACCAGGTGATGCAAGATAAGGCACAAAGCGACAACTTAATCAAAAAAGAAGTCCCTGAAAAGTCTGTAAAACAGTTACCTAAAACTGGTGAAGAGACACAACCTCATAATACAATCACTATGATTCTTGGATTGGCATTGTCAACACTAGGATTAACGATGTTTGACAAAAAGCGTAAAAATAAATAACGGTCAATACATTATTTAAACATACTTGATAGGTTAATAATGATAACTTTTCAGCAACTAATCATTCGATAATTTTATTTAGCTAGATGATGATGAAATTAATTGTCAGCAGTCATGAAGCTGATTTAGTTGTGAGTAATACGACTCATCTTAAAACTTAGAATGAATTAGTCAAGTAAACAGTTATTATTGACATGATAATGACCAAAAAAGAAAGCACTTCGGTGCTTTTTTTCGTACAATAGAGTTATGAAAACAATTACGAAGATTGCAACACAAAAAAAAGCAGGGCGATATAGCGTTGATTTGGACAAACAATTTGCGTTTGGTGTGTCTGAAAGTGTGTTAATTAAATACGGTTTAGCAAAGGGTCGTGAGCTTGATGATGCTTTAATTGAACAAATTAAACATGATGATGAGGTTGCCAAAGCCTTTAATATAGCAATTAATTACTTAGGCCACGCCTTACGAACAATTAAACAAGTCAAACAAAAGTTAACTGAAAAGGCGGTTTCTGAAGCCATACAGGATCAGGCGATTGCACAGTTAAAAAATCTAGGATATCTTGATGATGCTAATTATGCAAGGCATTATGTTGCAACAAAGAAATTAATCAGTCCCAAAGGGCCAAATGCTATAAAAATGGATTTGAAACAAGCAGGTATCTTGGACGACGACATTGAGATGGCCCTCGAAACCTATACTTACGAAGAGCAAATTGAAATTGCTCAAAAAATGGCGACGAAATTTGCTAATACCTACAAACGTGAATCTACACGTGCTAAGCAACAAAAAATTATTCAAGCGTTAGCGAATAAAGGGTTTTCCTTTGATATTGGGCAATCTGTTATTTCAGAACTCAATTTTGAAAATGATGATGTGACTGAGTTAGACAACATAAAAAGGCAGGCCGATAAACTCTGGCATCGTTATCGCAATGTGCCACTGAGCCAGCGGCAGTATAAGACGAAAAGTTATCTTTATACTAAGGGGTATCATCGTGAAACTATTGATGTTATCATGTCAGCATTTGAAAGTGAGTCTTAATCATGCAATTTTATGATCCAAAAGTGATACAAACAAAATTATCAGCAGCAGAGCAACAAGCGAATACAATGCTAAAAGAATTAAAGCTTTTAAAAGCAGTAGATCATATTGATAATTATAGGCAACAACAAATCAAGGCATTAGAAAATCAATTACCCCATTTAAAATTAATTATCGTACAGTTACAAAAGCAGCTGATTTCTTCTAAAAAAGCTAACCAAAAAACGAATACGCAACATTTTGTTCGTGGTAATAGTCATCGCAATGACTTGTAGTCTATCATTTAATCGTGAAATTTGGTACAATTAAATAGAAATTCGGTGTTAGAAGAGTAGGTACGATCATGAGCTTTGATAAGTCGAATCGCGGACCACGCGAAGGAGATTTCATTACGATCAAAAGTTACAAACATGATGGCTCGTTGCATCGAACTTGGCGTGATACCATGGTGCTAAAAACTAGTGAAAATGCGATTATTGGATTAAATGATCATACTTTAGTAACTGAAGATGACGGTCGTCGCTGGGTGACCAGGGAGCCTGCTATTGTTTATTTTCATAAAAAGTATTGGTTTAATATTATTGCAATGATACGTGATAATGGGGTTTCGTACTATTGTAATTTAGCATCACCTTATGTCTTAGACAAAGAGGCGTTAAAATATATAGATTACGATTTAGATGTCAAAGTTTTTCCGGATGGCGAAAAGCATTTACTTGATGCAGATGAGTATGCTGTTCATAGTAAAAAATGGCATTACCCACCAGAAATCGACCAAATTTTAAAAGCACATGTTAAAATTTTGGTTGATTGGATTAATGACGAAACGGGCCCCTTTTCACAAGGTTATATTGATATTTGGTTTGCTAGATATCAGCATTTGATGCAACAACGCCTCAAAGATCGGCGTTAATGAAGAAAAAGCGCGCAAAGATTTGCGCGCTTTTTTGTGTGATAAAATAGAATAATAGGTGACATAAGAGAAAATACACTAATAGTTATTTAAGGGTCATTAACGAGAGGGGCATGCTATGGGACTTAAAATTTTTATGAATAATGCACGTACTGACCTACGTGCCAGTTTACTAGAAGATGTGCAAAAAAATCTACAACAAACCCCTAATTTGACAGTTTATTATATCGTTCCAAATCACGTTAAATTTGATAGTGAAGTTGATGTTTTAAAACAATTTGCTATTTTGAATGGGAAAACGTCGAAAAATAAGTTCTATGCACAAAGCCGATTACAAGTCTATTCATTAACGCGTTTAGCGTGGGCATTATTAAAAGATATGCCCGATGCGCAACCGAATATCATTCAAAATACAGGCTTATTTATTATGGTTTCTGATATTCTACGTGAGTATGCTGCACAATTACCTGTTTTTGCGCGAATGCAGTCTAAAAGTGGCTTCATTTCAGCATTAGTTAAGCAACTGGTTGAACTACGTGCAAGTCATATTTCACCCCAAGATTTATTACAAATTTTAAATGATGAGAGTCACGATGATACTTTTTTACGTCAAACACTTGCTAGTAAGTTACGTGATTTAGCCATCGTATCCGATGCTTTAACACGTAAAATAGGCACTGAACGTATCACACAGCAAGAGGTGCTACCTTTTTTTGCGACACAATTAGCGGCTACTCAGTTAGAAAATGTTGCTTTTTATTTTGATAATTTTAATGGTTTTACGAGTGCTGAAATGCAAGTTGTGAGCCAAATTTTGACACATTATCCAACGACAATAGCCTTATTGGGTGACGTCAAAAAATTAGGATATCAGCAGGCAGGTGATGTCTTTAATAAACCAATGCAAACAGCACAACAGCTCGTTTATTTAACAAAACAAGCTAACCAATCAGTAGAACTCATAGCTGCAACAAAACCAAGGCAGCTTAGTCACACTGTAAATCAAGTATTGTCGGCGTGGGAAAATCTAGGAGAGTACCGCGCCTTTAGTGGAGAAGTAGACAAGGTTGAATTACAGGCATTTGCAGCAGAAAATACTGTTGTTGAAATGCAAGAGATTGCACGTCGTGTCCGACGCCTTTTGGTTGAGCAACCGACACTACGATTGCGTGATATTTTAATTTTAGCGCGTGATTTAACACCTTACACGGCACATATTCCCGAAGTGATGTCACAATTTGATTTACCTTACTTTTTAGACACAGATCAAAAAATGGTGAACCATCCTTTGGTTGAATTAATTTTAAACTTACTGGTACCAGCTAAAGACAGATTTCAATATCAAAATGTTATGACGGTTTTAAAAACTAGTTTACTACGACCCTATAATCAGACCAGTTTAGTTCCTGAAGATGAGTTTTTCGATGTCGTCAGTTATTTTGATAATTATCTGTATGCAAATCGCCCCTATGAGAAAACTTGGCGTAATTTAGAAAAGCCCTTTGAATTATTCACCGTTGTTGGTCAAATTGATGACGATGATGCAACGATTGTTTCTGACGATGCTATCACAAATCGTCGAATTGAAACACTACGCCGATTTGTATTGACAGCGTTTGATGCGCTACAAGTTGCGTTGGATCAAGCAAAAACGACACAATTAGCGGCTACTAATTTGGTTACTTGGTTACAAAATTTTCATGTTGTTGATGCGATTACAGAGCAACGTGATGCCTTAATTTTAGCTGGTGAACTCACACGATCACGCCAAGGCGAAGAAGTTTGGCAGTTATTGACACAAACTTTAGATGAGATTGTTGAAATTAGTGGGAATGAACCGTTTGATTTAAGCGCATTCAAAGATGTTTTATCTACAGGATTCTCAGGTGCTAAATTTTCAGGTATTCCCAATAACTTAGATCAACTCACAATTTCTGAGGCAGGTATTGTTCAAAATAATCACTATAAACAACTCTTTTTTATTGGTGGGACACGTTCTAATTTACCAGCACAGGCCAAAACAACTGCTTTAATTAATGACGCTGAAAGACTCATTGTACAACCGGCATTAAAAGAAGCTGGTGTCTCAAAATATTTGCAAAATACGGCGCAACAACAAATGACGGAAGAAAACTTGTTATTTTATGGTGCACTGGCGGCAACCACAGATAATTTAACTTTGTCATATCCCATGTTGGAAGCCAGCGGTAAAATTTCAGAAATGTCACCTTTTTTCAAAAGACTAATTGCCACCTTTAATGTTAGTGTGGAAAAGGTAGCAAGTAAGCCACATAACGGTGCGGATCTGTTGAAAAGGTATATTGGCACTGCACGGGCAACGCTTTCTGAACTCGTTAAAATTTTACCAACGCAACGAACAACAGCAGCTTTTAAAGCCATACAAAACACCATTGCAGACACTCAAAGTGACCGATTAACACGTGTTTTGTCAGCGCCAAACTATAAAAATACGTCACAAGTTTTAAAACCAGAATTTGTGCATGCTTTGTTTGGTGATCAGTTGAATGTTTCTATCTCACAATTAGAAAGTTATTATCGTAATCCATTGGGATACTTTATTCAGTATGGTTTGAAGTTAAAAGAGCGTGCCACCAATGAATTAGATGTGGCACAAACGGGTACATTATATCATGCAGTTTTGGAAGGTGTTTTGAAAGCGCTCATTAAAGAAAATATGAGTTTGCGTGATATAACCACACCTGATTTATTGATATTAGTACAACAAAAGATGACTGAAATAATACAATCTCCTGAATATCAGTTATTGCAGGAGAATGGTAAGATGCGTGCAACGCGTGATTATTTACAACGTGTGAGTGCGACGCTTTTGATGAATTTACAACGCTCCGCACGTGTTAATTCAGCTAAACCGAGTCACGTCGAACAACTATTTGGTTTTCCGAGTCAAGCGTCCTTACCACCGTTAAAGTTTTCGCGTGGGAAGGTTAACGTTCAGGTTCGTGGTAAAATTGACCGTTTTGATATACAGGATCAAGCACATGTGTTTGGTACGATTATTGATTATAAATCTAGTGGGAAACAATTTGATTGGGGGCAAGCATTTGACGGTTTGCAGATGCAACTGCTAACTTATTGGCAAGCGGCACAAATGAATGCTCAACTACTGGGTGTCGAAGCAATTGGTGGGGCGTTTTTTGCACAAATTGCGCCTGAAAAACAGCTCATTGCAAATTTCAAGGGTGATATAGATGATTTGTTAGCTGGGAACGTCAAACCAGATATATTTAAATATCGCGGATTATTTGTGTCAGAAGAAGATTATATCGACAGCTTAGATCATTCGGACGACAGTAGGGCTTCACAATTTTATCAATTAAAAAGAAAAAATGATGGCGCGCTTTATGCAAATAGTGACTTTGTAGATCCGGAGGACTTCGAATTATTACTGAGTCGTAATCGTGATAATATCAACCGTGCAGGAGAGCACATTTTAGCGGGCTTATTTCCTTTAGAACCGACGATAGCGAGTTTGCGTTACACGTCCTTTGCCGATATTTTACGGTTTGATCGTTCCTTGGGAGATACCTATCGGCCAGAAGCGCCCAAAGGGAAAGCAAATATATTAAAAATTTTGAGGGAGCGTGACGATCATGGCGACACAATTTACGATTAACCAACAGCGTGCGGTTCAGGAGACAGGGCATAACATTTTAGTTGCCGCCTCTGCTGGTTCAGGGAAAACAACTGTATTGATTGAACGTTTAATTCAAAAAATATTGGCAGGAACTAGTGTTGAAAATTTTCTAATCGTTACTTTTACACATGCGGCTGCCAATGAAATGAGAGAGCGACTTGAAATAGCTATTGAAAAACGATTACAGACTGCTGATGAGCATTTAAAACGTTTCTTGCAAGAACAATTATTGCTATTACCAGCGGCCAATATTTCAACAATTGATGCTTACGCGCTACGTCTGATTGAAAATTACTATCATGTGATTGGCTTGGATCCACAGTTTCGCTTGCTATCAGATACCGCGGAACGCGATATGCTTCGTCAGGATGTGCTAAACAATGTATTCTCAGATTTTTATGAAGAAACACACGTGCAACATGCCAATTTTTTAGCCTTGGTGACTAATTTTGGTGATCCAACTCATGATGATCAATTACAAAACATTGTTTTAAAGTTAGCTGATTTTGCTGAAGCACGTCCAGATGGTTCAGCTTGGCTGCAAAGTTTACGTGAAGACGATTTGACGCATGCTAGTGATTTGACGCAGTCAGATATGTACCGTCATGAGATACGGCCTATTGTTGAAAGTACGATTAATCAGTTGATGGCCGCTGCCAAAGACATCCAAATATTGACTGATGGCATACCCGAGTTTAAGAAAACGCAAGCCGGATTTTTGGACATGACAACTTATCTAAGTGGCATTCAAAGTTGTTTAGTTGATGGCAAATGGGATGTTATCCGTGACCAAATCATGCAATCACCTAAGATCAGTATAGAAACAAAAGCAAGTAAAGGGGTGAAAGAAGAGCCAGAAATGTTGGCGATTTTATCCCAGGCAACCACGGTTAAAAATAAAATTATTGGTTCCAAATCAGACATTAAAAAATTGGCAGATACCTTTTTTCGATTCAATGAAAAAAATTGGCTATCAATACAATACGATTCTAATCAACTCACGCAAACACTTATTCTATTAACACAAACATTTCGGGAAGCATTTACCGAAGCAAAAAGAACAGCCAAATTAGTAGATTTTCCTGATTTAGGGGCATTGGCACTTCAAATTTTAGCAGACGAAGCGACACAAAAGACAGTGAGCGGGCAATTTTCAGAAATATTGGTTGACGAGTATCAAGATATTAATCAATTACAAGAAACGTTACTATCTCAAGTATCTAATGGTCAAAACATGTATATGGTTGGTGATGTTAAGCAGAGTATTTATGGCTTTAGGCAAGCAGAACCATCATTATTTACACAAAAGTATAAGCGTTTTGCACAAGGAAACAATGACGATACGCGCATCGAGTTAGCTGATAACTTCCGTTCCCAAAATAATGTCACGCAGGTCACTAATTTAATATTTACGCAGTTAATGGATGAAAAACTAGGTGATATTGCTTACTTAGGAGAAGCTAAATTAGTGCCAAAAGCGGCTTATCCAGTGGATGTTCCTGCGGTATTTGATGTTGATGTGATCACGACAACGTCTTCAGAAAGTCATCAGGATGAGACGGCACAAATGGCTGACGAGCCAACGTTCGAAAAAAGACAGGCACAGTACGCACGACTGGCTGATAAAATTTTAAAGTTACGTCAAACAACAATCTTTGATCGAAAAAATGATCCAGCAGGCATGCGGCCTGTTGAGTATGCGGATATTGCTATTTTAACAAGATCAAAGGCTGGGTACATTGATCTTGTTGCTGCCTTGCGACAAGCAGGTATTCCAGTACAAGTTGATTCTGTTGGTAATTACTTTCAAACGATGGAAATTTATTTAATGTTAGATGTATTACGCGTTGTTGATAACCCGCATCAAGACGTTCCGCTTGTTGCTGTACTGCGGTCTCCCATGTTTAATTTAACGGAAAATGATTTAGCAGCCATTCGCTTGACAGACCAAAAGCATGATTTTTGGACAGCGCTAAAAGAATTTTCAAAAAGTGATGCTCAGGGTAAAGTGATACTGGATTTATTTCAAAAATGGCATCTACTTGCAATTCAAAATGATCTAGTCACGCTTATTTGGACAATATTTGATGATACAGCTTGGTTAGACTATGTTGCGGGTATGCCCGGTGGGGCACAAAGGCAGGCTAATTTACATGCCTTGTATGATTATGCACGAACATACCAAACTAATAATAATGCTGGTCTATTTAGATTCGTTCGGTACATTGAACAGTTACAAGATAATGATGGTCAACTTGGAGAAGCACCACAAGAGGCTGATGTGCAGGCCGTACGTATCATGACAATTCACGCATCTAAAGGCTTGGAATTCCCGATTGTTTTCCTGCCTGAGTTTGATAAAGACTTTAATACGAAAGATTTAACTGGTAACGTTTTAATTCAAAAAGATGCGGGTATTGGCATGGACTACATGCAACCAGATGCCTTAGTTTCAATGTCTACTTTACAAAAGTTAACTGTGCAGCAAGCATTGAAACGGCAAAGTTGGTCAGAAGAGATGCGATTGCTGTATGTTGCTTTAACACGAGCAGAGCAGCAGTTGCATATCATTGGCTCTGTCAAAGTTGATGATGACGGCAAAAGTACGCGACTAACGGAACTATGGCAACTAGCAAAAAAAACTAGTGGTCAGTTCTTAGCAGAAGACCTACGCTTATCAGCTAAATCTTATTTAGATTGGTTGGTAATTAGCCTTGCCCGTACAAAAAATGAGATACTAGAAGGTTGGTTAGGCGATGGTGAGCTACCAAGATTGGTTGGACCAGAAACATTATTAGATGGACAAATAACGATTAATTTGATAGATGATACGACAATTGAACCAATATTGGATGATATCAGCATTGCTGAAACTGCTCAACCTGAGAATACAGCTTACAGTGTAGATGATTTTACGCAAGCAAAAAAGATTATAAATTATGAATATAGCAATCAAAGTGCGAGCCATACTGCAGCTTATCAGTCGGTAAGCGAGATGAAACGCTTGTTTGAAGACCCAGATCGTCCTGAGTTACAAACAGTTGATGTGCTCGAAAATGGTGATTTTAGACCAGCTAACGTATTAGTTAACCAGTCACTTGCATTACCTGAATTCATGACAGATGGGTCAAAAAAGCCTTCAAGCGCGGCTGTAGGTGTTGCAACACATCTGATGCTGCAAATGCTTGATTTTAAAGTTATTCAAACGCGTCAAACACTTGAAAAATTACGTGATGATTTAGTGATTAGTCACCGAATTTTACCACAAGTAGCAGCCTTAGTTAATATTGATAATTTAATGGCTTTTTTGGAAACAACGTTTGCCCAACAAATCATAAAACATGTTGATACACTACGTCGAGAGGCAACATTTGCGATGATTATACCTGCTAATCAAATTTATAAAAACGTGATTGATGATGAACCAGTGCTAGTTCATGGTATTATTGATGGGTACTTTATTGATGAAACGACTAAAATGATTACCATTTTTGATTATAAAACAGATTTTATTCGTCATGATCGCATTGATGAAGATTTGAAAAAATTGGCAGCACGATATAAGGGGCAATTACGTTTGTATCAGCGGGCTTTGCAGCAAGAATACCCTGAGTATATATGCCACACACCGCAGCTCATCTCATTAAGCATTGGCCGTGTTGTCGATATAGCATTAGCTTAATCTGATATGTCATGTAATAGATGACATATGTTTGTTATTATAAGCAACATCTATGCATAGAATAGTGTAAAATAGAGCCATGATAATATCTTTTAAACAACAATTCAAACAAGCGCCGATAACGGTTAGCATTTTAACATTAACTGTGCTTATTTTCATTCTAGAACTTGTTATCGGGGGCGGACAAACCGATGATGGTCAATTACTCGTGGTACTAGGTGCTAAATGGGGGCCATATATTAAGTTGCATCATGACTATTGGCGGCTAGTCACACCATTGTTTTTACATGCTGGTTTTATGCATGTTTTTACTAATATGTTGACATTATGGTTTATTGGGCCACTTGTAGAATCATCATTTGGTAGTCGTAAATTTCTTATTTTATATTTGTTTAGTGGTGTAATTGGTAATATTTTCTCGTATCTATTTGCGCCATTGACGGTTTCTGTGGGTGCATCTTCTGCACTCTTTGGACTGTTTGGTGGTATGATTTTGTATGCCATACAATTTAAAGATGATCCACGCATTCGATCTCAAGGAACTGTGATGATCATGTTTGTTGCTTTAAATTTAGTGACAGGTTTTGCGACTACAGGTATCGATATGTGGGGACATATCGGTGGTTTAGTAGGTGGTATGATTTTTACGATTATCGTTGGGTTTTATGGTCGTTCGGGTAAATATCCATTGATGATGCGTATAACAATGATTTTTGTAACTATCATTATTTTAATACTAATGGTTATTTCGAAAGGTGGTGTGGCATGAAAAACTTCTATGATATATTAACTTTTTTAAAGTCTTTTGGTGTCTATATTCATGTTGGTAAGCGCTTATGGGATATTGAAATGGCGGCTTTAGAAGTTGATAACTTACATCATGCTGATGTGATTAATGATAAAGAGTATGCAACGATGAAGCTGATATTGGCGCATGAACATCACTTAGAGGAAGCGCAACCAAGCGATTAAATTTAAGGAATTGAATCGGTTACTGAAAAGCATGAAAACGCTTGCAAATTGCAAGCGTTTTCTGTTAGAATGAGTGGGTAATCAATTTTGAGGAGGAATGATGTTTGGTTCGAATTGACCAAGCATTAACTAACATGGCTAAAGATAAATTAATTGGTGTTGACCTTGGCGGTACGACGATCAAATTCGCTATTTTAACTGAAGATGGTGAAATTCAGCAGAAGTGGTCGATTAAAACAAATATATTTGATCAAGGGGCACATATTGTGCCAGATATTATTGATTCAATTAATCATCATCTTGATTTGTACCAACTTGATGCAGAACGTATTATTGGTATTGGCATGGGGACACCGGGAACTGTAAACCGTCAAACTGGTACGGTAACAGGTGCATTCAATTTAAATTGGAAAACAGAACAAGCGGTTAAAGCAGATATTGAAGCAGGCACAGGATTTACGCTGACAATTGATAATGATGCCAATGCAGCTGCATTGGGAGAAGCATGGCGCGGTGCAGGTAACAACGATGGTGAAGTCTCATTCATCACGCTTGGTACTGGCGTTGGTGGTGGCTTAGTTGCCAATGGTGAGCTAATTCACGGTACAGCTGGTGCAGGTGGTGAAGTTGGGCATGTTATTGTCGAACCAAACGGTTATTTGTGCACATGTGGTAATCGCGGTTGTTTAGAACAATATACTTCAGCCACAGGCGTTGTTCATTTGGCACAAGATTTTGCTGAAGAATATGTTGGCTCATCTAAACTTAAAGAATTAATTTCTAATGGTGAAGAAGTGACTTCAAAAATCGTATTTGATTTGGCAAAAAATGGTGATTTTCTAGCCAATGAGGTGGTGAATAAAGTTGCTTATTATTTGGGCTACGCAACGGCGGCCATGGCTAATATTCTCAACCCTTCAGCTATTGTTATTGGTGGTGGTGTTGCGGCAGCTGGTGAATTTTTGCGCGCGCGTGTCGAAAAAAATTGGCAGATGTTCGCTTTTCCAACAGTGCGTCAAAGTACACGTGTAAAATTAGCTGAGTTAGGCAATGATGCGGGTGTCATTGGTGCTGCTTCATTGGCTCGTGTCTAAATTTAGAATGTATAATTTTGCGACCAACTGGTTGCTTTTTTTATACACTTTTTAATAAATAGCACGTTAGCGTCTAAAAAAAGGTATAATGGAAGGTAATTGTTATTTAAATTTTAAACTAAAATCAATATTTTTATAGAAAGAAGAAACAATATGATTACTTTAAAGTCACCACGAGAAATTGAAGCCATGCGACAATCAGGTGCAATTATTGCAGGTATGCACCATATGCTACGTGATTTAATTAAGCCGGGTATTGACACTTGGGAAATTGAAACAAAGTCACGTGAATATATTGAAAGTCATGGTGGTGTGGCCTTACAAGTTGGTTTTGAAGGCTTTAAATATGCGACAACTATTAGCGTGAATAATGAAGTTGCGCATGGTTTGCCTCGTAAAGGCCTACACTTAAAATCAGGTGATTTAGTTAAAGTTGACACAGTTGTTGGTCTCAATGGTGCTGTGTCAGACTCTGCTTGGTCGTACGCTGTCGGGCAGGTATCACCAGAAATAGAGAAGTTAATGGCTGTTACAAAAAAGTCGATGTACTTAGGCATTGATCAGGCTGTTATTGGTAATCGTATCGGCGATATTGGTCATGCAATTCAACAATACACGGAAGTTGAACATCATTATGGTGATGTCCGTCAGTACATTGGGCATGGTGTTGGGCCAACTATGCATGAAGAACCACAAGTGCCACATTATGGCAAACCAGGACATGGTATTCGCTTACGTGAGGGCATGGTTATTACGATTGAACCAATGATTAATATTGGTGGTTGGGAAGTAGATACTGATCAAACCGAGGAAGATGGTTGGACAGTAACAACAACTGATGGTTCATGGTCAGCACAGTACGAACATACATTAGCAATCACAAAAGACGGTCCCAAAATTTTAACGAGTCAAGATCCAGAATTTGATGCACAATATTTGTAAAAGCGAGTAAGAAATTTGAAAATCAAGCCAAAACATAAATCATATTTGATAGCCAAACGTATTATTGATGTGGTTTTTGCGTTACTTGGATTAATTATACTGTCACCAATATTTTTGATTGTTTTTATACTGTTAAAAATAGATAGTCCAAAATCGCCAGCACTGTTTGAACAACGACGGATTGGTCGATACGGCAAACCATTTAATATTTATAAATTTCGATCTATGGTGCCAAATGCTGAAGAAATTTTGAAGGCTGATACTGTTTTGTATCAAAAGTACGTTGCAAGTGGTTATAAATTACCAACAAAGGAAGATCCGCGCATTACAAAGTTAGGATCTTTTTTACGCCGCTCAACAATTGATGAATTACCACAATTTTGGAATATGTTAGTTGGCGATATGAGCCTGGTTGGCCCTCGGCCTATTGTAGCTGAAGAGTTAAAAGAATACGGTGACAACATTGACCTTTTCCTTTCAGTTCGTCCAGGCGCACTAGGTCTATGGCAGGCAAGTGGACGTTCATTAATTGAGTATCCAGAGCGTACACAAATAGAGTTAGAGTATGTTGCAAATGCTGGTTTCTTTTATGATATTAGCATTGTATTTAGAAATGTTATTGCAATATTCAAATCAGAAGGTGCTTATTAAATTGGTACAATAATTATGGTAGAAAAAATTCAAATTTTGGTCGCGGCTCATAAACAAGTGCCCATGCCAACACAAAGCATATATGTACCAACACAAGTTGGTGCAGCATTGTCAGCTGAACATTTTGACGGCTTTGTTCAAGATAATACAGGACGCAATATTTCTAGTAAAAATCCATATTTTAACGAACTTACAGCGTTATACTGGGCGCGTTATAATAGTGACGCCGAGGTTATTGGTTTGGTCCATTACCGGCGTTTTTTCTCGTTTTCAAGGCAAAAAAATAGTGCTAAAATTTTAGATGAGTCAACAATACGTGCCTTATTATCACAAAAAAGTGTCATTGTGCCTAAAAAAAGACGTTATTGGATTGAGAGTAGTGAATCACACTATCGTCATGCACATCATGGTGTCGCACTAGACGTTTTACGTGAGGTTATTGCTACTAAGCAACCAGACTACTTAACAGCTTATGATTACAATATGGCACAAACTTGGGCACATATGTTTAATATGTTTATTATGCCTCGTGCTGAGTATAATGATTATATTGACTGGTTGTTTGATATTTTGTTTGCAGTCGAGCAGAAAATACAGTCGGATGTTGTCGATTGGGATGCTTATGAAAAACGTGTTTATGGTTTTTTAAGTGAACGATTACTTGATGTTTGGTTAGAAAAGAATCATATCAGTTATATTGAAGTACCTGTTGTTTTTATGGAGAAGCAAAATTGGCTATTAAAGGGTGGTAAGTTTTTAGCCAGAAAAATTGGATTTGGACGTGTTTAATAGCGTAAATGTAGATGCATTGTAGTGATAAACTAATCGCTACACGCAGTGAGTAGTAGAGTTAAACTTAATCTATAAAAATTCCCTAAGTCAGGTATAATGGAGATATGATGACAAATAAATTTAATACAAAAAATTATGATTATCTAATCGTAGGTGCTGGGCCATTTGGCATGATTTTTGCTTATGAAGCAGCCAAACGTGGTAAAAAATCTTTGATCGTTGAAAAGCGTCCCTATATTGCAGGAAATATGCATACACATACTGAACATGGTATTACAGTTCATGATTTCGGGGCCCATATTTTCCATACTGATAACAAAGAAGTATGGGATTATATTCGTCAATTCGCTGAATTCAACGGGTATCAAAACCAAGTTGTAGCAAATTATAAGGGCACATTATATAATCTGCCTTTCAACATGAATACGTTTTATCAAATGTGGGGTACAAAGACACCTGATGAAGCACAAGCTAAAATTGCCGAACAAAAGGCTTCGGCTTTAAAAGACTTGGGTAATCACGAACCACGTAACTTAGAAGAACAAGCAATTTCCCTCATTGGCACGGATATTTATGAAAAACTAATTAAGGGCTATACTGAAAAGCAATGGGGACGTCAAGCAACAGAATTACCTGCCTTTATTATCAAGCGTCTTCCCGTTCGTTTTATTTATGACAATAATTACTTTAACCATCGTTATCAAGGTATTCCGGTAGGTGGTTACACGCAAATATTTGAGCGTATGTTGGCACAGTCAGAAGGATTAGTAGATGTCATGACAGATACAGATTTTTTTGATCACAAAGAGACGTTATTGTCAGAGTTTCCACGTGTGTTGTATACAGGGATGATCGATCAGTTTTTCGATTATAAATTTGGCGAATTAGAGTACCGGTCATTGCGATTCGAACACGAAGTCATCGATTCTGATAATTATCAGGGAAATGCGGTGATTAACTATACGGATGCACAAACACCATATACACGAGTAATGGAGTGGCGACATTTTGATGGTTTGGCAAATGCTGGTAAAACGATCATTACGAAAGAGTATCCACAAGAGTGGCATCGTGAAAAAGAAGCATACTATCCAGTCAATGACGATAAGAACACGAAAATATATAAACAATATGCGCAAGAAGCACGACAAAATCACCCAGAAATTATATTTGGAGGTCGGTTAGGAAAATATCGTTATTTTGATATGGATCAAGTGCTAAACGATGTTTTGAATACTGTACGCCAAGAGTTTAATATCAGTGCTGATTTTAATTTTGCACATGATAACGTTGAATTATAAGCCCGAGGTGGGTGTACATAAGAAATAGGATCAAAAATGACAGAAAATAACCGCAACTACCCAATTGAAAAGTCAGATGTATTATCACTTGTGGTTCCGGTGCATAATGAAGAAGCAACGATTCAAACTTTTTATGAAACGGTATCTGCTTTAAAAAACAAGTTAACAGCTACAATACATTATCATTTTATTGATGATGGTTCGACAGATAGTACACTTAGTATTTTACGTGAATTAGCTCATCAAGATGAAAATGTTCATTATATTAGTTTTTCTCGTAATTTTGGTAAGGAAGCTGGGCTTTATGCTGGTTTGCAACAAACTACTGGGCAGTATGTTGCTGTGATGGATGTTGACTTACAAGATCCACCAGAATTATTACCACAGATGTTACATGAAGTTCAAAATGGGGATTACGATGCCGTAGGGACAAGGCGTGCTGACCGTGCAGGTGAAGCCAAAATACGATCATGGTTTTCAGCACAGTTTTATGTCTGGATGAATAAAATCAGTGAAACACAGTTAGTTGATGGTGCGCGTGATTATCGCGTGATGACACGTCAAATGGTTAATGCCATTTTATCAATGAGTGAGAATCAGCGGTTTAGTAAGGGCATATTTAGTTGGGTAGGTTTTAAAACAAAATACATTTCATTTGAGAATAGAGAACGTACTGCTGGTAGTACATCGTGGTCATTTTGGTCATTGTCAAAATATGCTATTGAAGGTATTGTCTCATTTTCAACGTTCCCACTAACTATCATAACTGGTCTAGGTTTTGTATCTTTTATTATTTCGCTAATGAGTGCAGCATTTATTGTGATACGTGCTTTAGTATATAATAACAGCGTTGATGGTTGGCCTTCGATGGTGACCATTATCTTATTTATTGGTGGGATACAGTTATTGAGTCTAGGGGTCATTGGTCGATATATTGCAGCAATATTTTTAGAATCAAAACATCGACCAATTTATATTACGCGAGAAGAAAAATAATTTAAAAGGATTATCAAAAATGAGAAGAGTCATTACATATGGTACTTTTGATATGTTACATTATGGGCATATCAACTTGTTGAAACGTGCTAAGGAAATGGGCGACTATTTAATTGTTGCGTTATCGACTGATGAATTTAATTGGCATGCTAAACAGAAAAAAACTTATTTTTCATATGAAAAACGTAAACAATTATTAGAAGCCATTCGTTATGTTGACTTGGTCATTCCTGAAGAATCATGGGATCAAAAAACATCTGATGTTAAGCTGTATCAAGTTGACACTTTTGTTATGGGCGACGATTGGGCAGGACAATTTGATTTTATTCAAGAAAAAACTGATGCAAAGGTTGTTTATTTAGCACGAACGCCAGAAATTTCAACGACACAAATTAAAAAAGACTTGAATACGAAAGACTTGGCAACAGATCATGAATCTAAAATCAATTAATGTATGTTGATAAGTCTAAAAAAGGCAGTTACTGTCTTTTTTATTATGATATATGATTCAGAATTTTAAAATCTGGTACCATAAAAAAGGAAGCAACATGAGTGATGTAACAGTTTCAGCTGTCATTGTGACATATAATCGCCTGTCACTATTAAAAAAGGCGATACCAAAGGTTTTAAATCAGCGCACTCACGCCTTGAAACATCTGATTATTATTAATGGTGCGAGTAATGATGGTACAAGAGAGTACCTTGATTCGCTCGTGGACAAACGTTTAATTATCATTAATTTGTCTGAAAATATTGGTGGTGCTGGCGGTTTCAATCAAGGTATACGTCAATTTTATGAAAGAACATCAGATGACTTCGTTTGGGTCATGGATGATGACTCGATGCCATCAGAAGACGCTCTGGAAAAACTATTAGCTATGTTTGAAGCTAATTCGCTGGCTGGTTGGGGCGCTAGCAAAGTAATTTGGGTTGATGGTAGTTTTTCAAGAATGAATTTTCCAGGTACCGTGACAGGTCAACGGTATCATATTTATTCAGGAGCAGAAAACTGGGTACAAATTAAAAATGCGACATTTGTGTCGACAATTTTTAAACGTGCATTGGTTCAACAAATTGGTTTACCACAAAAAGAATATTTCATTTGGGGTGACGATATGGAGTTTACACAACGTGCAGCACAACAAATGATTGGCTATTATGTGCGAGACTCAGTTGTTGTGCACGAAAGTCAATTTAATGCTAAACCTGGAGATATTGTGGGTGAAAAATTAAACGAGCGTTTACCAAGATATCTATATGAGTATCGTAATCGTATTTTGACGTCACGTCGTCGGCATAAACGATCAAAAATGTTGAAAACGCTGGCACACAGTGCACTAGATTTTTTAAGAACATTGCTATTACCAGGCGTTTCGTATCGTGGCAGAAAATTGTTAATTATTATCAAAGGGACATACCGTGGCCTGAAATTCAACCCGAAAATAGAGTATTTATCTTAAAGCAGGATGTTCCCGAAATAAAATAACTGCTTGTTTAGTTAAGTATTGCGGTGATAAACTATAATATATTAGAAGTATATGATATAGTGTCGGATAATGGCCGACTGTTTCTAGCCAACACCAATGTTGGACTATCATAAATGTTAGATCTGTCTATCGTTTATGATAGGCGGATTTTTTGTATTTTATATATAGGAGAGAAAATAAAATGTCGCATTTTTTTAAATTAGCTGAAAATAAAACGACCATTCGTCGTGAGATTATAGCTGGTATGACAACCTTTGTATCCATGGCTTATATCTTTTTTTTAAATCCACAAATTTTGGGTCAAGCTGGTATACCACAGCAAGCAGTTTTTTTGGCAGCGATTTTAGTCGCCGTGTTTGGCACGTTATTTATGGGACTATTCGCTAACGTGCCCTTTGCTCTTGCACCGGGTATTGGTATGCAAGCTTATTTTACTTACACAATTGTGTTTGGCTTTGGCTTTACTTGGCAACAAGCGCTTGCTATTGTCTTTTTGGTCGGTGTGGTCGATATCGTGATTACACTAACACATGGTCGTCGTGCCATTGTTAAGGGAATACCCACTGAATTAAAAGCTGCCATCGGTGGTGGTATTGGTATGTTTGTGACATACATCGGTCTGAAAAACGCAGGCTTTATTAATTTTATTGTGGATCCTGATAATATTAAAACACTGAATAACAAACCATTTACTGGAAAAGAAACAGATAGTATACATGCAATTTTAGCAAACGGTGGTGTCACACCAGAGTTAGCAAAATTTAATGATCCTGCTGTTTTATTAGCCTTAATTGGTTTTATTATTTTGGTTGTTTTAGTGATGCGAAAAGTACCTGGTGCGTTCTTAATCACTTTAATAGCGACAACACTTATTGGTATCCCAATGGGTGTGACTAACCCGCATATTCAACCGGGTACGTCAATTGGTTCTGCTTTTGGTTCTTTGGGACATGTATTTGGTCAAGCACTAGGAGCGAATGGGATTGGTGCGTTGTTTACTGATTGGCATCATGCCTCTTTGGCAATTATTACGATTTTTGCTATGGGTTTGACTGGCTTATTTGATGCCATTGGCACATTGATCGGCATTGGTAATCAAACTGGCATTTTTTCACAAAAAGATACACAGGCGTTTGAGTCTGATAATGGTATTAATTCAAAAATGGATCGGGCGCTTGTTGTAGATACGTTCACCACTGCATTTGCAGGTATTGCTGGAACGTCTAACACAACAACATTTATTGAGTCTGCTACAGGTGTCGCAGCAGGTGCACGCACGGGCTTAGCTAATATTGTGACAGCGATTGGTTTTGCGTCGATGATTATTTTTGCACCATTTGTTGGTGTGATACCAACAGCTGCCACGTCACCATTATTAATCTTAGTTGGTATCATGATGATGGGAGAGTTTAAAAAAGTGTCATGGCAAAACTTAGAGGTAGCCATACCTGCTTTCTTCACTTCTGTTTTCATGGCATTTTCGTATTCAATTTCGTATGGTATCGCTGCAGGATTTTTGCTTTTTATTATTGTTAAAGTAGCGTTAGGCAAGTACAAAGATATTTCACCAGTTTTGTTGATTGTATCGATATTTTTCTTAATCAATTTTATTGTACTGGCATTTATGTAATGTCCTTTTAAATTTTTTTTGCTAGCATGACAAACAAAACCGCCTAACTGGCGGTTTTTTTGATACAATAAGTATATGAAAACAGGAACAGTAAAAATTTGGCAAAAAGAACGTGGCTATGGCTACATTACTCCCGATGAAGGTGGCGAAGACGTCTTTGTACACTTTAATGGTATAGATATGGACGGCTTCAAATCGCTCAATCAAGGTGAAAAAGTGACTTATCAACTAGTACAAGGTTACAAGAACTATCAAGCGGCTCAAGTGCAGCCAGTTATGAAAAAAGCGTCAGAAATATAATGGCAGAACGCGAGCAAGTGACGAATTCAAACATTGTATATGAAGGACCAATATTTAGTGTTGAAAAACAAGAGGTTAAGCTGTACAATGGCCGTCAATCACAACGTGATATTGTTCGACATGTACCAGCTATCGCAGTTTTGCCGTTTGTTGATGCCGATCATATGATGATTGAAAAACAATATCGGGCTACTATTGGTGATTTTATATTAGAGATACCAGCTGGTAAATTGGATGAACGCGATTTGGCTGTACCAGAACACGCTGTTGAACGTGAGCTTAATGAGGAATTGCGTATGACAGCGGGTACGATTGAACGTGTGATGGGCTTTTTTGAGACGGTTGGTTTTTCAGATGCTTACATGCATGTTTATGTGGCACGTGATCTCAAACCTATTCCGCTGAGCAAACAATTACCAAGAGATTTGGGAGAATCCTTGGATCTGATTACAATCTCTTTTGATGAGATGAAAACATTATTTGAATCCGGAAAGATAAATGATCAAAAGACAGTACTCGCATTTTTGTATTGGTCTTATTTAAGAGGTTAGTATGTCAGAGGAACTATCACGTAGAGACGAAAAAAAAGCGCAAAAAAGGCGAGAAAAAGAACGTGCCCAGGTCGAGCGAGCATACGCCAAGGCACACCCTACAGAGATTACTGTTGTTCAACCTGAAACGCGTGAAGAAATGCGTTTAACAAGAAAAGGTCGCTACGAGTTGGGATCCGACGGTAAATTAACGGCCCAAGGGAAATCCAGTCGTCTGACTCATCGATATAACATGGCAATTATTGTATTACTATTATTGATAGTTACCACGTATGCCTATTTCTTTTTAGTGCATTAATCACTTGAATCGATTAACTATGAAAATTTGAAAGGAAATCAAGCTGATAGTATATAATAGCCAATAAGCGACGTCTTGGTTATTATGACAATGAGTTTTTGATATTTAAAACATGAAAATTGGAATTATCACGCCAATGGCGGAAGAAAAAATTGCTTTAATTGCGGCGCTAGAGAACATAACGACTAAACAGCATGGTGGCACAGAAATTACGCACGGCCAGTACAATGGACATGAAGTCATTCTGACAGAATCTGGTATTGGAAAGGTTGCAGCAGCTTCAGCGACAACAGTAATGATTGATAACTTTCAACCTGATTTAATTGTTAATACTGGCTCAGCAGGTGCATTAGATCCACAACTAAAAATTGGGGATGAAGTCATTGGTACGCGGATTGCATATTCGGATGTTGATGTCACGGTGTTTGGTTATGAATTTGGTCAACTGCCTAACAAACCACTGTACTTTGAAGCAGATACACAGGTTGTGAAAGCCTTTGAAAAACTGACTGCTGTCAAAGAAGGTTTAATTGTTTCAGGTGATCAATTTGTTCAAATGGACGCTAAGCAGCGCATTTTGTCTCATTTTCCTGAAGCATTGGTTGCTGAGATGGAAGCTGCTGCTGTTGCTCAAGTGGCTTATCAATTCAATACACCATTCATTGTATTGCGTGGTGTTTCAGATTTGGCTGATGGTGATTCAGGAATTGTGTTTGATGACTATGTGATAGCCGCTGGGAAAGCATCAGCCAAACTATTGCTAGCCTATCTTGACAGTCAAAGCTAATATCATTAGACCGTGTGAGCGGTCTTTTGTATTTTAAAAGTGCTTATGATACCATAATAATACGACTGATTTAAGGATTAAGAAAATGATAACAACTTATAATTTAAAAGCGAGTGGGGATATTCTAGTGATTATTCTCGAACCAAATGCTGCCACACAAAGTGTCACGACTAAAGGGGCAGTGACTTGCATTAAAAATATTGAAACTGGCGAGACTACAGGATTTAACATTGCAGGAATTGGCGACAAATTGGGCTTAACTAAACAGTCTGGACCAGTTAATTTAAGCGATGAACAGATCAATATCATTAACGACGAGATTGAAAAAGCAGGGTTTAAAGCAGAGCTGACAACATCTGAATCAAAACTAGTTGTCGGTCGTGTTCAGCGTATGACGCCTCATCCTGATTCAGATCATTTGCATGTTACCATAACCGAAGTTGGAAAAGGCAAGACGTTGCAAATTGTTTCCGGATCACCTAACATGCAGGTTGGTATTAAAGTGGCTGTTGCGCAACCTGGTACCATGATGCCATCAGGCGCTTTAATTTGGTCAGGCGAATTACGCGGTGTTGCTTCCAGTGGCATGATTGTTTCTGGACGTGAGTTACAATTACCTGGCGCACCTGAAAAACCAGGCGCGCTAGTATTACCAGAAAATTTTGGTGAGGTGGGAGAGCCTTTTGATTTTAAGCAGGCACAATCACTCTACACTTCCGGATTAGTGGATACAAATTATTAAAATGCGTACACAAGATAAATTACAAAATGCACCACGTGTTTATCGCACATTTAATGGTGAGTTTGCGCAATATCGAAAGCTTGTATTTGAATTGCGTAAAGGTGAGTTGCAATATTTTATTTTTGAATCAGATAGGGGAAGTCATGTCTAAAACGTATTATTTTATTGGGATTAAAGGGACTGGTATGGGCCCTTTAGCACAAATTTTGCATGATCAGGGGCATACTGTTTTAGGCTCTGATATTGATGCTTATACATATACACAGGCGCCGTTAGAAGCAGCGGGTATTAAAATACTATCGTTCAATAAAAATAATATTGCTAATTATCGTGAAGCGGTTTTTGTTCGTGGCAATGCTTTTTCTGATGATCATGTTGAGGTTGCTCAAGCATTAGCACTGGGTGTCCATATGATTTCATATCCTGAAGCTGTGCAAGAGCAGATTGAACAAACAACTGCGATAGCTGTGGCAGGGGCGCATGGTAAAACTTCAACGACTGGCTTGTTAGCGCACGTATTAAAAAACATTGCACCCACTTCTTATCTTATTGGGGATGGCACAGGTCGCGGCGTTCCCAGTTCACAATTCTTTGTTGTTGAAGCAGATGAGTATCGCAGACATTTCAAAGACTATGTACCTGACTATGCTATTTTAACCAATATTGATTTTGATCATCCAGATTATTACCAGGATATTCAAGATGTAACGCACGCATTTTCTGATTTTGCTAGTCATGTTAAAAAAGCAATTTTTGCTTGGGGAGATGATGAGCACTTGAGAGCATTGCATCCTAAAGCAGATGTTTATTATTACGGTACAAACAGTGATAAGGATGATTTCGTGGCAACAAATATTCATAAATCAACCGAAGGATCCCATTTTACTGTTGTTTTTCGTGGTGAGACGTTAGGTGAGTTCTCGGTACCGTTATTCGGACAACATAGTATTTTAAATGCGCTAGCAGTCATTGCTGTTGCATATATGGAAAAAGTTAATCTCACGTTAATTCGTCAATACCTAATGACATATCAAGGGGTTAAACGTCGTTTTAGTGAGAAACAAATCGCTGATATTACTGTGATTGATGACTATGCACATCATCCGACAGAAATTGATGCAACCTTAGACGCTGCTCGTCAAAAATACCCTAATAAACAAATTATTGCTATTTTTCAGCCACA
Source organism: Leuconostoc kimchii IMSNU 11154 (assembly GCF_000092505.1). Taxonomy (NCBI): domain Bacteria; kingdom Bacillati; phylum Bacillota; class Bacilli; order Lactobacillales; family Lactobacillaceae; genus Leuconostoc; species Leuconostoc kimchii. The sequence continues at coordinate 1,784,189 of NC_014136.1, forward strand.
TACATACTCACGTGTCATTGCCTACAAGGATGAGTTTGCTAAGAGTTTAGAAGCAGCAGACAAAGTTTACTTAGCCAACATTTTTGGTTCGGCACGAGAAAAGGCAGGCGCAGTAACATCAGCAGAAATTGGTGCAGAAATTAGTAAGTTTGGTGGCATTATTGAAGAAGATAATATGAGTTTACTCATGCCTTATGAAAATGCTGTCATGGTGTTTATGGGTGCTGGCGATATTGAAAAATACGAATTTGCATATGAAAAACTACTCGGACAGTTAAGAACTGATTTGCAATAACTTTTTTTGAATTTTGGTAGTTACTTCTAAGAGGACCAGAAGTATGTCGTGAGGTGTTTTAATATATGTTTAATCGATACTCTGGTATAATATACCTAACCAGAAATGGCAACTGTTGTAGTAATTTGATACTACTTGAAGAAACAACTGGGGAATATATGTAATGTGAGGAGACTCAAATGGATAATTTTAATATTAATACGCGTCGTGATGTGACAGGCGTAGATGAAGGTATGCGGGCGTTTTTTAAACAAACCTACACTTTCATGGGAATAGCTGTTTTGGTTACAGCTATTACTGGATTTATCGTACAAAAATTCTTTTTGGAACAAGCCATTGCGTTACTTGCGGGTAATTTTATCGGCGCACTAGCCCTTATTGGTATTCAGATGTTAATCATAACGATGATTGGACGCTCTACTTTTAAAAATCCAGCACGTGCTTTCGGGTTGCTTATGGCATTTGCGGTTGTTGAAGGCTTGACGTTTGGCTTATTGTTAGCCATTTACACGGGTGCTTCTGTTGTTATGGCATTTGTGTCTGCATCAGCAGTGTTTGGTGGTATGGCATTGTATGGTGTATTTACGAAACGTGATTTGACTGGTATGCGATCGATTCTTTTCGGCGCTTTAATCGGGATCATTGTTGCTTCAGTTGTGAATATGATCTTTTATAGCGGTATTGTATCATTGTTGTTATCGATTGTAAGTGTGGTCGTCTTTGCACTCTATACGGCTTATGATAATCAAAATCTGAAAATCATGTATAGCCAATTTGCTGGTCAAGCGGATACAACTGGACTAGCCGTTAATGGTGCATTAAGATTATATCTTGATTTTGTCAACCTATTCTTTGCTTTAATTCGAATATTTGGTGTTGCTGGCGGATCACGAGATTAAATAGATCCAGTATTAAATTTAACAGCCTTAGGGCTGTTTTTTTGTTAAACTAGAGATAGCAAAGGAATATAAAATGACAAAAAAATTACTTTTAATTGATGGCAATTCATTAGCATTTCGTGCGTTCTATGCTATGTATAATCAACTGGATCGCATGATTTCACATAAGGGGTTGCACACAAATGCGCTTGTAGCTTTTAATAATTTCCTAGATCAAATTGTGGATCCAATGCAACCAGATTTGGCGGTTGTTGCTTGGGATGCGGCATCTGGTAAGGAAACTTTTCGTGGCGAATTATTTCCAGAATACAAGGATGGCCGTTCAAAAACACCATCGGAATTTCAAGAACAATTCCCATACTTACGTGAAATGGTAGCTTTGCACGGATTACGTAACTATGAGCAACCTGGTTTAGAAGCAGATGATATCATTGGCACTTTTTCAAGAATGGGAGAAAAAGCAGGGTATTCGGTCACAATTATCACAGGTGATCAGGACTTAACTCAATTAGCAACTGAAAAGGTGACCGTTAATGTTACTAAAAAAGGTGTAACAGAAATTGAGCAATATACACCAAGCTATATTATGGATAAGTTTGGACTAAAGCCATTACAAATTATTGAGAAAAAAGCGTTGACTGGTGATACATCAGATAATTATCCAGGTGTGACCAAGGTTGGTGAAAAAACAGCTTTGAAATTACTGACTGAGTATCACGATATTGATAATTTATACGCGCATATTGATGATATGAAGCAATCTAAATTGAAAGAAAATCTTATCAAGGATCGTGAAGCAGCCTTCTGCGCACGTCAGTTGGCAACGATTTTAACCGATGCTACCTTAGAATTGCCTTTAGAAGAAATTGAATATCGGCATATTGATTATGATAAGTTGGTCACGTTTTACGAGGATTTAGACTTTAAGCAACAATTAGCAAAAATAAAAGCGCTTCAAAAATCTGGCCAAATTATAGGTAGTCAAACGCAAACATCTGTTGAGAAAGCGATTAATGTTGTTACATTACAGGAAGATAATTTACAAGCAGTTGCGATGCTAGGTAATAAAATAGCATTACATATAGAAATGGCTGGGTCGAATTATCATATTGATGACATGATTGGCTTTGTAATAGGCAGTCCGGCGACAGGTTACTATGGCAGTCGCGATGTATCGTTACTACAAAGACCAGAACTTAGATCAGTGATTGAAAATGCAGCCATTATCAAAAATGTGTTCAACGTCAAAGCGCAATTTGTATTGTTTAAACGTCTTGGCATGACATTAAGAGGCGTTGAATTTGATTTCTTATTAGCTGCGTATTTACTTGATACAACTGATAATGATAACGAGTTATCGACGTTGGCACAGCGATTTGATTTTTACGTCACACCTGATGAAGATATCTATGGGAAAGGTGCCAAATATGCTGTACCCGAAGAGACATCACGAGTGCTCGTACATTTAGCGCACAAAGCAGATGTTTTGATGCAACTCGAACAGCCTGCTTTTGCTGCGTTGCAAGATCATGAACAAACACATCTATATACCGAAATAGAATTACCGCTTGCGCATGTATTGGCTGATATGGAATATCGTGGGATTAAAATTGACCAGACACGATTACGTGAGATTGGAACTGATCTTGAGGAACGCATTGATACCATAAAAGAAGCGATATTCATTGAAGCAGGTGAAGTTTTTAATATTAATTCTCCAAAACAGCTTGGTATTCTCCTGTTTGAGAAAATGGGCTTGCCAGTAATTAAGAAAACAAAAACTGGCTATTCAACCGCTGTAGATGTATTAGAAAAACTGGCGCCACAGGCACCCATTGTTGATCACATCTTACAGTATCGGCAACTAGCTAAATTGAAATCTACTTATGTTGATGGCTTATTATCAGTTGTACATGAAAAAGACAGTAAAATTCATACACGATTTTTGCAAACATTAACACAAACTGGGCGGCTGTCATCAATTGACCCTAATTTGCAAAATATTCCGATGCGAACAGAGGCAGGTCGAAAAATTAGAACAGCATTTGTTCCTAGTCAACCAGACTGGCAAATTTTTGGCGCAGATTATTCACAAATCGAATTGCGTGTTTTAGCACATATGACTGGCGATAAAAATATGCAGCAGGCCTTTTTAAATGGTGAAGATATCCACGCAGAAACAGCTCGTGCAGTGTTCGGTCTAGATGATAACGTGCCAGTAGACCCATTGATGCGGCGGACGGCAAAAGCAGTTAATTTTGGTATTGTTTATGGCATATCTGATTTTGGGTTAGCTAACAATTTAGGTATTTCACGTGCTGAAGCGAAACGTTTTATCGAGACTTATTTTCAGGAGTTCCCTAAAATTCACGAGTGGATGACTCAAATTAAAGCAAAGGCCCATGAACAAGGGTTCATAGAAACAATTGCTAAACGTCGACGATATTTACCAGAAATTGGTTCAAAAAATTTCAATTTGCGAAGTTTTGCAGAACGTACGGCTATGAATTCACCCATACAAGGATCTGCAGCAGATATTATTAAAATTGCAATGATTAAAGTGGCTGATGCACTACAAGAAAATGGCATGCAAGCACGTATGCTATTACAGGTGCACGATGAACTTATTTTTGAAGCACCTAGCGATGAGATAGCGGAATTATCTGAATTGGTTACGCGTGTGATGGATTCTGCCGTGGTGTTGGATGTACCCATGCTCGTCGAAAGTCATTCTGGCAACACATGGTATGAAGCAAAATAGAAATGCACTAATCTGTTTTTTATTTTAGTATTCATGTCATAAAACCTGACATATATATGCACAACTTTTAAATATCTATTAGAATAAAAGTATGTTAACGGAGGTTGTTAAATGAGCGAACGTGAGCTGAGAAGAAATTTAGCGATTTTACCCATTGGCACGGTACGTGATCTCACATTGTTAACCGATAGACAAATTCGTTATTATGAGCAAAATGAGCTGATTGATCCAAGCCGTGGTAAAGGTGGACAGCGTCGATTTTCTTTAAATGATGTGGATCGGTTACTTGAGATTAGAGATTTTTTAGATGCCGGTGACTCGATAAAGGACATTCAGGAAATTTTTGCAAAACAGCGCCGGAAGGCAGTTGAAAAACAAGATTCGGAATCAGCATTACGGCGGTCGTTGCAAAAAGAATTTGCTCAAATTGGCCGTTTTAATCGCTAATTTTAATTGTAGTTGTTGTCTCACAAGGCTTTATGAAGAAAGGGAAATCATGGCACGAAAGTTATTCACTAAAGAAGAAATCAAGCAACTAGTTATAGACGAAAATGTGGAATTTATTCGTGTAACATTTACAGATGTTCTTGGTGCAATTAAGAATGTTGAAGTTCCTACATCTCAATTGGACAAATTATTAAACAATAATTTAATGTTTGATGGTTCATCTATTGAGGGATTTGTTCGTATCAATGAATCTGATATGTATTTATATCCTGATTTATCAACATTCATGATTTTCCCTTGGGCAACAGATGGCCATGGTGGTAACGTTGCTCGCCTAATTGCAGATGTTTATACGTCAGACCGCGAACCGTTTGCTGGTGATCCACGTCATGCATTGCGGCATGTCTTGGAAGAAGCTAAAAATGCAGGATTCTCTGCCTTCAATGTAGGTACGGAGCCAGAATTTTTCTTATTTAAGTTAGATGCCAACGGTAATCCAACGACTGAACTTAATGATAAGGGTGGTTATTTTGATTTAGCACCGCATGATAAAGGTGAAAATGTTCGTCGTGAGATTGTGTTAACATTAGAAAAAATGGGCTTTGAAATTGAAGCTGCCCATCATGAAGTTGCCGAAGGCCAACATGAAGTTGACTTCAAGTATGCTTCTGCTTTAGAAGCAGCAGATAATATTCAAACGTTTAAGTTAGTCGTTAAGACGATTGCCCGTAAAAATGGTTATTACGCAACATTTATGCCAAAGCCAGTATCTGGTATCAATGGCTCAGGTATGCATACAAATATGTCACTTTTCCGTGATACTGATAATGTTTTTGAAGATAAGTCAGATGAAATGGGATTGTCAAAGACGGCTTACAATTTCTTAGGTGGCATATTAGCTCATGCAACAGCATTTACAGCACTAGCAAATCCAACTGTTAATTCTTATAAACGACTCACACCAGGATTTGAAGCACCAGTTTATGTTGCATGGTCTGCTTCTAACCGTTCACCAATGGTACGTGTTCCTGCCTCACGTGGTAAGTCAACACGTTTAGAATTACGTTCAGTTGATCCGACAGCTAATCCTTACACAACTTTGGCAGCAGTGTTAGCAGCTGGGTTGGATGGCATTAAAAATGAGCTAGAGCCGTTAGCTTCTGTTGATAAAAATATCTATTTAATGGATGAAGACGAACGCACAAAAGCTGGTATTACTGATTTGCCAGATACATTACTCGCTGCTGTTCGCGAACTTGCGGTAGATGATATGATTGTTTCAGCGATTGGTAATCATATTGCAGATAAGTTCATCGAAGCTAAAAAAATTGAGTACACTTCTTATCGTCAAGTTGTATCGCAGTGGGAAACTGACGCCTATTTTGAAAACTATTAAAACTTGTCTCCTAAATATATAACGCACCAAACGAAAGCCACGACATTTCGTAGCTTTTTTGTTATGATAGGGGAAGTGTTTTAGTAAGTTTGAGGAGTGTGATGTTGATATGAAGAAAATAACGATTAATTGGCGAAAGGTGCTACTGACAGCCGCCGTTTTTATTGCTAGTACTTGTGTTCAAGTTTTAGCTTTGAATGCATTTCTCATACCTAATAATGTTTTTTCGGGTGGATTTAATGGTGTCGCACAATTGCTATCGTTGCTGTTTGAATATGTTTTCCACATGAAATTACAGACTGGAACATTTATCATGATTTTCAACATTCCAATTGGTATTATTGGTTGGAAATTGATTGGTGGTCGATTTACGATTTTAAGTTTCATCAATTCTATAACTGTTTCAGTCATACAAATTTTGGCACCTACGGAAGCATTGACAACAGATCCATTATTAGCTTCGTTATTCGGTGGCTTGCTTATAGGTATCTCAATTGGTTTAGCTATGCGTTATGGCTTTTCGACAGGTGGCATGGATATTATTGCTATGGTTGTTCAAAAACGTACAGGTAAATCAATTGGTGCATTGATGAATGGTATTAATTTTGTCGTTGTTATTGTTGCGGGTGCGTTTATAGGATGGCAAAACGCACTGTTCACATTAATTGGTATATATGCTACCGGACGCGCGGTTGATGCGTTATATACAGGGTATCAAAAGCTAACAGCATTGATTGTGACTTCTAAAGGTGATGAGGTTGTCGAGGCATTGCATCGCGATCTTATTCGTGGCATTACAATCTTACCTTCTAAAGGGGCCTATACTAAAAGAGAGTCAGCCACTTTGATGATGGTACTGTCCCGATATGAGTTAGTAGAAATGCAAGAAATTGTCCACAAATCAGATCCTAAAGCATTTATTAACTTATTGAGTACCGTCAGCGTTTCAGGTGAATTCTTTGATGCGGACCGACAACTGCAAATGCGGCAAGCTGTGTCTGTTCCCAAACTTGAAACAATTACCGCACAAATAGAAGCAGAGCAACAACTAGAGTCGCAACTGGATAAAATTGAAGATGACAAATAGTCAAAGGAAAAGAGAAAAATATGCCCATTGTACAAGTTGAATTATTAGAAGGCCGAACACACGAACAATTAGCTAAAATGGTAAAAGATATTACTGATGTCATTGTTGAAGACGCCGGTGCCAGCCGAGAAGCTGTCCATGTGATCCTTCGTGAAATGCCAAAGGACCATTATGCTGTTGGTGGTGTGTTGAAAAGCGATGCGTAAATAAGTAAATAAAGAGCCGCTAACATTAATTGTTAGCGGCTCTTTATTTACTTCCTATCATAAAATTGTTGAATCGCGAATTACTAAATGACCATCGATGACAATCCGTTGTGCTTTTGCCGGTGTATTGTCTCGAACTTTAAGAAATAAGCGATAAAGTGCTTTTCCAGTTTCAAAATAGCTAAATTCAAAACTTGTTAGATTAGGAGATACGGTTTCACTGAAAAAAGACTGGCCAAATCCGATGTAACGTGGCTGTTGTTTGAGAGAAAAAGCCGCTTGCATGGCACCAACAACAATACGGTCAGTTGCCCCAATAACAAGATCAAATGTTTCATTTGCCATTGCTAATTTTGCAGCCTCCTTGGCATCTGTCATGTTAAAGTCAGTGATGATTTCCTTATGAGGAATGTCTGATAACGCTGATTTTATGCCGACAAAACGGTCATGACCAACCGCACGATCTAAACGATCATCGACATTTAAGAGTAAGACATTTCGTGGTGCTAAAGTTTTGAGGTAGTCACCGACAACATTACCAGCATTGATGTCATTCATGATAATCCGATTGAAGCCTGGTTCATCTTGACCTTGAATAACAGTTGGCAATTCTGAAGCTTCCAAAATTGATCGGATGTCGTCTGTTAGGTTGGCTGTCAATATGATAAGACCGCTGACATTTTGAGAGTGCAATTTTTCAATGGCAGCCAATTCCCGTGCGCTATCTTGGTAGACATTGATAATCAAAAAAGTGTCATCTTTATTGAGTTCGTCAAGCCCTCTCAACATATCGGATTGTGCAATAGAATCAAGTCGTGGCACAATAACACCAATTGTATGATTTGTTTGTTGTTTTAAACTTTGTGCAAAAGTGTTAGGTGTGTAGTTATATTTTGCCACAATATCATCAATTTTCGCGCGTGTGTGAACACTAACAGAACCACCATTTAAATAACGCGAAACAGTGCTTTTTGCAACATTGGCTAACGTTGCAATATCATTAATTGTAATCTTTTTATTCATACTCTTAATCATATCAGAAAATTAAATTAAACGTTGTCACATAATTGTAATAAATAAAGTACTTGCAAATAGTTATGTAAGCGGTTACAATAAAAGTGTAATAAAGAACCGGTTCCGTAAAACTCAATGCTGAAACGGAATATATCTCACTTTTTAGAAGAGTAGGGGAAAGACAATGAAGTATAATGAAGTAGCGAAGCGCATTGCAAAGACGGTAGATAAGGATAATATTGTTGCTGCAGCTCACTGTGCCACCAGATTACGTTTGGTTGTTAAGGATGTCAACAAAATTGATCAAGTTGCATTAGATAATGATCCAGATGTTAAAGGCACATTTAACGCTAATGGTCAATATCAAATTATCATTGGTCCTGGTGATGTTGATGGTGTGTATGATGAATTTGTTAAAATAACGGGTGTTAAACAAGCCACGCCTGATGATTTGAAACAAATTGCCGCAAAGTCGGGTAAGAAAAATCCTTTAATGGATTTAATCAAAGTCCTATCTGATATATTTGTGCCTTTGATTCCTGCATTGGTTGCCGGTGGTTTGTTGATGGCATTGAATAACATTTTGACAGGTGCCGGAATGTTTGGACCAAAGTCACTTGTTCAAATGTTCCCACAGATCACTGGTTTATCAGAAATGGTTAATTTGATGGCATCTGCACCATTTGCCTTTTTGCCTATTTTAATTGGTATCACAGCTACACGTCGATTTGGCGGTAGTGAGATTCTAGGTGCTGCTGCAGGCATGATGTTAGTTATGCCAAGTTTAATCAATGGTTACGGTGTAGCTGAAGCTGTTGCTAGTGGTAAAATGCCAACATGGGACTTATTCGGGCTATCAGTTGCTCAGGCTGGTTATCAAGGTCAAGTTTTGCCTGTGATTGGTGTCGCATTTATACTAGCAACATTGGAAAAGTTCTTCCATAAGCATTTAAAAGGTGCCATTGATTTCACATTTACGCCTATGCTTGCGATGTTGATCACTGGGTTTGTGACATTCATTGTTGTAGGACCAGTGTTGCGTATTGTGTCAAACGGTATTACAGATGGCTTAACATGGTTGGTAACAACATTTGGGTTTATTGGTTATGGTGTGTTTGGTTCATTTTATTCAGCAATTGTGATTACTGGCTTGCATCAAAGTTTTCCGGCAATCGAAACGCAACTGTTGGCTAATATTTCTAAAACAGGTGGTGACTTTATTTTCCCAATCGCCACGGCTGCTAACGTTGCGCAAGGTGCTGCGACATTTGCTGTCTACTTCTTGGCAAAGGGCAATACAAAGTTACGCGCTTTGTCTTCATCAGCCGGTGCTTCGGCTATGTTAGGAATTACAGAACCAGCGTTGTTTGGTGTTAATTTGAAGTATCGCTTCCCTTTCTTCATCGCATTGGGGGCATCAGGTATTGCTAGTCTTGTGATGGGACTATTCAAAGTGATGTCATCGTCACTTGGACCAGCCGGCTTGATTGGTTTTATCGCTATTCCTGCAAACCAGTGGGTTGGTTTCTTCATCGCAGTTATCGTTAGTTTCTCATTATCATTTGTCGCAACTTATGTCTATGGCCGCTCACATATGCCAGCTACTGATGAAACCGTTGCGCAAGAAGCAGAGACAACAGAGCCTATTACACATGCCGAGGGTTTTGGAATAGCTGCGCCAGTAGTAGGACAACTTGTTGATATCAAAACTGTTGGTGATGCTGTCTTTTCGAGTGGTATGATGGGTAAAGGTGTTGCCATTGAACCGACCGATAATAAAATATTCGCACCTGCAGATGGTGAAATTACAGTTGCATATGAATCAAAACATGCTTATGGCATCAAGACCACGGATGGTGTTGAAGTGTTAATCCATGTTGGTATTGATACAGTGAATTTGGCAGGGCAAGGTTTTACTAGTGAAATAACACAAGGACAGCAGGTTAAAAAGGGTCAGTTACTTGGCGCTTTTGACAAACAAATTATTGCAGATGCTGGTTACCCAGTAACAACAATGGTTATTGTTACAAATACTAATGATTTTAAAAACGTGGCACTGGATGCGACATTTGGAGACACAGTTCAAACTACTGACACTGTGATGACGGCTGTGCCAGAGGTTGAATCCGGTTCTGAAACTATCGCATCCGCAAATGCTTAAAGGGGAGTTTAATGCTAGTAACAAACGATCAAGTCGCTTTTGAAAAATATCATTTATATCCGTCTGTAGGGTTATTAAATGACCCGAATGGTTTGGTGTATTTTAAGGGGCAATACCATGTGTTTTATCAATGGAACCCACACGCCTGTGACCATACTTATAAGGTATGGGGACACTTTGTTTCCGATGATTTAAAAACGTGGCGACGTGTTGAAACATCCTTGGAACCCTCACTTGAAAATTTAGATAGTGCAGGTATTTACTCAGGAGCAGCCTTTGTTCACAATGACCGGTTATATGTCTTCTATACAGGTAATGTGCGGGATAGTGCTGGTCATAGTGTGAAGTCTTCTCAAATGTGGGCAGTCAGCGACGATGGCATTCATTTTGAAAAATTGGGTGAATTATTACCACATCCAGAGGGATTTACAAAAAACGTACGAGATCCTATGGTTTGGCAAGGTAAAAATGGGCATTATTTTCTAATATTAGGTGCACAACATGATGATAATGTTGGTGATATCATTGTTTATGAATCTACCGATTTTAATCATTGGCACTACCGTGGATCAATACTAGGTGACCAGTTACTAGATGTTCGTGGTTATATGTTAGAGTGTCCGGGCTTTATTGAAGTTGATGGCAAACAAATTTTAATGTTCTCACCACAAGGATTGGCGCCAGACGCTAAAAATCATCGTTATGAAAATATTCATAATACAGGTTATGTTATTGGTGAATTTAATGAAACAACGGCACAATTTGATGTATCAACTGAATTCTTGGAAGTAGATAAGGGATTAGAGTTTTATGCGCCACAAACTCTAATTGCGCCAGATGGTCGGCGTATTATGTGGGGATGGGCTGGCATGATGACGCCCGAACGGGAAGAATTGGTACCAACTATTGCAAAACAGCAGTGGGTACACGTTTTAAGTTTACCGCGCGAATTGCATGTTGATGTGGATAACAGGTTAGTTCAAAAACCCATTACAGAAATTTTGAATCCTAAAGTATTAAAAGACTTTACTCATGTTGATACTGGTCAATATATAATAGAAACAGTCGATGATTGGCGTATACAATTTGGTGAGCACACGACATTAGAGCGACAGGGTGACACCGTTATTGTGACACGCCGTCAGTGGGAATCTGATGAAATTGAGCAACGTCAAATCACTGGTCATGTGAATAATTTAATATTGATTGTAGACATTGATGTGATTGAAGTTTATACTGATGATGGACTCAGTGTAATGACATTTCGTTGGTTTTAGGTTTGTCACTAGCCGAGGTAAACATGGCGCACAGATCGTTTTTATTGAAACGGTTGTAGGTTGTATATAGACAAAGGGGTAAAATTATGGGTTTATTAGGTGCAATTGAAGCAGGTGGCACAAAGTTTGTTGTAGCTGTTGCTGATGAAAATTATAATGTCATTGAACGTTCAGCTTTTCCGACATTGGATGGTGAAAAAACACTAGATCAGGTCATTGCGTTCTTTGATCAATTTGATAACATTGATGCGATTGGCATTGCAGCATTTGGTCCAATTGATATTGTCACTAACTCTAAAACATATGGTTATGTCTTAGATACACCAAAACGTGGCTGGTCAGGCTATGACTTTTTGGGACGTATGAAAGCATGGCGTGATATCCCTTATTTCTGGACAACAGATGTTAACGGTGCTGGTTGGGCAGAATTTGAAACTGGTGCTGCAAAAGATGTTAATAACATGGTTTATTTGACAGTTGGTACCGGTGTTGGTGCCGGAATCGTTTCTGGTGGCCACCTCGTGAGTGGTTACGGTCATCCTGAGGCGGGACATATTTTCTTACAAAAGCACCCAGAAGACACGTATGAAGGCCATTGTCCATTCCATGGCGACAATTGTTTAGAAGGGTTAGCTGCTGGACCAGCGATTGAAGCACGTTGGCAAATGAGTGCAAAAGAAATACCTGATGATCATTTAGCTTGGAAGATTGAAGCTTATTATTTAGCACAAGCTGCATTAGATTATACGATGATCTTACGTCCTGAAAAAATTATATTTGGTGGCGGTGTACCACATCGTGATATTTTGTTCCCACTCATTCGCGAAAGCTTTGCTGAACAAATGAGTGATTACTTAGAAGTGCCGGATTTAGATGATTACATTGTACCCGTAGCAAATGGTGACAATGCTGGTATCTTAGGTTGCTTCTACCTTGCTAAGACATTATTAACAGCTTAAAATTAACAAAAATAGCCATACCCTAGATAGACTAAAAAAGTTTATCTGGCGTGGCTATTTTTTAGTGCTTGTAATGCAAGATTATGAGCGCCAAGGTTAGATTTTTCAGGAATCCACTGGCTTAACACAATCGTATGTGAGGCTAATAAGGACATAATAATATCGACAAGCGGTTGGTAATGTTTAGCGTAGTTTTTATGAAGTGCATCAATTACAATTTGTGAGTCGCTGTATATTTGTAGCATATCAGTCGTATTTGGTAATTGCTGTAGTGCCCAAATTAAGCCATAAAATTCAGCTTCGTGATTATCTTTTGTCATCCGAATACGTGTTTTAAGTTGTTTTTGCTGTTTATTAATAATCATAACTGCACCAGCAGCGCTCAAACCAGACGTGACATGACGAGCTGCATCAAAATAAAGGGTTATCAAGACATTAGTTCTCCCATTCGACTAGTATGTTAAATTTGAAAAAATGTTTCTAGATTAAATTATACCGTGTTTTCTAAGGAAAGTTATCCAAATTCAATTAAAATACATGGTAAAATAAAGAGTAGCAACTCATGATGATAGACCAGACAACAAATTTAAAATAGCTAAGCAAAGTAGAGGCAAAATATGGTACCTAAACGCGGTTTTTTTCAACCATTAGATATAGCAGGACAAATTGGCTGGTTATGGTGGCTAATCTTTCTGATGGCTGGCATAATTGTATGGGGTGAAATGGCATTTAAAATTGAAATCATTTCAATGGCGTATATTTTAGCGGTATTAGCCTTAGGCGTCGCACTAATTTTACGTCGACGTATTTATGTTGCCGGCTCACAATTATTTTTAGGACGCGTCTTTGTGTCAGATTACGAAAAAATCTCTTTGACAGCCATAGAAAATTGGCAATTAAAGGGGCGTGTCTTGTCATTTACACGTGCTGGGCGTGTACGTAAATATTTGTTGAGTCAAAATATTGCGAATCAGATTAAGGAATATATGAATATCTATGATGGAAAAAACAATAATTAATATTACAACGCAAGTTGGCCGTATTGATGCTATTTTGGCAAAAGAGGACTTACAATACTCAAGGACAACATTAGCGGAATGGTTACAAAATGGGCATATTTTGGTTAACAATAATAAAGTAAAACGCTCTTATAAAGTCAGCGTGGGAGACACAATTAGCATTTTTCCGCCTGAAGTGGCTTCAACTGAGATTATTGCTGAAGATATACCACTTGATATTGTTTACGAAGATAACGATATTTTAGTGGTTAACAAGCCACAGGGGATGGTAGTTCACCCAGCTGCCGGACATTCTTCAGGAACGCTTGTCAATGCTTTACTACATCACGCACCGTTGTCGACAATTAATGGCACGTTTCGGCCGGGAATCGTCCACCGTATTGATCGCGATACAAGTGGCTTATTGATGGTTGCTAAAAACGATGTTGCACACAAAGCCTTGTCTGCACAATTAAAAGCGCATAAAAATGATCGTATTTATTATGCGCTAGTGCGTGGTGAATTTTCTGAAGATTCAGGTACAATCAACGCACCAATTGGACGTCATCCAGTTGATCGTAAGAGGCAAGCTGTTCAAGTAGGTGGGCGTGAGGCAATAACACATTTTGAAGTTGTTCATCGCTATGTTGGTTTCACGTTATTAAAGGTGCGTTTAGAAACTGGACGTACACATCAGATTCGCGTGCATTTAACCTATATTGGACATCCTATAGTAGGAGATCCGGTTTACGGAAATGCGCAAAAATTAGCTGACGTATCTCTAATGGGACAGTTGTTGCATGCTAAAACATTGTCATTAACGCAACCAACAACTGGTGAAGAATTGAGATTTGATAGTTCACTACCAACCTATTTTCAGGAAGCTTTGGCAACACTCACACCGATTAATCAAACCGATATTTAATTTGGAAGGAGAATATGTGACAAATAGTCATGTATTAAAATTACTATGGCAAATAAAGAAGTGCTTGATAATGCATCTCTCCAGCGTGCATTAACGCGTATTACTTATGAAATTATTGAACGTAACAAGGGGGGCCAAGATTTGGTTCTTGTAGGGATTAAAACTCGTGGTGAGTTTTTAGCTCATCGTATCGCAAGTAGATTGGAACAACTCGAAGAAGTGAAAATTCCTGTTATGGCAATTGATATTACAAATTTCCGCGATGATGTTTTAAATCATGATGATAGCCTAGGATTAAATGATGAAGAGAGAACGAATATTGCTGATAAAAACATCGTACTAATTGATGATGTTTTATTTACTGGCCGTACGATTCGTGCAGCGTTGGATGCCTTGATTCATATTGGCCGTCCAAAAACAATTTCTTTAGCGGTTTTGGTTGATCGTGGGCATCGAGAACTGCCAATCCGTGCAGATTTTGTTGGTAAAAATATTCCAACAGCTCAAAACGAAAAAATTAAAGTTTTCGTTCAAGAAATTGATGGCCGTGATGCGGTTGAAATTGTACACTGATAGGAGACTGTGCGTCTTATTTAGTTGATTTAGATAAAGAGTCGTACATATTAAAAAACATGATGAAACGTCACTTAATCCTTGAAGATGGTACGATATTTCAAGGCCTTGGTTTTGGTTCGCCAGCAACTACATTTGGAGAAATTATTTTTCATACAGCCATGACTGGCTATCAAGAAATCATTACTGATCCTATTTATGATGGGCAGATGATTGTTTTTGCGATGCCGGTTATTGGTGCTGCCGGCATTCATGCGGAGGCATATGAATCAGTAAAACCAACGATTAGCGGCATGATTGTTCATGACTTAGCTGAAGTCTCTGTCAATCGTCAACGTCGTATGAATTTGGATCGATTTTTAAAACAGCATAATATTCCAGGCCTATACCAAGTAGATACTCGGCAACTCATTCGTCATTTACGTGAAACAGGGCCACAAAAGGCAACAATCGTTGACTATGCAGATGAGCACGCTGTAGACCAATTAGTGGCAACTGTTTTAACTAATAAGCAGGTTCAAAATACAGCGACCCCAAAAGCATATGCTAACCCTGGTAGAGGTCGTCATATTGTTGTCATTGATTTTGGACTAAAACACGGTATTTTACGCATGTTAGGTGATTATGATGCCAATGTATCGGTATTGCCTTACACGACTAGTGTAGAAGAAGTTTTAACTTTAGACCCTGACGGTATTATTTTATCTACGGGACCAGGCGATCCTAGAACATTACCAGAAAGCGTTTTGACGTTGATAAGAGTGTTACAGTCAAAAGTACCAATGTTAGGAATTGGTTTAGGTCATGAGTTATTTGCTTTGGCAAATGGCGCAGAACTTAAACCATTACCGTCAGAACATCATGGTATGAACCATCCGATTCAAGAAATCATTTCTCGTCAAATATTTTATGCCATGCAAGGTCAGGGCTATGCTGTAGATGAGGGGACCATTAACCGAAAGAAGCTATTTGTGACCTATCGTGATTTGGTGGATGGTGCTGTTCAAGGGTTGCGGCATCGTGAATTTCCAGCGTTTAGTGTCCAATTTTTTCCAGATGCGGCACCGGGCCCACTTGAAGCAACGGCTGTATTTGCTGATTTTTTTGAAACGGTAGAAGATTATGTCGAACAGTACAATTAACAAAGAAATTAAAAAAGTTTTATTTATAGGTGCAGGGTCTAATGACTTTGGACGTGAAGCTGAGCATGATGCTGCTATTTATCAGGTCATGCCTGAATTACGTGGTCATGGTGTCGAGGTTTTTGTGATTGATGAAAATCCCTATGCTTTATCTCTTGAAAGCCTAGCGGCGACAACGTTTTGGCAGCAACTGACCGTTGAAAATATCAAGAACATTATTCGAGAACATCAAATTGATACGGTTGCGCCACTATTTGGTGGACAATCATCATTGAGATTATGGGCAGAAGTGGTACAGAGCTGGACGCATGGTGATGGTACAGTGCCACACACATTGGGATTAACCATTGATATGCTGCTCAAAGTGAACAATTTACCTGCAATGACAGCATTTATGTCAGATCATGGGCTGCCTGTTATTAATAATTATGTAGTAAAAGCTCAAGATGAGGCTAATGAATTATTACGAGAACTACAATTACCATTGATGGTTCGTGCTTTACATCCGAAGCAAACAAATACGCGTCATGTGGTAGAGCGTTTGGATGATTTTGAAGAGGCAATTAATCTGGCAAAAGTTCAGTCTGTGACACAAGAAGTTATTATTTCACGAGCAATTAACGGTCTAAAAGAAGTTAGTTTAGAGGTGTTACGTGATTTTCGTGGCAATAAAATGCAAATTGGGGCTAGTGAAGATATGGACCCTATTGGTATTCATACGTCAGATTCGTTGAGCGTATCGCCGATTTTAACAATTCAAGATCAACTTATTGGTAAAATGCGCGATTATGCCTTTAGAGTAGCAGATATGATACGGCTACAAGGTATTATGCATGTGCAATTTGCAGTTGACGATGAGACGCGTAGAATTTATATCATTAAGGTGTCGCCTTACATTGATCAAATGGCCACACGAATGGCACTTGCGACAGGTTATCCAACAATGCTTGTGGCGGTTAATTTAGCCATGGGCATTGCATTAGAAGATATTGTATTACCGCATAATTTTGGTATTAACGCTGCGATGATGGAACCGATGATGGATCATGTTGTTGTGAAATTGCCAGTATTCCCGTTTGGTGAATTAGCAGAAGCAGGTGTGTCAGTTAAAAGGCAACTTAATAGTGTTCAGAAATCTATTGGTACCACACTTGGCTTTGGTCGGACGTTTATTGAATCATTAGAAAAAGCTATCAGATCAGCGCACTTCAATAATGCTAGTTTTTCACCGACGAATATGGCTAATATTAATGATGATGAACTCATACAACAACTTATTCATCCACAAGATAATCGTGTTTTGTTACTCATTGAAGCAATTAGACGTGGTTATGAGATAGATGAGCTTGCTGAATTGACCGCTATTGACGAATTTTATTTTTATCAATTAAAACATTTGCATACACTTGAAGTTGAAATTGAAGCGGATACAGATAATATTCAGTCTTTGAGGCGTGGTAAGCGATATGGTTTATCAGATGGTTTATTGGCTCGATTTTGGCATACGGATTTTAATATCATTCGTACATTAGCAAAAGAAAATAATATTAGCGTTTCTTACAAGGCAGTGGAACCCTCGGCTGGTGAATTTCCAGAAAATGCGCGTCAATACTATGCAACATATGAAACAGAAAATGAGTCCGTCCAAATTCATGAAAATGCCGTATTAGTCATTGGATCAGGTGCTTTTCGTATGGGGGATGCAGCATCGGGCGGTTATGCGACAACGATAACTTTGTCTGAATTACGGCGTCTACAGTATCCAACTATTATTATGAATAATAATCCAAGTGATGCAACCTTGTTACCACACTTGGCAGATAAACAATATCTTGAGCCACTTGAAATTTCAGATGTTATGCGCGTGGTGGAACTCGAAAAACCACAGTTTATTGTTATTCCAGGTAATCGACGAAAGTTGATAAAAGCTTTGCGTAACTTGGGGCAGCGTGTGGTTATCCTACCAAAAGAACGGCATACCCCCAATGGGCCCAATGAAAATCAGTCAGAGTTTGCTTTGAATTTTTTTTATGATGGGCATGATAGTTATCCAATAAATGTGACCCAACATATGGCAGGTGAGATGCGTATCATTCCTCAAATCGCCAAAATGCCAGATGATCACTTGGCAACACATATTGATAATCCAGGTGTATATCAAGTGATTTGGCATCAGAATACGATACATTGGAAAGAACATGTTGATATATCAAATATTGGACATGATACGTGGTTGCGGCCAATGCCGTTTGGTCAGGTAGCGTATTTAACAAAAGCCATGCAGATTCAATGGATTCGTCTCACTATCAGAGCAGCGATTGAGGAGATGACTGAGGAGGACCACGTGATATTATCCACAGTTAATGCGCGTTTAATGACGGATCAATTAGGCATGATAGCTTCTGATGTCAATTATCGTTTGCATCTACAGCCGAATAAAGTGATAGATGGGACAAGATTTGAAATAGGTGTGAGTGTGCAACGCTATGGGTGATAGTAAAAAATATACTGTACATGTTTTTACTGGTGTTACCCTGAATCAAGATGCTTCTGGACAATACGTTCCTCGTGCTGAATCGATGCCTCATATTTGGCGAACCGGAAAACATACAAAAGGCCAATTCAAAAAGATTGGTCAAATATTTATAACAGAAACAGGTCAAGCAGTTGCCGTGATAGGGGTTGAAAAGTTGAAATTTAGCCAACGGCATGATTTTGTTCCCTTGCAACGTTGGACAAATTTGTATGTTGAGCAGACAAAATTGCAACTATGGTTATAGACTGGACAAATTATGTTATGATTTTTTCTTGAATAAATGAATAAAAGGCCAAGTATCTGTGCATACTTGGTCTTTTATTTATTTAAAGTCACTAGGTAGGCAAGTTTACCAGTTAATGAGTTGTTAGTTGGCTATTTCGTGTTGTGATGTTAAATAAAACAGCATTGATAACAATGAGACCAGCACTAAAAATAAAAATGCCACGATAATCAAATTTACTAGCAATCAGAGCCCCAAACATTGGGCCCATGACAGACCCTAAAGATTGAAAGCTTTGATTATAACTAAAAATACGCCCAGTCATTTCTTTTGGCGATTTTTTTGATAATAATGTTTGAACAGCCGGTAGCATTGTAGCATCGCTAATACCCACTAGAAAACGAAAAAACATGAGCATGCCAATACTTGTCACAAATGCAGTTGGTATGAAGGCGACGATAGCTACTGCAAAGCCTATTTTAATCATGCGTGCTGTGCCGACATGATCGCCAACGCGACCAAAAGTTGGGGCCGCGATAACAGTCGCAATGCCTGGCATGGCTGCAACTACGCCGGCGATGAAGGTTGTGTTAGATGCATGATTCATTAATTCACGTACAAACAAACTAATAATAGGATTGATGGATGTATTAACAGTTTGTATCAACATCGTGGTGATAAATAAGCCAACAATGAGTCGTTTATCAGGTACATGTTGCCATATATTCGGTATTTCCGGAGTATTTTTATCTTTTGACATGATCTGTGGTGTTTCTTTAACAAGAAATAGGGTTACTAGAAATACTAAGAATAAAATAACACCGGTGATATGAAATGACATACGATAGCTAAAAAAGGTCGCCAAGAGGCCACCAAACAGGGGACCGATTAAATTGCCAGCAGTCATGCCAGTAACTAAAATACCAAGCGCTTTGCCAGCGTGCTTTTTAGGTGTTTGTGTGGCAACTAAAGCATTAGCATTTGATATAAAACCACCCATCGCACCTTGCAAGGCGCGTAATATGAAAAGTTGCCAGACGTTAGTCACATTTCCCATCAAAAACATCACAAGAGACATGCCAATTGCAGCGCGTAATAACATGAGTTTTCGACCCTTACGATCAGCTAATTTACCCCAAAAAGGAGACACAATAGCGGTAACAAGGAATGAAATTGCAAAAACGGCACCAGAGTAAAAGCTAAGTTGGTTTTTATTAAAATGGCCTAATGTGTCAATGTAGAGTGCTAAAAATGGCATCACTTCGCTTAGTGCAATACCGGTCATAAACACACCAAACCAAAGAACAAAAACGTTACGTTGCCAAAGAAATTCGGCATCTGACGTTTTTTTGGTACTTTTAGACATATAGTGATTCCTCTTTTTAAAAATGATATTACTAGTTTATGCCTATTTGTTAAAATATGCACGTTATAAGACTAGTCTTGTGAAAACATTAAATTTTTATTATAATTAAAATACGTATAAAAAACGTCAAAAGGCATACTGCGGTTTTTAAAATAGTGATGTGTCTTCCGGAATATATGAGGGGAAAAAATATCAATTCAATGGCAATATATGATTGATTTGGTATGTTTAAAATTATGGCTAAAACAAAAAAGTATACAGGTGAAGAGGTACTGACGTTAGTATCACGATACATGTCAGAATCTGATACTGCAAAAGTAAAAGAGGCTTATGAGTGGGCGTCTGATTTGCACAAAAAACAATTACGTCAATCTGGTGAGCCTTATATTGTTCATCCTATCCAAGTTGCAGGCATTTTAGCTGAAATCAAAATGGATACTGCAACTGTCATTTCTGGTTATTTGCATGACGTTGTTGAAGATACAACAGCAACACTAGCAGATGTTGAAGCTAAATTTGGTCGTACAATTGCCCAGATTATTGATGGCGTCACTAAAATTAGTAAAATTCGATATAAAAATTCGCAAGAACAATTGGCAGAAAATCACCGTAAGTTGCTTTTGGCGATGTCAAAAGATATTCGTGTCATCATTGTGAAACTAGCTGACCGATTGCATAATATGCGGACATTAGGTGCCTTACGTGAAGATAAACAACGCCGTATTGCCAACGAAACCTTAGATATTTATGCACCGTTAGCTGATCGCTTAGGAATTAGTACAATTAAGTGGGAACTCGAGGATCTGTCTTTAAGTTATTTAGATCCAGAAAAGTATCATAGTATTGCTTCACAAATGAATATGAAACGTGATGAACGTATTCGTTATGTGCAAGAAGCTGTTTCCGAAATTCAAAAAGCGATTCAAGATTTAGAACTGCACAATGTGAGTGTTTATGGTCGACCAAAGCATATTTACTCTATTTATCGTAAAATGACTGATAAACACAAAGCATTTGAGGAAATTTATGATTTATCAGCTGTGCGTGTTTTGACCGATACGATTCCAGATACATATGCTGTACTGGGCGCCATTCACTCTAAGTGGATGCCTTTGCCGGGTCGTTTTAAAGATTATATTGCCTTACCAAAAGCCAATGGTTATCAAAGTCTACATACGACTGTTATCGGGCCAGGTGGCCGACCTTTAGAAGTGCAAATTCGAACACATAGCATGCATGAAGTAGCTGAATTTGGTGTTGCAGCACATTGGGCATATAAAAAGAACAAAGGTTCTAACAAGGAAGCTAGGGTTAGCGACCATAGCCAACAAGCCTTGAATGTGATTCAAGGTATCTTAGAATTACAAGAGGATGCTAAAAGCGCCGAGGATTTCATGGCTGGCGTACAAGGTGATTTATTTAGTGATCGTGTCTATGCTTTTACACCACGTGGCGATGTGTTTGAATTGGCTAAGGGTGCTGGGCCGCTAGATATGGCTTTTTCGATACATACTAATGTGGGAATCACAACAACTGGCGCAAAGGTAAATGGTCGCATCGTGCCGTTGGATTATAAAATTAAAACAGGCGATATTATTGAAATTATTACAAGTTCTACGGCTAAGCCGAGTCGTGATTGGTTAGACTTAGTCTCAACACGGCGTGCGCGTAATAAGATTAAACAATATTTTAAACAATTAGACCGTGATGACAATATCGAAGCAGGTCGGGAGTTATTGACACGTCATTTACGAGAAACTGGTTTTAACGTGTCTGATTTGTTAACCACGAGTCATCTAATTAAAGCAGCTGAGGCGCTACATTATCATTCATATGATGATATGTTTGCTGCCATGGGTTATGGTGATGTGGCAGTACCAGGTGTATCAAATAAACTCACAGAGGGCATTCGCGAAGCACAACAAGAAGTAGAGACGGCCGAATTACAACGGGAACTTTTGGAGGAAGGGCATGAAATCAAGCGTGATGAGACTGCGCTGACGCAACGACAAAAGGGTACCTCAGATAATATTATTATTGCAGGTGTTGATAATTTATTAGTTCGGTTAGGGCGTTGTTGTACACCGGTTCCAGGTGATCAAATAAAAGGATATATCACCAAGGGACGTGGCATATCTGTTCATCGCGTTGGCTGCCCAAATATTCGTGCTGCTCAAACTGAGGGGCAACGGTTAGTTGATGTTGAGTGGGAAGATAAAAAGGGTCTAAAACCGAATTATGATGCTGACTTAACTGTGCATGGCGAAAATCGTAATGGCTTATTGAATGACGTTTTGCGTACAGTTAACAATCGAACAAAATTTGTTAACTCTGTTAATGGTCATGTGACTAAAAATAGTATGGCACAAGTGTCATTATCACTGGGTGTCAAGAATAGTGAGCAATTAAATATAATTATGGATTCACTCAATAGTTTACCAGCTGTTTATGATGTGGAACGTACCTTCCATTAACCACGAAAATCATGGACAATCTAGGAGTTTTAAATTATGAAAATTGTATTACAGCGTGTTAAAGAAGCAAGTGTCTCTGTTAACAATCAACAACTTGGTGACATAGGACAAGGTTATGTACTACTGGTTGGTGTATCAGATGATGATACACAGGCAGATATTGATTATTTAGTGCACAAAATTAAACGATTACGTATTTTTGAAGATAGCGATGGTCGGATGAATTTAAGTATTCATGATGTTCAAGGACAAATATTGTCTATTTCACAATTTACATTGTTTGCTAACACAAAAAAAGGTAACAGACCAAGTTTTACAGATGCGGGAGCACCTGATTTGGCAGCAAATTTATATGATCAGTTTAATGCTTCATTACGACGTAATGGGTTGCTGGTTAAGACGGGTGAATTCGGTGCTGATATGCAAGTTTCTTTAGTTAATGATGGGCCCGTAACCATTCTTTTTGATACACAACACCAATAAAAAATGACTTTGCTCCAAGCAAAGTCATTTTTTATTATTTTTTTTACGAATCATAGCATAGATACCAAATGGCACGGTACTTTCTGTACCATTTTTTATACGTTTAATATTTGAACGATGTCGATAAAAAACGAAAATTGTTAAAATTGCAGCAACAAATGTTAAAGTGAAATCATGATAGAATAGCGAGGTGATGACAGCAAAACTGAAACTAATCATTGCGCTAAGAGAAACCATAGAGGTTAAAATCAATATTAGAATAAAAATTAGAATTACTAGCATGAAAAATTGAGGGTTATAAGCCAGTAACACGCCAGCTGAGGTAGCAACGGCCTTACCGCCTTTGAATTTAAGCCAAATTGAGAAAGTGTGGCCAATAATTGCAGCAATACCAACTAACATCGGATTAATATGACTATGGAACAAAAGAGGCAGTAAACCAGCTGCAGTGCCTTTTAATAAATCTAATGTTAATGTGACAACACCGGCAACAGGTCCAAGCACTCTAAAAGAATTAGTTGTGCCAATATTACCGGATCCTTCATCACGAATATCCTTATGATAAAAGACTTGACCAATCCAAAGACCAGGCATGAGAGAACCTAGAAGATAAGATAGAATAAACATTAATATGATTAAAAACATAATTTGAACTCCTTATAGTTGTGCGTCAACACAGAGTTAATTCTATCATAAAAACAGATAGTAGAGGGGGTAACTTAATTAAAATAAAATATTTGTACTTGTCAGAATGTGATTTTTACTCTATGATAATATAGATTGATGCATGAAAATGAACAACTGTTCGATCATGACAATGTTTTAAATTAAGAAAGATATGAGTATTCATGGCAGAAAAAAACCATTATGATTCAGATTCAATAAAAATTTTAGAAGGCCTTGAGGCTGTGCGTAAACGTCCTGGGATGTATATCGGATCGACAGACGGTCGTGGTTTGCATCATTTAGTTTATGAAATTGTTGATAACGCGGTGGATGAAGCACTGGGTGGTTTTGGTAATGACATACGTGTTACCATTCATTCAAATAATTCAATTACTGTTCAAGATTTTGGACGTGGTATGCCCGTTGGTCTTCATGAGTCGGGTAAACCAACGCCAGAAGTTATTTTAACTGTTCTTCATGCTGGTGGTAAATTTGGTCAAGGTGGTTATGCTACTTCTGGAGGCCTTCATGGCGTTGGTTCATCCGTTGTTAACGCCTTATCAGAAAGTTTACAGGTTACCATTGTTCGCGATGGCCATAAATGGCAGGAAGATTTTACTAATGGGGGGCAACCAGTTGGCACGTTGCGGGATTTAGGTGTGACTAAAGAGAAGTCTGGCACTACCGTGACGTTTAAGCCAGATCCAACAATATTTAGTGCCGTTGTCTATAAGTATGATACTTTGTCTGAAAGGCTCCGTGAATCAGCCTTCTTAATGTCAGGTGTTAAATTTTCACTGACTGATGAGCGGGTAAAACCTGCTCGAGTGGAGACTTATCATTATGAAAAGGGATTAGAAGCTTTCGTTGGCTTTTTGAACGAAGATAAGGGCACCATTGGTCCTGTGATGACTTTTGAAGGCGAACAATCAGGCATTGTGGTTGATGTTGCCGCACAATACAATGATGGTTATTCTGAAACACTATTATCATTTGTCAATAATGTTAGAACGCAAGATGGTGGGACACATGAAGTTGGTTTTCGAACGGCTTGGACTAAGGCTTTCAATGAATATGCACGAAAGGTTAATCTTTTAAAAGAAAAAGATAAAAATCTTGAAGGAACAGATGTTAGAGAGGGGCTAGCAGCTGTTATTTCATTGCGAGTACCGGAACAATTCTTACAATTCGAAGGTCAGACAAAAGATAAATTAGGAACACCTGAAGCTCGTGGTATTGTGGACTCAGTTGTCAACGAAACACTTGGGCGTTTTTTGATGGAGAATGGTGATTTTGGTCAGAACTTAATTCGAAAGGCAATTCGTGCACGTGAGGCGCGCGAGGCCGCTCGTAAGGCGCGTGATGAAAGTCGAACAGGCAAGGCAAAGGGTCAAAAAGAACGTTTACTATCAGGTAAATTGGCGCCAGCGCAATCAAAGAACGCAGAACGTAATGAACTTTTTCTTGTCGAAGGTGATTCGGCCGGTGGTTCTGCTAAACAAGGGCGTGACCGTAAATTTCAAGCTATCTTGCCACTACGTGGTAAAGTTTTGAACACAGAGAAGGCTAAGTTAGTTGATATTTTGAAGAACGAAGAAATATCAACATTAATCTATGCAATTGGTGGTGGTGTTGGTAATGATTTCAAGGTAGCAGACACAGCATTTAATAAAATAATCATTATGACTGATGCCGATGATGATGGTGCTCATATTCAAACCTTGCTGTTAACCTTCTTTTATAAATATATGCGCCCCTTGATTGAAGCGGGACGTGTTTATATTGCGTTGCCACCACTGTATCGTGTGAAGTATGCGTCAAAGAAGTTTGACGATAAATTTGCGTGGACAAACGATGAGTTAGAAACGATTACAAGCCAAAATGAAGCGCGTTATGAGTTAACTCGGTTTAAAGGTCTTGGCGAAATGAATGCACCACTTCTTTGGGAAACCACAATGAACCCAGAAACACGAACTTTAATACGCGTTAAAATTGATGACGCAGTATTAGCTGAGAAGCGTGTCACAACGTTGATGGGTGATAAAGTTGAGCCTCGTCGAGAGTGGATTGAAGCCAATGTTCATTTTACTTTGGACGAAGCGGGGTCTATTCTGGATACAGTTGATGGCGATGATACTAAGTCAAGTGATGTTTTTGAAAAAGCCCGTCAGCATGAAAAAAATAATAAGGATAAATCATCAGTGACAAGTGATCCGGTGATAAAAAATTGGCAAAATTAATTGATTTTTATTGTGTACTTTATGATATATCAATTAACCGTGTACAATTGTGCATGGTCTTTACATAACTCATTTATTTGAAAGGAAATAGGCCTACTTAATTGAGATAAGCAGGCATTCGCATATATGGCAGATCGTATAACTGAACTTTCACTGGAAGCAGTGATGGGTGAGCGTTTTGGACGCTACTCAAAATATATTATTCAAGAACGTGCATTGCCAGATATTCGTGATGGGCTGAAGCCAGTGCAACGACGTATTCTTTTTGCGATGGATCAAGATGGTAATACATATGATCATCCTTATCGAAAGTCAGCAAAGTCTGTTGGTAACGTCATGGGTAATTTTCACCCGCACGGTGATTCCTCTATTTATGAGGCAATGGTACGCTTATCGCAAGACTGGAAAGTTCGTGAACCTTTAATCGATATGAATGGTAATAACGGTTCAATTGATAATGACCCTGCAGCGGCAATGCGTTATACCGAGGCGCGTTTGTCAAAAATAGCTGGTGAAATGATGGCAGACTTGGGACAAGAGACTGTTGACATGGTTTTGAATTTTGATGATACAACATATGAGCCAACAGTGTTGCCTTCTCGTATTCCGAGTTTGTTTATTAATGGTGCAACTGGTATATCAGCAGGATATGCCACAGAAATTCCACCACATAATTTAAAAGAAATTAATGCTGCGTTAACGTACCTATTGGATCATCCTGAGGCACCTTTGTCAACCTTAATGCGATACGTCAAGGGCCCTGATTTTCCAACTGGAGGAATAATCCAAGGCCTTGATGGTATTAAAAAAGCTTATAAAACCGGACGAGGTAAAATTGTTGTACGTGCTAAAACCGCAATATCAGAACTAAAAGGTGGCAAAAAAAAAATTGAAGTCACTGAACTACCATATGAAGTAGTTAAATCTAATTTAGTTTCCAAAATTGATGGCATTCGGTTAAATAAAGAGGTTGCTGGCATTTCAGAAGTGCGTGATGAATCAGACCGCGAAGGGATGTCTATTGTCATTGAACTGACTAAAGATGCTAATGCTGAAGGTATTTTAACTTATTTGTTTAAGAAGACAGATCTACAGATTGCTTATAATTTTAATATGGTGGCCATTCATGATCAACGACCAGTTCATGTTGGTCTTAAGCAAGGATTGCAAGCCTTTCTTGGTTTCCGTAAAGAGGTGGTGTTGAAACGCTCAGCTTATGAATTAGCTAAAGCGCAAGCAAGGCAACATATTGTTGAGGGATTGATACGCATGTTGTCAATCTTAGATCAGGTTGTAGCTACAATTCGTGCTTCAAAAAATCGTAGAGACGCTACGCAAAACTTAATAACACAATTTCAATTCACGCAACCACAAGCCGAAGCCATAGTCACGTTACAGTTGTATCGTTTGACTAATACGGATGTGACACAATTGGAAGAAGAGTTTGCAACATTAGCAGCCAAAATTGACCGATTAACTCTAATTATTAACGAAGCATCAGCATTAAATGATGTCATTCGCGATGAAATTACGGCAATTACAACAAGCTACCGTTCTCAAAGACGATCAGAAATTGAAGCGGAAGTTGAAGACTTGGTGATTGATACGGCAGTAACGATTGCAGAAGAAGACGTGCAAGTCCTTGTTTCTCGTAATGGTTATTATAAACGGTCATCAATACGCTCTTACAAGGCCTCAGACTCTGATAATGGGTTAGCTGATGATGATATGGTTGTTTTTGAAGGGCAATTAAATACAACACAACATTTATTTATGTTTACTAATAAAGGGAATCTGATTTATCGACCAGTTCATGAATTACCAGATTCGAAATGGAAAGATACTGGTGAACATTTTTCGCAACAACTATCGAATTGGCATGCAGATGAGTTTGTGATTCAGGCCGCTGTTGTGGATACATTGGATCAGGGTGGTGCATTTACCATTGTTTCAAATGATGGCTTTATTAAACAAACCACCTTAAATGACATGTTGCCAAAGGCCTATAAGAAAAAAACCGCCATGGCAATTAAATTAAAGACCGATGCGAGTTATGTTGTTAACGTGTCATACTTTAAGGCAACGGCTACCCCTGAGGTGTTGTTATTGTCACATCATGGTATTGGACTACGCTTCAAATTAACTGACGTACCAGAAATTGGACCGCGGACAGCTGGTGTTAAAGCAATGGACTTGCGAGGCGATGATCTTATCATGGCTGCATTATTTATCACTGATAAGACTCAGCAGGTTGCTATCGTTGCTAGGAACGGTGCATTTAAATATATGCCAATTTCAGAAATTAATATGTCAAAGCGTGCTAATAAAGGACTCCTGATTTTCACGCAAAAAAAGACAGTTGCTTATCATGTGGCAACGGCTACTATTTTTGGTAATAACGAAACAGCGTTAGAAATTTTAACAACGCGTTGGCAAACTCAAAATTTGCAATTAAGTGATTATCGCCCATCACAACGTGTGGGCAATGGCCAATATGTTGTTGATGTTAAAAAGAATGGGGAACCATGGTATATTAAACCACTAACGATTAAAGCGACAAACTAAGCATTTTCTGATAAAATAAACGTATAAACTTTTAGGAGATATGAACGAATGGCTAAGACTTTAGTTTTCGGGCACAAAAACCCTGACACAGATACAATTGCATCTGCAATTGCTGCGAGTTACTTATTAAATGAAATGGGTGAAGATACTGAAGCAGTTGCGCAAGGTACACCAAATGCCGAAACACAATTCGCGTTGGACTACTTTTCGGTAACTGCACCACGTGTTATTGCAAATGCTGATACAGAGACAGTTGTATTAGTTGATCACAACGAAGCTGCACAATCAGTTGATAATTTGGCTGATGTTGTTGTTGAGGGGATTTATGATCATCATAAATTTGCCTTTACAAATACGACACCTTTATATATTACAGCTAAGCCTTGGGGTTCAGTAGCAACAATTTTGTATTATGAATTCAAGCAAGCCAATGTGACGATTCCTTCAAAAATTGCTGGTTTGATGGCTTCAGCTATTATCTCAGATACACTGCTGTTAAAAAGTCCAACGACAACATCTTATGATCAACCTGCTTTAGAAGCACTGGCTCAAATTGCTGGTGTAACTGATTATGAAACATATGGTTTGGCACTTTTAAAGGCTGGAACAGATTTATCTTCACGTACAGATAAAGAATTAATTGATGGGGATGCCAAGTCATTTGAAATGGGTGGTCATCAATTCCGCATAGGACAAGTCAATACAGTTGATATTGATGAGGTTCTGTCACGGCAATCAGGTATTGAAGCGGCAATGGTTGAAGAAGGATACGAAGATTTCTTATTTGTCATTACTGATATTTTAAATTCTAATTCAAAAGCTGTGTATCTCGGTGATGCAGCGGCAGCGATTGAGGGTGCATTTGATAAAAAAATACAGAACAATGTCATTGATTTGCCTGGTGTTGTTTCGCGTAAGAAGCAAGTTGTTCCACCTTTAGAAAAACAATTTTAATCGGCACTTTTTGATAAATAGTTAGCCTGATGGCAGTTTAATTGAATTTCCGAACAGATTTTCGTAGGAATTTAGAAAATACCTTTACACTGCTGTCATGTTCATGTATAATAATTATTTGTATTGACAAGCAAATAATTTTAACAAACCACACTAAGGAGTAAGAATATGCGTATTCACGTTGTTCTAGGAAATGACGAAACTGGTGAACGTATTTACTTGACGTCAAAAAATCGTCGTAATACACCCGATCGTCTTGAGTTGAAGAAGTACTCACCAAAACTTCGTAAAGTTGTAACATTTAAGGAGATTAAGTAAAATGGCAAAAAAGTCAAAAATTGCTAAAGCGCAAAAGCGTGAAGCTTTGGTTGCAAAGTATGCTACAAAGCGTGCTGAATTAAAGGCTGCAGGTGACTTCATCGGTTTGGCTGCTTTGCCAAAGGATTCATCTCCTGTACGTGTGCACAACCGCGACTGGATTGATGGTCGTCCTCATGCTTACATGCGTGAGTTTGGTATGTCACGTTTGAACTTCCGCCAATTGGCACACAAGGGTCAAATTCCTGGTGTTCGTAAAGCTTCTTGGTAAATGTTTTTGCGCGAACAGCGTAACTTACACCATGAGCATTACGTGGGCACGTTAAAAGTCAATTATTAGCATCAGCTAAATACAGTGACTGCCTCAATGAGCAAAGCGAATGGGGTCATAAAGGTTCACAAACTAGCAGAAATCGCAGAAATGTGATTTTTTTTGTTGTATATTTGCATTTTTATGTATATCACGTTATAATAATAAGTGTTAATTTACATAAGTTTTGTAAATGAGCGGGTCGCATCTTATGCGGCCGGCTCATTTTTTATGGGATTGGCACTTGCTTGCAATACATTACAAAATTCATCAAGGGAGGGTAAGTAAATGGCGAATAAAGTAGAACAAAAGATAACGGTACTCATTACACCGATTGTTGAAAAAAGAGACAAGCTCTTGTGGGATTTATCATACACCAGAGAAGGTGGACAAAAGGTTTTGAGAATTTTACTAGACAAGCCCAATCATGAATCTATTACAATGACGGATCTAACTGATTTTACACAAGAGGTTAATGAACTATTAGATACGACTGACCCTGACCCAATTCCAGAACCATATCTGCTAGATATTTCGTCTCCTGGTGCCGATCGACCATTGATCAAACCGTGGCACTTCAAATGGGCTCAAGAGAGTGAAGAGGAAGTCTTGATTTCTCTCTTTGTTGCTAAAAATGGTCAAAAGAAGTGGCAAGGAAATATTTCATCGTTAACTGATGACGGTTTGGTTTTAGCTACGGAAGCAGATGAACTAGTACTTAATTTTGATGAGATTGCAAAAGCAGTGCTGAACATTCAGTTTTAACATAAACGTGTTTGTGAGAATAGTTAGGTGGGTTTGAATAGAGACTACGGCCCCCTAATAAAATGACTAAATGTACACGCTACTAATTAGATGAGGATAGGCGAATGAGTAAAGAACTAGTCGATGCGCTCGATGCCCTTGAAGCCGAACGCGGGATAGAACGAACGGTTGTTATTGAAGCATTGGAAGATGCTTTGAGAGCAGCTTATAAAAAGCAATATAATGCTGAACAAAATGTGGAGGCAGTGTTTGACACCAAAAAGGGAAACGTTGCCATTAAACAGGTTAAGAGTGTTGTCTTGGATGAAGATTTTGAAAACGAAGATACGGAAATTGCTTTACAAGATGCGTTAGCAATTAATCGAGCTTATGAACCTGGTGATGAAATTCGTTTTGATGTGACACCAAAAGATTTTGGACGTATGGCTGCACAAGCTGCAAAGCAAGTTATTGTGCAAAAAATGCGTGAAGCGGGTCGAGAAGCAATTTATAATAAGTTTGCGGACTATCAAGATGAAATTATTACTGGTGAAGTTGACCGGCAAGATGCAAGATTCTTATACTTGACATTACCGGGTAATCAAGAGGCCGCTATGGCGCCAAACGATCAAATGCCAAATGAGCATTACCGGATGGGTGACCGTATTAAAGTGTTAGTTAATAAAGTCGAAAATAATGCTAAGGGCCCACAAATATTTGTATCACGTACGGCTCCTGATTTGGTTAAGCGTTTATTTGAACAAGAAGTACCGGAAGTATATGATGGTACTGTTGAGATTATGAATATTTCTCGTGAAGCAGGTGATCGTTCAAAAATTGCCGTTTATACGCATGACACAGATTTAGATCCAGTTGGCGCTATGGTTGGCCAAAGAGGTGGACGTGTTCAAGCCGTTGTTAACGAACTGGGCGGTGAAAACATGGATATCGTTGAATGGGTTGAAGATGAGGCGCAATATATTGCCAATGCTCTAAATCCATCCGAAGTGGCTGATGTTATATTTGATCCTGAAAATGAACGCGCAGTGACAGTTATTGTACCAGATAACCAGCTATCATTAGCCATTGGTAAAAAAGGTCAAAATGCTCGTTTAGCTGCACGTCTAACAGGTTTTAAAATTGATATTAAATCTGAAAGTGAAGCAGCAAGTGCGCTGACAAATGATGTCCCTACAACGGACAAGACTAACGAATAAATTTTAGAAAGGAAATGTGTTGTGAACATTGCCATTTGATAGAATGTTTACAGCACGCGAGTAGCCATGAAACCTAGAAAAATACCAATGCGAAAAGATATCGTGACAGGTGAAATGTTTCCTAAAAAAGAACTTGTTCGAGTTGTGCGGGATAAAGAAGGAAATGTTACTTTAGACCCAACATCTAAGGCTAATGGCCGTGGTGCATATATTGGGCTAGATCGTGATATTGCAACAGAAGCGAAGAAAAAACGTATTTTTGATAAAACATTTGAGGTTAAAGTATCTGATGAATTCTATGATGAGCTCATTGCATATGTTGACCATCAGCAGGCGCGTCGGGAGTTGTTTGGTGATAACTAAAGATGATCAGATTTTAAACCTGCTTGGATTGGCAATGCGTGCTGGGAAGCTCGTATTGGGTTCGGACTCAACGTTGAGTGCCATTCGTGGCAATAAAGTGCAAATAGCGTTTTTCCCAAGCGATGGGGGCCAAAGCCAAAGCAAAAAATTTGCTGATAAATCAAATTTTTATCATGTAACACTAATCCAAGACTATACCAAGACACAATTAACTGATGCTATTGGTGTCAATCGCAGTATATTTGCAATTGCTGATCGTGGCTTTAGTCGGAAAATTAAACAATTAATTTTAGAAAAGGAGCGGAACTAAATGACAGAAGAAAAGAAATTCTCAGGGTCAAACCGTCCTGCAAGAAAACAAGCAGTTCCAGAACGTAAAGAATTACCAGCATCACAACGTCGTCACGCAGCAAAATTGACTGATGGTGGAACGACAAGTAATGGTGGTGGTTCAACGCCTCGTCCTAACAAACCGGTGGCAACGCGTTCAGGAAGTGCTCAGGGACAACAAAACCGTAATGCAACAAATCAGAGTCGACCAAATGGTACTGGCACTCGTTCAAATACTAGTGGTCAAAATCGTAATCGACGTCCAGGTTCACGTGTTCAAGCAGCAGAGGGGCGCCCAGCCGTTCGTGAAAAAAAGAATTGGTCAACAAAGCCTCGTGAAGGTCAAGTGGATTATTCAAAGAAAACTGACAACAGTTTGAAACAATATGTTAGTGAAAATGAAAAACGTAAGCAAGCTGTCGCGGCTGCAAAAGAGCCAAAGAAATCCGCACCAGCAGTAAAACCTGCTGAGGTTAAAAAGCCTGAAAACAAAGCGGCAACACAACCTGCAACTGCTACAACAGCAGGAGCAGGTAAATTTGGTGGGGCATTGGCATCTGGCAATAATTCAGCTCGTAATAATTCACGTAAACGTAATACAGCAGGGACTGGTCAACAAACACCTCGCCGTAATGACAAACCTCGTGGTTCAAAAAAATCTCGACGTATTGCGGCTAAAAAAGGTCCTGTCGTACCTGTAACAGAGCGAAAAAAGCAACCATTACCAGAAGTTTTGGAATATCGCATTGGTATGAACGTTCAGGATTTGTCGAAGTTATTACACCGAGATACAGCAGAAATTATTAAAAAATTGTTTTTACTTGGTATTATGACTAACCAAAACCAATCATTGGATACTGACACGATTGAAATTTTGGCAGCAGATTATGGTATTGATGCACAAGTTAAAGAAGAGGAAGATGTTGCAGATATCGACCGATTCTTTGATAATGATAACATTGATGAAGGTAATCTAGTGCCGCGTCCACCAGTTGTTACAATTATGGGTCACGTTGATCATGGTAAAACAACTTTGTTGGATTATCTACGTAATTCTCATGTAACAGATGGTGAAGCTGGTGGCATAACACAGCACATAGGTGCTTATCAAGCACAGTTAAATGGTAAGACAATTACATTTTTGGACACACCTGGGCACGCAGCGTTTACAGAAATGCGTGCGCGTGGCGCAAACGTTACCGACTTGACCATTTTGGTTGTTGCAGCAGATGATGGCGTAATGCCACAAACAATTGAGGCAATTAATCACGCAAAAGCTGCTGGAACACCTATTATTGTGGCAGTCAACAAGATTGATAAGCCAGGTGCTAATCCAGATGATGTGATGAATCAGTTGATGGCTTACGACTTAGTACCTGAGGAATATGGTGGTGACACAATATTTGTTAAAATTTCCGCTAAATTTGGCCAAAATGTTGATGAACTGCTCGAAATGATTTTACTTCAAGCTGAAGTGCTTGAACTAAAAGCTAATCCTGATATGCCAGCCCGTGGATCTGTGGTTGAAGCGCGTTTAGATAGAGGTAGGGGTCCAGTTGCAACTGTCTTAGTACAACAAGGCACAATGCGCGTTGGTGATCCAATTGTTGTTGGTAACACATATGGTCGTGTTCGAACGATGACTAACGAACGCGGCGTAGATCTTGAAGAAGCATTGCCTGCTACGCCTGTTCAAATAACTGGCTTAAATGATGTTCCGCAAGCAGGAGATCGTTTCATTGTCATGGCTGATGAAAAGACTGCACGTGCAGCCGGAGAAGAACGTGCAAAACGTGCACAAGAAGCTATTCGTAATTCTGGTTCTGTTGTAACTTTGGATACGTTATTTAGTACAATGTCTGAAAAAGCTATGAAAACTGTTCCAGTTATTGTTAAAGCTGATGTACAAGGTTCTGTTGAAGCGCTTTCTGGCTCTTTGAAGAAGATTGAAGTAGATGGCGTTCGTGTTGACATTATTCACACGGCTGCCGGAGCGATTAATGAATCGGATGTGACATTAGCATCGGCCTCAGGTGCCATTATTATTGGCTTCAATGTTCGTCCGACACCATTGGCAAAATCTCAAGCTGATTCTGATAAAGTTGATATTCGTTTCTACAATGTCATTTATAATGCTATAGATGATGTTGAAGCAGCTATGAAGGGTCAACTAGAACCAGTTTATGAAGAAAAGATAATTGGAACGATTGCTGTCAAGGAATTATTCAAGTTTTCTAAAGTTGGTATCATTGCCGGTGCTATGGTTGAAGAAGGTAAAATCACTAAAGAATCTAAAGTCCGTGTTATTCGTGACGGTGTGGTTGTTTATGATGGTGAAGTTGCGTCATTACAACGTGGTAAAGATTCAGTGAATGAAGTTAAGATGGGTTATGAATTTGGCTTTACTGTTGCTAAGTATAATGATGTGCAGGTTGGTGATACTGTAGAGGCCTATGTCATGGCAGAAGTTAAAGTTAAATAATATAATTGATATTTTGAACAGATGTGTTTTCTAAAAAAGAAAGGGGCACAAATTCATGGCTAATCCACAACGTGCGGGTCGCCTTGCACAAGAAGTTCAACGCGATGTAACCGATTTGCTGCTCAAGCGAATTAATGATCCACGTGTGCAAGACATTACGATAACTAGCGTTGAGTTGTCTGGTGATTTACAAATTGCAACTATTTACTATAGTACTTTGTCAGACTTGGCAAGTGTTGGTCAAAAAGCACAAGCAGGCTTGGATGCTGCTAGTGGATTGATTCGTAAAGAATTAGGTTCACGATTGACAGTATATAAAACACCAGAATTGAAGTTTGTGCGCGATCAATCAATTCAGTATGGTAATCATATTGAAGATTTGATTCGTAAGCTTCATACTGATAATTAATAAGTTATAAACAAATTAATGCTATCCGTATAGGATAGCGTTTTTTGTGTTAAAATGGAATTACCATAATTTGATTAAAAATAAGGAATTCTAAAAATGACCAATTTTATTCAACCTTTAAATTCAATAATTTTTGAAATGGCACCAGATAAATTATTAGGATTTCAAAAAGCTATTCGAGATATTCCTGGTATTTTAAAATTAACATTAGGCGAACCAGGTTTTGCAGTAGATGGGCGGATCAAACAAGCAGCCATAAACGCAATCAATATTGACCGCTCACATTATGCTGAGAGCCAAGGCGAAAAAGAATTACGTTTGGAAGCAGTAAAATATTTTAATAAAACCTATCATTTGAATTATGCTGGTGAAGACAATGTGATTGTCACACTTGGTGTTAGCGAGGCAATCAATGTCGTATTAAATACTTTACTAGGTATTGGCGAAGGCTTGTTGGTACCCGAACCAACATATGGTCCATATTTTACATCGTTAGATTTAGCACACGGACAGAAAATCACAATTGATACATCTTCAAATCGTTTTAAGTTAACACCTGAAATGATTGATGAGGCAGTAACTAGTGCTACTGTTCCTGTCAGAGCAATCTTAATGAATTATCCAACTAATCCCACAGGTGTCACTTATTCACGTGATGAAATTATGGCTTTAGCAGAAACATTTAAAAAACATAAAATATGGGTAATTTCTGATGAGATATACTCAGTGCTAACATATGATCAAGAGCACGTGTCATTTGCAGAAATTATTCCTGAACAGACTGTGTATATTAATGGTTTATCAAAATCACATGCCATGACAGGATATCGTGTTGGCTTCATTCTTGGCGCAGCGGATGTCATTGCGGAGATGCAAAAAGTTCATGGTGCGTTGACGTTTGCAATACCAACATTTATTCAGGATGCCGCAGTTGTTGCGTTGCGTGATGTAACTGATACGCCATTTGTTATGCGCGATCAATACAAAGCACGTCGTGATCGTATACTACCTCAGTTGCAAAATTTGGGCTTCGATGTCGTGTCACCAGAAGGGGCCTTCTATTTGTTCGCTAAGTTACCAATTGACTTAGGGGATGATGGTGATGCATTTGCTTTAAAATTGGCACATGAGGGTAAAGTAGCAGTCATTCCTGGATCAGGTTTTGGTGAATCTGCAAAAGCTTATATTCGAATTTCATATGCGGCATCTGATGCCGATTTAGATGAGGGCATGCGCCGATTGACAGCTTATATTAATGAACTACGTGAGAATGAATAAAAGGTGGCTTACGATGCGATGGTGGCATAAATTATTTAACCAAAAAAATAAACACCAAAAAATTAAATCAATGGGTCAACTCAATGCCATACATGTCGCGCGCAAATCCGAATTACCTGTTATTGTTGCACCAGTAACAGGTCAGTTACAAAAAATTGATAGTGACGGAGAACCAGTTCATAGTAAAAATGGTTTTATGATGTTACCAGATGGTAACAATATTATGTCGCCAGTTGCTGGAATTGTGGCGGCTTCTGATGAACAGTTTTTGACAATTCAAAATGCACATTATCATGATGTTGTTGTGCAATTGAAAACCGAAGAAACGAAACTGTCGCGTTTAGCAACGTATGCTAAAGGACAACAATTGCATGCAGGTGATTTAATCGGTGTAGCTCATGCAACATCACATAATGTACGTGTTTATGTCCTATTTGAAGACAGTGTCACACCTCAGTTGAAGTATGGTGCGGCATATGCTGGCCAAAATGTCTGGCAATATCAAGAGGATGCTACGCATGGTGAAAAATAGCATAATTGATGGTATTATCGTTGTGAATAAACCACGAGGTTTAACATCATTTGATGTTGTTTCCAGAATTAGACGTGTTGTAGGGCAAAAACGTGTGGGGCATGCGGGCACGCTGGACCCTAATGTTGATGGTGTGCTGGTTATTGCGCTTGGCAAGGCAACCAAGCTAATTGATGAGTTACAGGCGCGACCTAAGCGTTATATTGGGAGTATTACACTTGGTTTTGCAACTGAAACAGAAGATTTGGATGGGGAAATAATTGCACAGCAGGCGATTGAGAAACCTTATACAGACGAGGCTATAGACAATGCGATTGTGCAATTAAATGGGGACATAAAGCAGATAGCACCAATGTTTTCTGCTGTTAAAGTTAATGGGAAGCGCCTTTATGAATATGCACGAGCTGGTGAGGTAATCGAACGTCCCGTTCGAGATGCGTTTATCTATGACTACCATCGAACGTCACCAATTACTTATCAAAACGCACAACAACAATTTGATTTTGTGGCTAAGGTGTCAAAAGGTACCTACATCAGGACATTAGCTGTTGATACTGGGCGACAACTTGGTGTGCCAGCAACAATGACAAGTTTAACTAGAATTATGGGCAGTGGCATGTCGATTGATCAAGCTACTGATCTACAGGATATCCTTGTGCTTGAACGTGAATCATTATTAAAACTAATCATACCAATAAAGGACATACTCACGTGGCCAACAAAAGAACTTTCGGATGATGAGTGGTTTGCTGTCAAAAATGGTCAAAAAATATCAGAATGGGCAATTATTGACGATAGCGCATATCTTCAATTAACCTATCATGGTGATCTTAAGGCAGTATACGCTTATAACAATGAGAAAAGCCTATGGCAATCGCGTTACGTGTTTACAAATGAATCATAATGGCTGAAATAATTAGACTACATTACCCAATTTTAAAAAATAAAAAACCAGTGCGACAAGTTGTTGCAATGGGTTTTTTTGATGGTGTACATCGAGGACATCAAGCAGTGATTGAACGTGCTAAATCTGAGGCAGATAAGTTGGGTGTACCGTTGGCGGTACTAACATATGACCCATATCCTGCGGTTGTATTTAGAGCGTTAGAGAAACCATTACGTTATCTAACCCCCTTGGCGCAAAAAAAAATACTATTAACCAAACTTGGCGTGGATAAAATTTATGTCATGCAATTTACGTCAGAACTGGCTAAAGTAGAGCCACAGCAATTTGTCGATGATGTGCTTATGTGTTTGAATCCTATTCTGGTAGTTGGTGGTTTTGATCATTTATACGGTGGTAATTCATCAACAGCAGATATGATGCACTTACCATTTTATGCACAGCAACGCTTTGATGTTATTGTTGTGCCTGAATTCGATGATAATCATAAAAAAATAGGGTCATCCGCAATCCGTCGGGCATTAGATATTGGCGATATGAATCAGGTTAATCAGCAACTTGGACGTATATACCAAACAACTGGATTAGTCGTTCATGGTGAAGCACGTGGCCGTAAATTGGGATTTCCAACAATTAATATCAAAACACCTGAATTGGAATGGTTACCAGGAATTGGTATTTATGCCGTTAAGGTGAAGGTCGGAGACGACTGGTATGAGGGTATGGCCAGTATTGGTCGTAATATTACTTTCGGAGATGAACGACCTGTCACAGTTGAAATTAATATATTAGATTTTCAGAGAGAAATCTATGGCGAGAATGTGACAGTCACTTGGTATACCTATCTTCGGGGCGAAGTCAAGTTTAGCACTGTTTCCGATTTGATCGTACAATTAAATAGCGATGAATATCAGACACGCCAATATTTTGATACGGTGAATTGATTTTTTAGCACTCTTAAAAAAGAGTGCTAAAACCCTTGCGCTCTTTTTTAAAATAGTGTATCATAATAGATGTTAGCAGTTGAATGATAGGAGTGCTAAATCGGAGGTGCTGGTTTGCTAACCGAACGACAGAAATTAATCTTAGGTGCCATTATTTATGAATACACGCAAACTGCTCATGCAGTGGGCTCCAAAAGTTTGCAAGAGCAACTAGATATCAAAGTGAGTTCTGCGACGATTCGTAATGAGATGGCGACCTTAGAAGCGGAAGCATTAATAAAAAAATTGCATACGTCTGCTGGGCGGGTGCCATCGCGCGCTGGATATCGTTATTATCTTGATAATCTTATGAACGCAAGGTCAGCAACGCAACAAGACATTGCTTTGGTTATGAATTCTTTTCATGGTAATTTTCATGAAATAGATGATTTGTTAGATGAATCAGCACGTACCTTATCTGAGTTAACTGCTGCAACAGTTTTGATTTTAAAACCTAAGCGCTTAAATATTACGGTGTCAGGGTTCCGATTAGTACCATTAGAAAATCAGCAACTCATTGCAGTGCTGGTCACTAATGATGGTAAAGTGACTAGTCAAACGTTCAAATTACCACGAGAGCTGGCAGAGTCATCGTTGGAAAGTATGACCAATTATATTAATGACCAAATGACTGGTCGCCCTGTGTTGGAAGTTCTAAAAATGATGCAATCAGATGAATTACCAACTCAAATGAGTCGTGTCATTCAAACACCTGCTGCGTTTTTACAATTGTTTGGTGATGTT
Source organism: Leuconostoc kimchii IMSNU 11154 (assembly GCF_000092505.1). NCBI lineage: Bacteria > Bacillati > Bacillota > Bacilli > Lactobacillales > Lactobacillaceae > Leuconostoc > Leuconostoc kimchii. The sequence continues at coordinate 1,824,450 of NC_014136.1, forward strand.
CTCGCCCGATCAATTGGTGATAAAGTGCATATAGGTGGTCGCTTGAATGTGTTAGATTTTGGTGAAGATAGCCTGTCGACTAAGGAAGTTAAGAGACTATTAGAATTTTTGACTTCTGCAACGGATATTCGTCGCGTCGCAACTACTTCACAGCAGCGCGTGACCATTAAAATTGCCAAGGAAATCAACGAGCCATTGTTGAAGCCATTCAGTTTAATTACAAGGGCATTTACCGTACCAAATCAAGGAGAAGGCGTGATAGCTCTTCTAGGGCCAATTCGTATGACGTATGCACGTAATGTACTGTTAATGGACGCATTTGGTGAAGCGTTAAGCCAAAAAATGATTGAGTATACATAAATTAGGAGGTCACCCACGTGGCAGATGAAGCAAAAAAAGAAGCACCAAATGAAGAAGTAATCAATGAAGAACCACTTGTTGAAGAAATGTCAAATGAAGAAGTGATCAATGACGGTGATACTTCACAGGTAGTTGAAGAACCAGAGCAAACTGAACTTGATCAGGCACGTGAAAAGATTGCTGATTTAGAAGATCAACTTCTGCGTTCGAAAGCTGAAATACAGAATATACAGCAACGTCAGGCGCGTGAATTGCAAAGTGTTCGTAAGTATGATGGCCAGAAATTAGCAGCTGCAGTATTACCAGCGGTGGATAATTTGGAACGTGCTTTAGAAGTTGAAGCTGATGATGCCGTGGCAAAACAAATTAAAGCAGGTGTTGAAATGACACTTAAAACGTTAGTTCAGGCTTTGACTGATAATGGTATCTCTGCAACTGGTGAAGTGGGTGAAACTTTTGATCCAACTAAACATCAGGCAATTCAAAGTGTTGAATCAACAACTGTGGATTCAGATCAAATTGCTTCTGTTTTGCAAAAAGGCTATATTTTACAGGATCGTGTCTTACGTCCAGCAATGGTCGCAGTTGCGAAGTAATCGAATTGACTATTTAATGAACATGGTGATTCAGCTTAGTGCACTACACCTTAAAAAGATAAATTGTTAACTAAAAAGTAAAGGAAGAAAAAATTCATGTCAAAAATTATCGGTATTGATTTAGGAACAACGAACTCAGCAGTGGCCGTACTTGAGGGTGGCGAACCAAAGATTATTACAAACCCAGATGGTGGTCGTACAACACCTTCAGTTGTTTCTTTTAAAAATGGCGAAAGCCAAGTTGGTGATGTAGCTAAGCGTCAAGCTATTACGAACCCTGATACAATTATTTCAATTAAGTCACATATGGGCGAAGCTGGTTATAAAGTTAGTGCTGATGGTAAGGATTATACACCACAAGAAATTTCAGCAATGATTCTACAATATATTAAGGGTTATGCTGAAGACTATTTGGGCGAAAAAGTTGAAAAGGCAGTTATTACAGTGCCTGCATATTTCAACGATGCACAACGTCAAGCAACAAAGGATGCTGGTAAGATTGCTGGTTTGGAAGTTGAGCGTATCATTAATGAACCAACAGCAGCAGCTTTGGCTTATGGTCTTGATAAATTAGATAAGAACGAAAAGATTTTAGTTTATGATTTGGGTGGTGGTACTTTTGATGTTTCTATCCTTGAATTAGGTGATGGCGTGTTTGAAGTTTTGTCAACAAATGGGGACACACACCTTGGTGGTGATAATTTTGATAATGTTGTTATTGATTATTTAGCGGCACAATTCAAAGATGAAAATGGCGTTGATTTAAGGGATGACAAGTTGGCCTTGCAACGTTTGAAGGATGCTGCTGAATCAGCAAAAAAGACATTGTCTTCAGCTAACGAAGCGCAAATTGACTTACCATTTATTGCTTCTGGTGATCAAGGTCCTTTACATTTGCAAACATCATTGTCACGTGCTAAATTCAACGAAATTACAGCTGATTTGGTTAAAAAGGCTGAACAACCAGTATTAAACGCATTGAAAGATGCAGGTCTGTCATTCTCAGATATTGATGAAGTTATTTTGAATGGTGGGTCAACACGTATTCCAGCAGTTCAAGAATCTGTTAAGAAGTTGACTGGTAAGGAACCTAACCATTCAATCAACCCTGATGAAGCGGTTGCTTTAGGTGCCGCTGTACAAGGTGGTGTGATTACTGGTGATGTTAAGGATGTTGTTTTGCTTGATGTGACACCATTGTCATTAGGTATTGAAACAATGGGTGGGGTGTTCACTAAGTTGATTGATCGTAACACAACGATTCCTACCTCGAAGTCACAAGTATTCTCAACAGCCGCTGATAACCAACCAGCCGTGGACATTCACGTTCTACAAGGTGAACGTTCAATGGCTGCTGATAACAAGACATTAGGTCGCTTCCAATTGTCAGATATTCCTGCTGCACAACGTGGTGTGCCACAAATTGAAGTCACGTTCGATATTGACCGTAATGGTATTGTATCTGTATCTGCTAAGGATTTGGGTACGCAAAAGGAACAGAAGATTACCATTCAAGCGGCTGGCGGTTTATCAGATGATGAAATCGAGCAAATGATGAATGATGCTAAAGCAAACGAAGAAGCTGATGCAAAGAAGAAAGAAGCTGTTGACACACGTAATGAAGCTGACCAATTAATTTTCTCAACAGAAAAGACATTGGAAGAAGTTGGCGATAAGTTGGGTGATGAAGACAAAAAAGCGACTCAAGAAGCGTTAGAAGCTTTGAAGAAGGCTAAAGAAGAAGCTGCAGCAGATGATGCTGATTTGACAGATTTGAAGTCTAAGTCCGAAGCTTTAGGTAAAGCAGCACAAGAATTGGCTATGAAACTATATCAGCAAGCAGCGCCTCAGGAAGGTGCTGAAGATCAAGAAAAGTCAGCAGATGGCGATACAGTTGATGGTGATTTTGAAGAAGTTGATCCTGATTCAAAGAAAGACTAATAAATTTTAGTAGTCAATTGACGAATGAGTAAAAAACGAACCGCATTCTGTTGAGTGCGGTTCGTGTACATAATATGATAAGGAGTAGGTAAGTGAATAATACTGAATACTATGATCGTCTTGGTATAGAAAAAAATGCTAGCCAAGATGAAATTAAAAAAGCATACCGTAAATTAGCAAAAAAATACCATCCAGATTTAAATCATGATGCTGGTGCTGAAGAAAAATATAAAGAAGTGCAAGAGGCTTTTGAAACGCTAGGCGATGAGCAGAAACGTGCGCAGTATGACCAATTTGGACCGGCTGGTGCCAACGGCGGTTTTGGCGGACAAGGTGGCTTTGGAGGCTATCAACAGCAAGGTGGATTTGGTGATTTTTCTGACCTTGGTGATATTTTTAGTCAAATGTTTGGTGGCGGTTTTGACCCTAATCGTCCACGAAAAGGACAAGATTTACAATACCGTATGCGCTTGAGTTTTGAAGAAGCTATCTTTGGTAAAGAAGAAACAATCAAATTTAACCGTGGTGATGGTGCGCATGAAATTAAAGTAACCGTGCCAGCAGGTGTTGAAACAGGACAACAAATGCGTTTGGCTGAACAAGGTGAAGAAGGTGCCAACGGGGGTCCTCGTGGCGATTTGTTTGTTGTATTCCAAGTATCACCGTCTAAAGATGGTTTCGAACGTGATGGTGCTGATGTTTATCTTGAACAAAAAATTAGTTTCACAAGTGCAGCACTTGGTGATGAAATTCAAGTTAAAACAGTACATGGTGATGTTAAGTTAAAAATCCCAGCTGGTACGCAAACAGGTAAACAATTTCGTTTACGTGGCAAAGGTGCGCCACGTTTGCGCGGTAATGGGAATGGTGATCAATACGTGAACATCTTTGTTGAGGTGCCAGCAACGTTGACAAAAGATCAAAAAAAGGCACTTGAAGTCTTCCAAGAAGCGATGACAGGTAAAAAGAAAAAGAGCTTCTTTGATAAATTACAAGAAGAATTAGATTAAAAAAATGCACATTGATAAGATGTGCATTTTTATGCGAGCTATGGTATGATTATTCTTAATTTATCGTTGAAGTGGAGAAGTGTACATGTCTTTAAAATCGCAATTGGCTGGTTTTACAACAATTGAAACGGATCGCTTATTGTTACGACCAGTGGTACAATCTGATACGTCAGATATTTTCGAGTATTTGCACGATGTCGAGACAGTGCAGTTTATTACAGTTAGTCAGGCAAAATCAATTGATGATGTGATTAAAAATTCAATTCAAGGTTTCTTCATGGTAGATCCTATTGGCAAATGGGCCATTGTATTTGAAGGCAAAATGATTGGCACCATTGACATGCGACTGAATGAGTCTGATTATAGTGCAGAAATTGGGTACGTTTTAAATAAACACTATTGGGGACGTGGCATGATGCCAGAAGCTGCTAAGGCAGTATTAAAAATTGCTTTTGAAGAATTACATTTAGTACGTGTGATGGCCGTTCATGATGTACGAAACCCTAAATCTGGGCAAGTCATGTTGAAAATTGGTATGATAAAAGAAGGGGTTGCTTTAAAATTTAAAATTATTAAAAATGAAGCAATTGATATGGCTATTTATGCGATAACAGATGACATGTATGAAAAAAATACGGCATATTAATATGCCGTATTTTTTAATCAATATATTTCGTATTATCATCAACTTCCCAAGGGGCCTTGACATCAATATGGTCGTAGTACAAGTGTCCATGTAAATGATCAATTTCATGTTGGAAAACAATAGCTGGATAGTCACGAAGTTTTATAATTTTCGTATCGCCAATTTCGTCCTGATAGCGTACTGTAACACGATTAGCACGTGGGACAAAACCAGGAACATCTTCATCAACTGATAAGCAACCTTCACCGACATCTAGTGCGCCACGTTTGACTGACTCAGAGATAATTGTAGGATTAAATATTGTGCCTTTGAAATAGGGTGTGTCGTCAGACTCATGGGGATCCAATGACGGTACTAAAACGGCGGCCATTTGCAAAGAATAACCGACTTGTGGTGCTGCTAAGCCAACACCGGGACGAAGACCATAAGTTTCATTTTGTGTTGCATCTTGCGAAATAACAAGATATGTCATCATATCTTTTGCTAATTGTGCATGTTCCTCACTTAAAGGAAAAGGCACTGGTTGTGCAATTTGACGTAAAACTGGATCGCCGTCGCGCGTAATTTTATCCATTGTAAACCTAATTGTCATGTTTTTTTACCTCTCTACTAGTATATCAAACTGTACAACATGTTAAAATAGATGTATGAGTGAAAATTATACATTACCAATTGAGAGTAATTGGACAGTTGAAGATATTGTTACGGTATCAAATTTAATTGATGGTGTTTTGGCCGTCTATGAGACTGGCATATCAAAGCGTATTTTATTAGAGCGTTTTGACCAGTTTCGTGAAGTTATGCCAGCTAAAAGTGAACAGAAACAATTTGATAGAGATTTTGAACAACAAACGGGTTACAGTATTTATAAAACGATGCAGTTAGCTCAGAAAACGATAAGAGACAAGGTACGAGCATGACGTTAAGTCAGTTTGAGATTCAAGACATTGATCAAACAGTCTTGTTATGGTTAGATCATTTAAGAATAAAAACTTTGATTGCGATGCAGCAGCAACTCGAAGTCGACACGAAACATGATGTCAGAGATTTAGTGACGAATGTAGATAAAGATAATGAACGCATGATTAATGCTAAGATTAGAGCTTTTGATTCCGAAGCCAGTATTGTCAGTGAAGAAGGATTTGGGGATCAGCAGCGGGACATGAATGGCAATGTCTGGTTTGTAGATCCAATTGATGGCACAATGAACTTTGTTAAAGAACGCGCCAATTTTGCTATCATGATTGCACTTTACGTTGATAATAAACCAGTGCTAGGCTGGATTTTGGATGTTGTTAATAATGTTGTCTATCATGGCGGGCCGCAACTTGGCGTCTTTGCTAATCATTTGAGATTAGACAATCCAGTTAATGATACTTTAAGTGACGGGATTGTACTCTTGAGTGGCGCCCGATTATTATATGGCATGTTTGGTTATGACAAAATTGCAAAATCTGCTTTGGGGTATCGGGTTATTGGTGCAGCAGGACCATCGTTTATACGGGTCATCTTGGGGCAAGCAGTTGGTTATTCTTCAAAAATGATGCCTTGGGATTTTGCAGCAGGACAAGTTTTAGCAAAAACGTTAGGTTTATCTGTTTCAGATATTGACGGGCAGCCACTAAATATGTTATCATCTAACATAGTATTAGTGGCTACAAATCGCGCGCATCGGGATATTTTAACGTTGCATCAAAGCTAGGGCACAACAGACCCTAGCTTTTACTATGAGATAAGTAGCATTAAATTAAAGGAGCACTAGGAAATTGGCAAATCGCGAAGATATTCGTAACATCGCTATCATCGCCCACGTCGATCATGGAAAGACGACGTTGGTTAATGAACTATTGAAGCAATCAGATACATTGGACTCACGCAAGGAATTGGGTGATCGTGCAATGGATACAAATGATATTGAAAAAGAACGTGGAATCACTATCCTGTCAAAGAACACAGCCGTTAAGGTTGGGGACAAGCAGATTAACATTCTTGATACACCTGGTCACGCGGATTTTGGTGGTGAAGTTGAGCGTATCATGGGAATGGTTGATGGTGTATTGTTGGTTGTTGATGCCTTTGAAGGTACAATGCCACAAACGCGTTTTGTGTTGAAAAAAGCATTTGAACAACACTTGACACCAATTGTGATTGTTAACAAAGTTGACCGTCCGGGCGCACGCCCTGAGGAAGTTGTTGATGAAGTTTTGGATTTGTTCATTGAACTAGGTGCTGACGATGAGGGATTAGATTTCCCAGTTATTTTTGCTTCAGCAATGAATGGTACGTCATCATTGTCTCCAGTTGTTGAAGATCAAGAGCATACAATGAAGCCAATTTTTGATGCTGTCTTTAATACAATTCCATCACCAATTGACAATTCAGACGAACCGCTACAATTCCAAGTTGCAATGTTGGACTATAATGATTTCGTAGGTCGTATTGGAATTGGTCGTGTTAAGCGTGGAACCATTAAGATTGGCGATAACGTTGAAGTGTTGAAGCTTGATGGTACAACACAGAATTTCCGTGTCACTAAGTTAGCTGGATTTATTGGTTTGGATCAAGTTGATATTCAAGAAGCTAAAGCTGGTGATTTGATTGCCGTTTCTGGAATGGAAGATATTTCAGTTGGTGAAACAGTTGCTGATCCAGCACACCCAGATCCATTGCCAATTTTGCGTATTGATGAGCCAACGTTGCAAATGACTTTCCGTCAAAATGATAGTCCCTTTGCAGGTAAAGAAGGTAAGTTTGTTACTGCCCGCCAAATTGAAGATCGTTTACGTCGTGAATTACATACTGATGTGTCATTACGTGTCGAAGATACAGGCCAAGCTGGTGCATGGTTAGTGTCAGGTCGTGGTGAATTGCATTTGTCAATTTTGATTGAAACAATGCGTCGCGAAGGCTTTGAATTACAAGCATCACGTCCGCAAGTTATCTATCGTGAGATTGATGGCGTACAATCAGAACCGTACGAATCAGTTCAAATTGATACACCTGATGAATATTCATCAACTGTTATTGATTCTTTGAACCAACGTAAGGGTGAAATGGTTAACATGGAAGCTGTTGGTAATGGTCAAACACGTTTGACTTATATGGCACCTTCTCGTGGATTAATTGGTTATTCAACAGAATTTATGTCAGCAACTCGTGGTTATGGTATCTTTAATCACACGTATGCTGAATACCGTCCAGTAGTTCGCAATTGGGAACCAGGACGTCGTAATGGTGCACTTGTTTCGATTAACCAAGGAACAACAACTAACTATGCTATCATGGGAGTTGAAGATCGTGGACAAATGTTTGTCGGCGCTGGTGTTGAAGTTTATGAAGGTATGATTGTTGGTATGAACGCACGTGACAATGACATTTCAGTCAATGTTACAAAGTTAAAGCCACAATCAAACGTTCGTTCTTCGAACAAGGATCAAACATCATCTATTAAGACACCACGTCTTATGAATTTGGAAGCTTCTTTGGAATTTTTGAATGATGATGAGTATGTTGAAGTAACTCCTGAAAATGTTCGTATCCGTAAAGCAATTTTGAATACGGCAGAACGTGAAAAGGCAGCAAAGCGCCGTAAAGCATCAACAAATTAATTAAGTATGTAGAAAACCCAGTACGGTTTTCTATTATGGAGCTATGGCACAATCTGGTACTGCAACGGACTCGAAATCCGTCGAGCCGCTTTTGGCGGTGTGCGGGTTCAAATCCCGCTAGCTCCTTTATCATGTTTCATGGCGTTGCATAAGGTTTCAAAAACCTTGATATAACAACGTTTCTAACTTTTAACGTTTCGTTAGATTGCATGGTATTTCAAGTAAATAACACAAAAATATAAACGATGATTGAGCGACAGAACAGCCTTTGAGCTGTTTTTTCTTTGCTCAAATAACACACAAATAAAAATGTGGTACATAATCAGTTTTTCGCCATATGTGGCGAATTCTCCCCATAAGTGGGGGAAAATATATTCGCAACAAACTGCGAACAAGTGTACTTTCGGGTACGCCTGTTAAGTTTTGGACAAATATGACTAAAACTATTTATACTCATTTTTGAGTAAAACTAATATTCAGGGCGTACCTGTAAGTACACCCAGCGTATACCTTTTGGCCAGTTCTATAATGTTGTGGCACCGACTAATCAGATCATGGCGCTTACAAATGAACTGAATAGCATTGTTGCTAAGATTGAACGACCTAATAGAGATTGATGGGGTTCAAAACATTATCCCATTGAACAGACGTGCTTACAAACACGGAGAGGCTATGTGCTTGTAAATAAACATCTGATACTCTAAAACACACCATCTCAACGACAAAACAGCGTTAGGTATTACTAATATTCAAATATAAAAAAAGTAGATTGTAAATAATATGAATGCATGGTATAATAAGAGATGTTAATAGAAACAGAGAGTTCTTTAACAAGTCTAGCAGTATACTTGTTTAATTAAAGTTTAATCGTATGTGATATATTTTGGCTGGTACAGAGAGACCGACAATCATTTTAAATATTATAGTAATTCCTTTAAATAAAAAATTTAGTTGTAAGATGTATATAAATTCTATCAAGAGCCTGTTAGGCTTTTTTTGTTGCCATTTTATATTTCAAATAAGAATAAAAAAGCTCCCGATTTAAGCGTCAGAGTTTTTATTATTTTGAGCTTGCTCATTTGGCTGTAATTTTTTGAACGATAACATCAAATCAAGTTTAACACCTTCGTTAAGTTGATTAAATTCTTGCATCATAATAAAGTTACGTTTGCAGTATTCAATACCATCTAAGTATTTCTGTGGTTTTGAAATAGTGTGAACCACTGTGCAGTAAATTACGTCTTATAGATTGGCAAGTGCCGTTAATTAAATTTATAATCCTCGTTGTCTATATTGTATTCGTTTTCGCCTTTTGCAGACTTTCACCAATGTGTATTCACTAGTCATGGCGTTTATTGACGCGCGCTCGGCGTAATGAATTCATATAGTTGCCGTTTTCAGAATCTAATAATATCAAAACCACAATTATTACGATTAAATAGATCAACTCGTTTGTGCCAAATAAACGTTACGCCATTGAACTGTTGTGGATGCAAACACGGAGGGATCAATGTACTTTCAGGTACGGAAGTGCTATGGTCTGTAAACACACACAAGGGGCGTATCTGAAAGTACGTCCCTTGAAAGGAGTAAAGCGCAGACGCCCTAAAACAGGGAGTGTGGGTATAGGGTGTAAGTAGGTTACGGTCTATGGTTGTTAATTGCACAATAAGAGCCCCTGACTTAATTGTCGGAGGCCTTTTTAATTGACTTAGTTGTACTCAACAATATCTTGCGGTTCTAATAGTTTCAGTCCAGTAAGTGGTATTTCGAATCTGTATGAAGATCCATCTTCTGAAAATTGGATATTTTCTGCGTTGACAGAAAAAGCGTTCAGAACACTTTCCTGTATTTGCTCGCTGGTAATCATCTTAACCGGTGTAATGCTAACTGTAACGCCTGTTGTTGTAAATTTAGTTGAGAGTATATCGTTAGCGAATAATTCCAATAATTTGAACTTGACTATTAATCTGGACATGTTATTGGTATAAGAAAATCTGTTCCAATTCTTTATTTTTCCGTAGTCAAATGTTCCATTATTCATAGATGTATATATATCGTTCTGAATTTTGTTCACATAATTTACACGAGCAATTACTATGATAACAAATACTACCAATTCCACTAAGTATACAAGCAAATTTGTAAAGTTTTCGTTACCAAAAAGAAAATGCAATGCAGTATTGATTACTAGCAAAAGGGAAATAAATAATGCTGCAGCTGCAACTAGCGTGCCAATATTTTGAGTAGGAGTGGTGTTATCATCAATGTATTTTTGTAGTTTAGGTGAAAAAAATTTCATGTTAGTTTATTCTTTCTTTTGTTATTCTGTCTCTGGCTTATTGTCAGAGGATTTTTTATTATTCTGATAGAATTGTTTTGTCAATTCTATTGGGAGAGAGCATTACTAAATGGTGTCCTGGAATCTTACGAATGCAGAAATAAAAACTTTTTAAATATACAGGCAATACTATGACAAGCAGTCATTCAATTTTTCTGCCCATTTTGAAGGGACAAAATTAATGACATTAAATGAGGCAATGTTGTTTATAAAAAAAGGGTCAGTGTGATAGATTTTTGTTAATTCATCTAAAGACTCGGCTTGAGCTATAATCATGCCACCAGTTCGTGGTTCTTTTCTGCCAGACATCATAAAGTGCCCTGATTTATAGTGCTTATCTAAGTATTCAACATGGGCTGGTAAATAATGTTCAACATCAGAAATCGGTTTGATATAAGTTAATTCAATTATAAACATGTTTTTTTCTCCGAGTAATATTTATTAATTCCATACTACTAAAGCGTTTTTTTCTTGTCAATCACATGCACCAATAAAATCTATTCATCAATCCTCTCCTAAGGTTTGATGAATTCATCGTTTAAAATAGTGGCTGTTTCTTCGTTATTTATTGGGATAAGATCAATTGTGTCATGGTAACTTTTGAAGATATCATTAGTCTCATTTTCAAATGGGGTATCAAGATAGTGTGGTAGGGTACTAAACTGAGTGACTCCTAAACCAGTGTATGTTTCCAGATTGGGGGCTAATTTAGGGTCATCCATTGTCTTGACGTATGTGATATCTGGAGATAATATGATGGCACCAGCTGATTCACCAATATAGGGTGTTCCGGTGTTGATTTTATCAATCAGTAGTTGATCTAAATTTTTAGATTTTATATTTTCTAAGAGATAAAAGGTATTACCACCTGCAATAAAAATAATCTCTGCATGTTGTATTTGATGTCGTGAAGTTTCATCATCTGAACTTGCAATGTCTAATGTGTCAACATGATAATCTAAATTAAATAATGTTTCATATGCTTCGTCAATATATCCTGTGTAATCTTCCACTTTACTGGCAGTATCGATGAACAAAATATTTTTAGCTGAGACGTTTTGATTAGCCATAAATTGTTGAAATTGTTTAGCAGTACCGGCAAAGTAGGAGGTTAGTAAAATATTTTTCATCTGTCAACACCAATCATGCTTTTAACGTGGTTCAGAGCACGTATATGTACGCCCGAAAGGGCATTAATTATTTTATTGAACTTGCCAATGGAAACCAGCAGGTAAGGAACCACCTAGCGCAATGCGCGTTGAATGGCCTTTTCTTGTTTGCCAATTAAATCCGTCCTGAATAGCCCATTTATAGCCATCTGTACTATTCACAGTCCCATCTACGGTAACTAGTGTAGCATCTGGCACCACAACAGTCTGATCTTGCTCTTGTTGCTGTTGTGCAGCTGCACGTGTAGATGATTCACGAGCAACGCTTTCAGCTGAGGATTTGACTGCTGCCTCCGAACTTGCTTTATCGGCTGCTTCCTTATCTTCTTTTAATGTTTTTGTTTTATTTAATGTGTTTCTAGCTGTACCGTTTGAATAATCAATAATTGCATTAGGACTATCGTTATTGATATAAACAACATAAGCTAAGCGAATTTGTCTAGGCAACAGTTCATTATTACGATACATTGGTGTTACTTGGTAGTCAAGCCGATAATCTTTATTTTGTTTCAGCCAGTGTGCAAGCTGGGTTTCATAATAAAGCATACTCTTTTTATTTGAAGAATTTGTATTTTTGAGTGCACCAGCATTTAAATAAGCCGTTTCAGGGACTAAGTTCTTGGCTTCACTCAATAATTCGAGTAACGTATTTAATTTATCAGTACGTTTTAGCAGATAATCTATGAAGTTTGGTAATTTGTTTTGTATGCGATAGTAGTGTCATAATATATTTTCTTTTTTTGAAAAGAACAGTCTAATAAGTATGCAAACAACAAAGGATATTATGATCATTGTTGTCGGTGGGATAAGAATGATTGATACGTTGTTAGAAAATTTTATTATTGTAATTATAGTCTAACTAATCACACTTGTATAGTAGAGCTGACAACATCTTCTAAAGTGCATAACATGAGGCAGTATTTTTTTAAGACAAGTTACAAATAATACACCGTAAGCTATACAGCCATAGTAATTAAATGCTATACTATATTAGTCGACTTTGTGATTTTATAATCACCATATTTCTTTTATCTAAATTGAAATATATTCCAGAGGTCGACGTACATAGTAGTTCATAAATTTACCGCTAGTTAGTTGAGCCTAACTGCGGTTTTTTATTTCGCGTGATGTTTATGATATAATAATGCGACTATAAATATATGATATGAAAGAAATGCGATATGTTAGATTTTCAGTTAAAAACTAAAAAATTGTTAAAACGAATAATATTATATTTAAAAAGCTCAAAATTAAGAAATAATACTAACAGTTATTACCGTGAGGCAGTTGTCGATAACCATTTAAAACGGTATTTTAAACATGCAAAATTAAAGCAAGTTGGCATTATTGGTGACAGCGTTTCCTTTGGTTTGAAGTCTAAAATTAATTATGGCCAGTACATTCAAAAAGTGACAGGTGCGCGTGTACAAAATCTTGCAGTTTCTGGGGCGCATTTAACCGATAATGGCGTTAAAAGTATTTTTCAACAAGCGACACGTTTAAATAAATGTGATTTATATATTTTTCAAAGCACGGATGATGATTGGCTTGCCAATATCGTCATTGGCAACAAGCACGATACCGCTAAACAGTCCTATTTAGGTGCTTTTTACCAGACTATATTACAATTACGACAGTTAAATAGTCAAGCTCAGATTATTGTTTTAACAACGACTTATCAAACACCGGTGTGGGGGAGCGTTGTCAGGAGAACTGATCTTACAAACAATACATTAGGATATAGTTTGCACGATTACATGGCAGCAGTGAAAAAAGCCTGCGTGGATTTGAATGTCCCTTATGTCGATTTAATGCGTAGCAGCCTATTTACACCCAGTAGCTCAGCGTTTCGAGCAAAATATATGCCAGATGGGTTACATCCAAACGCAGAAGGGCATCATATTATTGCCCTTGAAATCGGTAAAATTTATAAAAAAATTAATGTAAATGATTAAAAAATACGTCTATATTGACTTGTCAACAAGTCAATATAGACGCAAAATATGATGTTTGGTCATTAATTTTCGAAAATAACACGTACGCCTTCAGGAATCGTAAAGTCTTTTTGTAAGAGTGATAACTCACCTGATTGATTATCACGAGCGTACAATGACACGTTATCTGTATCTTGATTGGCAACGACTAAAAAGTTTTGCTTATCGTTCCAATTCATATCACGAGGGAAGGCACCTTCTGTACTAATTAATTGAATACGCTCGATCTCTGCACCTTCATTAACAATTTTAAAGACCGCAATTGAGTTGTGACCACGATTCGAAGCGTAGATAAATTTACCATCGTGACTTAGTCGTAATGCAGCTGAACCGTTATGTTCTGTCCAATCACTTGGGATCGTAGAGGCAGTCATTACATGCTCAAATGAACCATCTTCGTCGTTATATTTCAAAACACTCAGTAAGCTAGATAGTTCGCCAAGAACATAAGCGTATTGACCGTCTGGTGAAAAACGAATATGGCGTGGACCAAAGCCTTCTTCTGTATGAAAGCGTGTTGCTTCTGTTAAGTTACCTGTATCAGTAACATCGAATGTGATAATTTCATCTGTACCAAGGTCAACTGCAACCAAGCGTTTATCTGGTGTTAAGTTAGCAAAGTGAATATGTGATGAGCTTTGTTCAGGTCGAGGACCAGAACCATTGTTTTGCCATGTATCAACTAACGTTAAGTTACCATCATCGCGAATTTTGTAAGATTCAACGGTACCACGATGGTAGTAACCAGCGAAAACCAATTGTCGTTCTTCATCAATGCCAATATAGGCTGGTGCTGATCCTTCACTTAATTGCGAATCGATTTCAGCCAAAGGGCGTACTGAATTATCAAGTGTGACAAGCCCACCATGACCGTCTCTATTTTCAACAGCGTAGATTTTGTTTGCTTGAGACAAAGCTAAGTAAGTAGGATTTGTCAATTCGCCAATAAATGTTGGGTTTTGAAGTTGCTGTGACTCAGTATCTAGCTCAGCTTCGTACAGTCCTTGTGAAATACGTTTAGTATACGTACCAAATAAAATTTTATATTGTACCATTTTACTCTCCTTAAATAAGCTACTTATATGATAGCATAAATGTAAGGGTTTTCACAAGTTGAGAACAAGATTAAAATTTCGTATAATTAAAATAAGCGAACATTTGTTCCAAAAGAGGTAACTATGAAATTTATTCATGCAGCAGATATTCATCTTGGCAATCCGTTTATTGGGTTAGATCAGCAACTGCCTGATGACTTGAAAACGATTGTACAACAATCGACTTTGACAGCTTTTAAAAATTTGATTCGTGATGCTATCATACAGAAAGTCGACTTTTTAGTGATGCCGGGCGATTTATATAGTACGACTGTCAGTAGTCCTAAAATACAAGATATTGTGAGTCAACAATTTGATCGCCTGAATGCTGCCAATATACCAGTATATTTAAGTTTTGGAAATCATGATTTCCAAGCGGATAAACAACAACATTTACCTTGGCCACCTAATGTGCATGTTTTTAATCAGAAAGTCGAAACACTGTATTTAACCTTAAAAACAGGTGAAAACGTTGCATTGACGGGATTCAGTTATCAAACACCACGCCAAACTCAAAAAGTGATCACGTCATATCCTTTAAAAACAGGGTTAGTTGACTATCATATAGGTTTATATCATGGCGCGCTTGGTATCGATGGCGATCCATACGCACCTTTTGCTTTGAGTGACATGCTATCTAAAAATTATGATTATTGGGCCTTAGGCCACATTCATGTTCGTCAAACACTCAATCAAACGCCATTTATTGGTTATTCTGGTGACTTACAGGGACTTAACCGCAAAGAGGTTGGTGCCAAAGGTTATTATTTAGTTGAGTCAGAAAATCACCTACTAGTGCCAAAATTTCGAGAAGCAGCAGAGATAACTTGGGAGCAAGTAACACTAGAAGATGTTAAGAATGAGTCGGATATTATTAGTCAAATTGTAAATTATAATGTTGATCAAATGACATTTTTATCAGTGGAAATTATAGCACATGTAGATGGTGCGACTAGCCAACGCATTGTTGGCGGTATTACCATTGAAAAAATTCGTGCGCAATTACCAAAAAAATTATGGGTGGTTAGCTTACGCGTAAGACAAAACTTATCGACAATGCTTGCCAAGGATCATATTGATCAAATATATTGGCAAGAAGCATATGAAGCAATAATGTCAGATTTTAATATAGCAAATGAATTATCAAACCAAGCCCCGCTTGTGGTTCGTGATTATTTTATGAGTCCTGAAGGAGAGACATTATTGCGCGATAAAATGCAACAGTTGATACAGGCCAGAAAGGTGTGATCCATGATAAAAATAAAACAGATCATGATTAGTGGGTTTGGACGTTGGTCGCAGCAACGATTTGATTTTATAGATGATTTTCAAGTTATTGTTGGTCAAAACGAATCTGGCAAGTCGACTGTACGCGCATTCATTGTGGGTATGTTATTTGGTTTTCCGACAAAAAAAGGTCATGCAAACGTTTATGATCCAAAAGATGGTAGTCAGTATGGGGGAAGTTTAGTAGCTGATTTCGATGGTACAGTTGTCCGAATTACGCGCTTAGGGCGTACACAGTCTGAACTATCAATTACGTATCTTTCAAATCAAACAAGCGTGGTTGACCCAGAAAAGTGGTTATCAGAGCAGCTAGCGCCACTTACTCGAGAAATGTTCGACCATATTTTTAATTTTAGTCAACAAGACTTAGCAAAAGTATCACAGTTGAAGGCAATTGATTTACAAAAATTGTTGTTAAATATTGGTGCTGTTGGCAGCGAAGACTGGCTCGAAGTTGCAAATGATATTGAAAAACATGCTGATAAGCAATTCGCACAAAGGACAACAGGCAAAAGACCGTTGAACTTAGCTTCTAAGCAATATCAGATGCACGCTGATAGTTTAATCACTAAAGGGGATGAAGTGACAGCTTATGTGTTGGCTGAAAAAGAAACCCATGAATACACTGAGCAACTTCTTAAAAACCAAGCAATTGTTCAGCGACTGACACAAAAAATTCAAGATTTACATATTTTGGTCCAACAATATCAACTTTACCAAAGTGCACAGGTAGTAAAAGAACAACTTGATATTAATCGTGTAATTGTTTCAGATGCGGATATTGCTACTTTGCAACGTGTGACTGTTATTTCTGATATGCATCGTGAAAAAATAACACAACTTGAAGAGAACATTCAAAGCCCTAAAAAAGTGACCAAGGACGAGACGAGTGATTTGTCATCAGAGTTATCTGTCCTACAGGCTAAAGCACGTTATTTGAAAAACATAACGGCTGAACGTGTCATGTTATTAAAACGGCTGCAACATCTTCAGAATCAATTCTTTGGAAAAGAACTACCAGCGCCATTAACAGCTGATGAAAGAAAGATAATCAACAATAAGGATGTCACTTTGCCTGTTACAGTGGTTGCTCTTATTATTGGCGTCATTGCCTTCCTGACGATAAAACCATTGGTTATCATCGCCATATTGATGGTATTTTATGCCTATTATTTATTTCAGTTACGTCAAAAACAACTGCACCATATTCAATCACGGTATGGCGAAATGTCATTATTAGATATTCAATCAGTTCAGGGGGCTATCAATGAAGCACCTGAACAGCAACAGCAATTGACGATACTAGAGGCAGCTATTTTGAAAAACAAGCAGCAGCTCGTTCTGCAACTTGAGCCAATTGCAAAAAGATTTCAGGTACCGATGCAATCAGATGATTTTGAGGCTTTAATTGGGCAGCTAAACCGACTAAATGATCAAGACTGGTTGCGTCACCAAAATGAAACGTTATTGGCATCACAAAAAAACCAACAGCGGTTAACTGATATTAAACAACATCAAACCCAGTTGGCACAACAGCTTGAGACGCGACAAAATTTGTTACAAAAGTACCATGTGACGACTATAGAAGAGATCAACCACTTAAAATTAGAGAATATTGATTATTTACGAAAAAAACAACGTTATGACGACCTGATGCAGCAAATTGATTCTGACAAACTCATTCAATTACGTCAGATTAAAGATGACAATGAATTGCAGAAACAGATAATACTAACACAACAAGAATTAGAAAAAGCACAACAGTTAGTATTAACTATACAAACACAATTATCTGACTTGCAGGCACAACAAAAGCAGCGGACAAGCGATGACGCTTTTTTGAAACAACAGCAAGATCTAGCCAATGAAAGAACAGTTTTAATTGATCAATTTGGTGATTATTTGGCTGAAAAAATGGTTGTCAAATGGATTAATCAAGCGTTGCAGTTAGCGTCTCAAAATAGGTTTCCGAAAATGTCAAAGAAAGCTACGTGTTATTTTGAAAAATTAACTGCCGGGCGATATGTCGCAATTAATTTTGTAAAAGAAACATTGATAGTTATTAATCAGACGGGTCAGCAATTCAATGTTATAGAGCTATCTACGGGGACACAAGAGCAATTGTATACAGCGTTGCGGTTAGCTTTAAGTGATGTTATTTCAGATATTATTTCTTTGCCATTATTGATTGATGATGGTTTTGTTAATTTTGATGTACCGCGTCGACAAATCATGTTGACCATCTTACAAGAAATTGCCAAGCAACAACAAATTTTTTATTTTACGACGTCAGATTCATATATCGAAAAAAAGAATATGATAAGATTATAAAAAGAGGAAATCTTATGACAAAACTACTAACAGAATATCAAGATGCTGAGCATATTGATTCGTTTGCGGTACTTAAGAGTGCTGACATTCGTTTAACGAAAACAGGAAAAACTTACCTTAGTTTGGTTTTTTCTGATCGTTCTGGTGATTTACCCGGGAACCTATGGGATGCAACGGATGAACAAATTAAAACATTGTTGCCTGGAAAAGTTGTACGGTTACAAGGCGTTCGCGGTGCATATCAAGACAAGCCTCAAGTTCAAATAACTAATATACGTTTATCTATCGCCGGAGAACCTGATAATCCAGCTGATTTTATGATTCATGCACCAATCAAAGAAGATCAGATGAGTGATGAACTCAATGATTTCATACTAATGATTACCAATCCAACATGGAATCGACTCGTGCGAAAGTTATTTTCTATATATCATGATCAGTTTTTGCGTTACCCTGCTGCTAAGTCTAATCATCATGCGTTTGCTGGCGGATTAGCGTATCATTCATTATCCATTGCGAAATTAGCCCAAAACGTGGCAAGCGAATACCCACGACTTAATAAAGAGTTATTAATCGCTGGCGCGCTCTTACATGATTTAGGAAAAACAATTGAGTTGTCTGGACCAGTTGGCACGCAATATACGACTGCAGGTAATTTAATCGGGCATATCACTTTAATTGATGAGCAAATTGTCTTGGCAGCTCATGAGTTGCACTTTGATTTACAATCTGAAGAGATGATTCTTATTCGTCATGTGATTTTATCACATCATGGTTTGTTAGAATATGGTTCACCAGTTCGACCTGCTGTTATGGAAGCGGAGGTGTTACATCAACTGGACGAAATGGACGCGAGCATCCAAATGATGTCAGCTGCTTTAGATAAAACAACTGACGATACTTTCTCTGATCGTGTGTTTGGTTTAGATAACCGTCGGTTTTATAAAACATCATTAACATAAAAAAACATAACCTTTTTGGTTATGTTTTTTTACTTTGACGATGAAATACCTGCTGTCATGTAAGTATTTAATGTGTTTTTTAGTTGAGAATCTTTTACGTTGACATTTTCTTTACGTAAAATTTTTCCAACAATCGCTTGAATTTTAGATGTGTTTTTCTGATCATTCAAGAATGATGATACAATTTGGTCTGATAATTTATTTCGAACGCTATTTAAACTAGGCTTATTTGTTTTTTTGTTTAATGTTACAACGTAATAGCCGCCGTTTGAACCAGTAACAGGTGTATTTGTATAGTCTCCTGACTTGTTCAACTTGAATGCAGCTTCTTGTATAGCAGTATCAACGGCTGTACTGGTTGAATCAAATGCTGGTAATTGGCCATCTTGTTTGGCATATGTTTTATCCGCAGTATATTTTGCGTAAACTGTTTTCCAGTTGTCACCAGATTTCAAATCATCAATGGCTTTTTTTGCTGCATCTTCATTTTTCGCAGTGATTAAGGAAATCGTGGTGTTTTGATGATAATTTTTATAGGCATCATTGAGTTGCTTGTCAGTTATTTTGTAATTTGCTTTAACTGCGGCAGTCATAATTAAATTGTTTTTAATATTGATTTTTAGCTGATCTTCGGTTGTATTGTTAGATGCTAAGGCTTGTTTAAATGAATCGCCATACTGTGCTTTTTGTGTATCAAAGGCATCTTGAACATCTGATTTTGATACGTTACCACCATATTGCTTAGCAAGAACCTTGTTAATAACCATATTAGCAAATTCTTGTTGCCCAGCTGACGACTTTTTAATATCAGCCATGAATTCGTTTTCTGTGATTTTTCCGGAGTCTGACGTCATCAAAGTTTTTGATGAGTTTAACCCAAGGAAGACAAGACCCCCAATAAAAATCACTACAAGGAGCCCCCAAATAAATTTACGCATAACGTGTTTCGTTTCCTTTTCTAATGAGTATTTGAATAGTTTACCACAAAAACAGTTATTTCGCTTTAAACTTTGCTAATTCAGCGTTGAGATGATTCGTTTTTTCTTGAATACGATCCAAGTGTGGTTGGTTTTTAAAATTCATTTTTGCAATATCGCGTTGAATATCTTCTTGAACCGCTTGGGCCGCGAGTAATTTTTCAGATACAATGGCTTGTTGAGCTTGGAGTTTTTTTGTTAATGTCACAATTTTTTTAATTTGAGTAGTTAAATTTTTCAAATCGTCAAAAATTTTCATGGGTTTCTCCTTTAAAATTGAGAAGCAATTGCATGAGCAATCGTCTGATATCGTTCTGCTGAAAATTCTGAGCTGTTGTCAATTGTGGGCGCAAGTTTGTCATTCAGGCCGTCATGATCATAGCGTGGAATAAGGTGCCAATGGGAGTATAGCACTGTTTGGCCAGCTGAAGGGCCATTGTTAGATTGTATGTTAATGCCACTAATTTGGTCATTACTAGCTTTAATGGCTCGTGCAATTTTGGGTAACTTTATTAGTACTTTTTGTGCTAAATCGTCATCGTATGCAAAAATATCAGCAACTGGTTTCTTTGGTACAACTAGTGTGTGACCTGGTGTGACCTGTGAAATATCTAAAAATGCTAAGATATCATCATCTTCGTATACTTTGTAACTTGGAATGTCACCAGCAATAATTTTATCAAAAATAGTCATATGTTAACCCTCATTTCTTTTTGTTTCCTCTATTATAGCAAATAATGGGGTATGCCTGTTATAATAGAGGACATGGGATTAAACATCGAAAATTTATCCGGCGGTTACGCTGGCAATAGTGTACTCAAAAATATTTCGTTAGCGGTTGCTGATGGTGAAATTGTTGCTCTGATTGGCTTGAATGGGGCTGGAAAGTCAACAACTATTAATCATGTTATTGGAGAACTACATCCCAAACAGGGAACTATCACTTTAAATGATGTACAATTGTCGGCTGAACCTACGGTTTTTAAATCACAAATTGCATATATTCCGGAACAACCCATTTTATATGATGAACTCACTTTAGGTGAACATTTGCACTTGATGTTAGCAGCTCATGAAATGGATAATAGTACTGCTTGGAATCGTGCGCTTGCGTTATTAAAAACATTCCGTTTAGAAGATAAATTACATTGGTTACCAATTCATTTTTCAAAAGGTATGCGTCAAAAAGTGATGCTAGTATCAGCTTTCATGTTAGATGCACCATTGTTAATTGTCGATGAGCCTTTTTTAGGATTGGATACATTAGCACAAAAAGCGGTCACTAACCTTTTACGCCAACAGGCTAAGGCTGGACGAAGCGTTCTAATGACAACGCATTTGTTGACGTCAGCGGCTCAATTTGTTGATAAATTTATCGTTTTACATGAAGGGCATGTTTACTTTGAGGGTTCACCCAAAGCATTGGCAAAGAAATATGGGTTAGCAATGACGCAATTGGATGATTTTTTTGATTTGATACAAGGGGCTGGAATTGATGAGATTAAATAATCTATTCTTGCAACGTTTTGCTCGTGCACAACGTACAAATATGAAATACTTAAGATTACTTTTCAATGATCATTTTGTTGTGTTCCTTTTAATTGCTTTTGGCGTTGTTGTGCTAGGTTACAGGCAACTAATTGTTTCGCCAGTTCTTAGCCCGATTTGGAAATCAAACTGGTGGTGGTTTGTCGAGGTGATATGGTTACTTTTAGGATTAAAAGTAGGCACAATTGTGACTTACTTAAAACCCGCTGATCGTTTGTACTTAATGGGTAGTGATCACGTAATCATAAAAAAATATCTCAATCATAGTATGACTTTAAGCACTGTATATGGTGGTTTGTGGCAATTAGCTTTTGTCGCGGTCTTAATACCGATCTTAGTACAAACACACATATTTTCATTTGCACGTATGATGTTGCTCCTATTATTTATGGTGAGCTACAAGTGGCTAATGTTACTAGATAGACGATCAACTTTTTTTGTCAATTCAAAATTTGTATGGTTGAATACTCATATGATTGTACGCCGATTGTTGTTGGATTTTTTAGTGCCAGGTATGGCGATTACACTAATACGACAGCTGCCAACTAATCTTACATGGGTGTTTGGAAGTGTTTTGATTAGTTTGATTGTGTTATTTGGCAAGGTGACTTACATTAGTGAGTCAAAGGCTAACAGATTGGCGATTGATTGGCCGGTAGTTGTATCCCAAGCGATAGACCATGAGCAACGTGTGTTGCATTTTTATGCGACTTTTGCCGAAGTCCCAAACCAACCACGTACATCTAAACGGCGACGGTATCTGGATGCTATTATTAAGTTTTTGGCTAAACGGCAGCCAATCATATATCGCTTGTATTTAACACGTTTTATGCGAGATACTGAATTGTTACCACTGATTGTGCGTTTAATAACTGTGGCTGTTATCATTTTATACGCCTTAAATGATGCACCAACATGGTTAATTGCAGGGGTCGCATCGCTCATGATGTACCTTGTGGTATTCCAGCTAGTACCACTTTATACGACGACGCAACAAAATATTTGGACACGCCTATTACCTATTGATAATAGATCGAAGCAAAAAGCGTTTAGTTACCTCATAAAACAAATGACGGTGATCCTGATTCTTCTGTTTATGTGCGTCAGTGCTGTACATGGGCGGTCAATGTTAATAACTGTCGGGATCGTTATGAGCATTGTTAGTCTGTTTTTAAACCGTGTTTATATTCCTCAAAAAATAAAATAAAAAGAAAGTCATGTGTTAAACCAAATAGAACACATTGAGAAACGATATGCATCTTCGAGCAAAACCTTGGGCACCTGATTGGCTAGCAGCACATTCTGATATTGTGATTGATCAAGAACAGGCAACGGCAAAAATTGGTCAATGGCAGACGTTATTTGATCGAAATCAACCCATTCATATTGAAATTGGTTCTGGAAAAGGACAGTTCATATTGGGAATGGCATTAGCTCATCCAGAAATCAATTATATCGGCATGGAAATTCAAGAAACAGCTGTTGCGATGGCTGCACGTAGAAGTTTTGACCAAGTTGGTAAATTGCCAAACTTGCGTTATATTTATGGTAATGGGAACGGTGTAGAAACTTATTTTGAAAAAGCAGAAGTATCAAAACTATATCTTAATTTTTCTGACCCGTGGCCAAAAAATCGACACGAGTCTCGTCGTTTAACTTACAAATCATTTTTGAAATCGTATGAAGCAATTTTACCGCAACATGGTGAAGTTGAATTTAAGACAGATAATCGACACTTATTTGAATATTCAATGGTTAGTTTTATGAACTATGGGATGCGATGGACAACGGATGATTATACATTTGACTTGCACCACGATGTTGAAAAAGTTGCTGGTAATATTGAGACAGAGTATGAACAAAAGTTCATGGCTAAGGGTCAACCGATTTATAAGATTAAGGCTCACTTTTAGAACCACAAGGGTTATAGGTTTCTTTTATTAGGAAAAAAACAGCGTCTAATTTAGGCGCTGTTTTGCTTATTGGGGACATTTGAATGATTCATAATTTTAAAAAATGAATTTATGTCAATTAAAAAACATGTTAAACTATAGTGATAATTATGTCACGTTACTCAAACATCAAGTCAGAGGCTGGTTCGACCAGTCGACGTTTGTTTTTATTTGAAGGGGGATATGCCATATGTCGTGGTTTTATTTGTTACTTGCGGGGTTGTCTGAAATATTATGGTCAACAACTATGAAATTGAGCCAGGGTTTCACTAAAATAGGTTGGGCAGTGATAACAATTATTGGCTTAATTGGTAGCATGTTTTTCTTATTAAAGGCGGTGAAACAATTACCCTTTAGCTTGGCTTATCCAATTTGGACAGGCATCGGTGCTGTTGGAGCAGTTATTGTGGGCGTGTTATTATTTCATGATAAGTTTCCAGTGTCTACCTGGTTTTTTATTGTTTTATTAATCATAGCTATTATTGGCATTAAAGTTACTGCTGGCGAATAATACTTTTTTGAAATATGTCACACAGTTTTTTTAACTGCCTTGATTTTTTAAATTATGGGAACCTAATGATAGGAGTTATTATGTACGCTAAACGATTTATTCAATTATTTTTTATTTTTTTAATCACGATGTTCGTTGTTGACTATGTTGTTGATATATCAGGTGTTAATAATTATTTCTATAAGTCACTGTTGGCAACGATTATTGGTTACGTTATTTTGACAATTCCACTCACCATACTAACTATATTGAAACAAAAACGTCGATTCAACGCTGCAACTGGTTTAACAGATAAAAGTGCTTTTCAGAACGCCCTTCAAAATTTAGATAATATTTTAATATTATCAACGGTAGATGCATCGGGAGAGATTGCGTCAAATATCGTAACGTTTAAACAGTCGCATACTGATGAAAATATTCTTTATATCGTATCAGATGTGACGTCTCAAAGGGTTGGCAATATACGTGATAACCAATCAGTCGCAATCGCGACTTGGTTTGATAAGAAAACGGGTAATAGGCTGACTTCCAACCAAATTGACGTAGATCTGATTGTATCAAATCAATTACAACAGATGTTAAAGGAGCATTCAGAAATAAGGGAATTATCGGACACGTTTAAAAATAAAGTGGTCATTCAATTGAGAATTAAATCTGTTAGAGTTGAATCATTTCGAGATCAGCTTGTAGATATAACTTTTTAGGAATCTTACTATAAATATGGCATATTTGCCATATTTCATGAGGCGTGTTATAATATATATGTAACATCAAATAAAACTCAAGGAGAACATCATATGTCAATTGAAGAAAAGTTTGATAATGCAAAAGACAAAATTGCTGGTAAGGCAAAAGAGGTAGAAGGCAAAGTTACAGGAGACAAACAGCGTGAGGCTGAAGGTAAGGCACAAGGTGTTTTTGGTAAAGTAAAAGACGCAGTGACAGATGCTAAAGACTCCGTGAAAGACAGTATTAATAAGTTAAAAGATGATGTAGAAAAATAAATAGTCTG
The DNA here is from genome assembly GCF_000092505.1 of Leuconostoc kimchii IMSNU 11154. Lineage (NCBI taxonomy): Bacteria > Bacillati > Bacillota > Bacilli > Lactobacillales > Lactobacillaceae > Leuconostoc > Leuconostoc kimchii. Next base: position 1,849,789 of record NC_014136.1, read on the forward strand.
AAAAACCAATTAGATTAATGTCTAATTGGTTTTTATATGCCATAAATTGTAGTCAGATAAAAATCGGAATTTGATTAATCTATACATCTTTCTTATTTTTATCTTTCTTATAATTATTATGCAGTATACCACTAGCAAAGGCACCTATAATTCCTGATAAAAAGTCAAGTATTGCTGCTATCATGATAAGCCTCCCTAGTTTGGTTCGATTATACATCTAAATGCATATTTTGTATATTATTATTTGACTTGTAGTTTTTTATTGGAGAAATATTTGCACATGCATAATATTCATTTTTATCATATAATAGTTACAAAGGAGAAACATTCATGATTGTACTACATATTTTCTTTGGACTAATGATACTCGTTGGCGTTATTATGACGTCGGTTTCATTTCAAGGTGATACTGAAAAATTGACCAAACTACAAAAATTTTCGTTGATTTTCACAACCTCATCAATTGGATTAACAGTGGTTGCTGTAACAGCTGTGTCTAGCTCAATTTACATTGCGGTAGTAATGCTTGTTGCTTTAGCATTGTACGAATATTATGCATTTTTACGCAAGGCTACTCAAAAATAAACAAAAGGCTCAATTTTGAAAATAAGTTGTGCTTTTTGTTTGGAGACAATTATTGGAAAGTCAACTGACAATAAGAATATTGACTATTCAAAACATAACGATCTTGTATGCACAAGACGAATCGGATTGATTACTTCGACACCACGTGACCGGCAATTGGTGTATCATTAGTTTTAAAAACTGGAGTAGAGACATGAATTGAGGATATCTACATAGACAAACCACCTGATGAAAGGTGGCGTGTGTAGATAGTATGGCATAAAAATGTAAAATGAAAATCAAGCATCAACTTTATTTTACAATAACCTACCGCTGATATACTAAGAGCATAAGCCTAGCCGGTTTTTTCTCAAACGCTCACATCTTCCTAAATGTGATTATAACTTATCTGCCATTTTTTATTTTCAGTCATTTGTAGCAAAACTGTAGCACTGAGAGTTATTTTTTATGTAATCTAGTTTTTGTGAATGAAGTTGTATACTCCAAAACCAATCATACCAACACTTTCCAAACAAAAAGCCGTCTTACCAACAAATATGGTAAAACGGCCAATATGCGTTGAGGGGGAGTCGAACCCTCGACCTGCCGGGTAGAAACCGGCTGCTCTATCCAGCTGAGCTACCAACGCAATACAAATTATATCATATCATAAAAATAGTAAATATTAAAGATTTAAAACATCTATTTTTAAAATTTAATTATTCATAGTATACTAGAGGTATTAAAATGTGGGGAATTAATATATGAGAAAAGCATTTATTGCCTTAGGCGTTATTATTATTGCACTGTTAGCTGCTCTTGCGACAGTGAATCAACAACCCAAATATGCTGGTGTATCGATTCCTAGGTCGGACTATCGTCATTTAAAAGCATCTCGTAGTGATATCAATGATTTTATTGATAAATTGGATGATTTCAATTACCAGAAGCCAAAAACGATGACTGCAATTGAACAATCTGCTGATCAGATCATCAAACATAACAGTCGCAATTTGAGTAATGCTGATGCACAAGCACTTAGAGATGCTTTTTATGGTCGAGATGGCATTGTCACAATTGTCCAAGCGGCTAAAAAAGGACGCTATAACATTGATGGTAGTGTGGCATCCCGATTCCATGATAAATTTGATACGATTATAACGATGTCTGTTAATGCAGTGAATAAAAGTTCTGCACAACGTGCTGATATCGTGACGCAAATGAAGATTGATCTTAATGTTGAATCAGCAATTTACAAAATTGGCGCCAAAAATGAGGAGTGAGCACAATGGTTGTGCTTTTTTGTTAGGAGAATTGTTATGGGAAAAGAAGATGCTCGTATTTTAAGAACAAAAAAACTTATTGAGGAGACAACGATTAACCTATTAACGACACAACCAGACTTTTCAATTACAGCGTTATTAAACCGTGCACAAGTCACACGTGGGACTTTCTATAAGTACTACCGGAATAAGGAACATTTGATTTCCGAAGTGAATAATAGTTTGCTAATAGCGTTTATGGTACAAGTTCAAGGTCAATTTCATGTGGCTAAGATGATTGCAGCAATAAGTGATCGTGCAGCGTTTTATAATGCGGTACTTAATCTACATCATGATTCAATTTATTTTACAACATTGGTGTCACGTATGCGAACACAAATGCAAACTCAGTTGTCTGCAATAACTGATGATGAACTACGTCGCCGACAAACATTTCAGTGGGAAGTGATTAACGGGGGTTTTTGGGCACTCATCGCTAAATGGTTGATGGAAAATATGAATTTAGCACAAACTGAATTGTTAACAGAATTTGTTGAAATTTTGCGTATTAATACAACAGGCTGGGCGCAAACGGGCTTGATATTATTTGACTTTGAACCTCTGAATAAAAGATAACATCAAGTTATATTGACGAAGTGACTAGGTTTTGTTATAATTGAAAGGTTGTTAGCATAGCTACAACCACTCGGAACAGGTTGAAGTACGTGTCGGACTAGGGCCGACCCGCCTGGGATGGTGAGTCTAAGTATAAGGAGAATTCAATAATGGCATATGCAATTATTGTAACAGGCGGCAAACAGTATAAAGTCGCTGAAGGCGATACAATTTTCGTCGAAAAGTTAGATGCAACTGAAGGTGAAAAGGTTGTTTTTGACCAAGTTGTTTTGATTGATGGCAAAGTTGGGACACCTTTTGTTGAAGGTGCTAAGGTTGCTGGAACTGTTGAAAAGCAGGGTAAGCAAAAGAAAGTGATTACTTTCAAATACAAGGCCAAGAAGAATATGCATTCTAAGCAAGGCCATCGCCAACCATATACACGCGTGAAGATTGATTCAATCGCGTAATCATTACTTGTAAAGGAGAAATAGACTTATGTTGATGAACCAAGAAAACTTACAAATGTTCGCGCACCACAAAGGTGGCGGATCTTCAGCCAACGGTCGTGACTCAGCTGGTCGTCGTTTGGGAACTAAGGTTGCCGACGGACAAGCTTTGACAGCTGGTTCAATTATTTATCGCCAACGTGGCACACATATCTATCCAGGTGTAAATGTTAAAAAGGGTGGAGATGACACACTTTTTGCTTTATCGGATGGGGTTGTAAAGTTTGAACGTAAAGGTCGCGAAAAGCGTCAAGTATCTGTTTACTCACGTGAACAATATAATGAAATTTTGGCTGCTGCAAAGTAATCAATTTAAAAATCAGAACAATTTATTGTTCTGATTTTTTTAATATTTAAGGCAATTATGTGTTGGGTTACCATTAGACTAGGTGGCGACTTGTGCTATAATAAAATTATTGACTAAACAAGAAGGATACTTGATATGACTAAATATTTTGAAGCACGAATTACCAAATTACAGAAACTTTTAAACAAGTTATCTCTTGATGGTATGATTGTTTACCAAGGCGCTAATACAAAGTATTTAACAGGATTTAATGGTGGTACGGGTGACGGAGTTGTTGTCATTGGTCGTAATCAAGCGCGTTTAATTACTGATTCGCGTTATGAAACGGATTATAGCGATCGTCTACCTGCAGGCGTTGATTTGAAAATTACTCGTGCTTATTATGAAGAAGCAGTTGCTACTGCTGTAGAGTTCAATATTAAACAATTATCTTTTGAGGCAGACTTGCCATATAATATTTATGATTATATTGATGAATTATTGCCAGCAGATATTGCGTTTGATGCATTACCTTCAGCGATTGAAACGCTTCGAGAGGTCAAAGACGATTCAGAATTAGCTGCCTTACGAGAAGCAGCTCAGGCATCGGTTCACGCATTTAATGAGTTGCTCCCTTTGATCAAAGTGGGTATGACAGAACGTCAAGTAGCAAATGAACTGGACCGTTTACAAAAAAAATATGGTGCTGAAAAATCATCATTTGATACAATTGTTGCCTCAGGGTACCGATCAGCATTACCACATGGTGAGGCAACGGATAAGGTCATTGAATCTGGCGATTTGCTTACAATTGACTTTGGTTACTATGTTTCAAATTATACATCCGATGTGACACGCACTGTTGCTATCGGTTACATTAGCGACGAGTTAAAAGAAGTTTATGCAGTAGTCAAGCAGGCCAATGAAAATGCCATTGCAATTGTAAAACCAGGTATTTCTGGCAGTGAAATCGATCATGTTGCAAGAGATTATATTGTAGCACATGGCTATGGTGATTATTACAATCATTCAACGGGTCATGGTGTTGGTTTAGATATCCACGAAGGACCAGCATTGAGTGCACAATCAAGTGATGAAATGCAAGCTGGGCATTTATTAACAATTGAGCCAGGTGTTTATTTGGCTGGCAAAGGTGGTGTTCGCATTGAAGACGATATTATTGTGACACGAGACGGTTATGAAAACCTGACAGCGGGTATTACCAAAGATTTAATTATAGTTGAGGGTTGATATGGCACAGGCACGATTAGATTTTTTGGTGTTTTATCGTGGTAACTTGGTGACCGGATTTGATTATATTTATGTTAAACGGCATGAGGGTCATGCATTCTGGCAAATGCGAGACAAACGGCAAGAAGTTAAAAATATTTTAGACACTGATTTTGATTATTACAATCCGCATTTTAATGAAAAAGGTGAGCCATTCAAATGGCGATATCAAGAGCCTTGGGTTGATATGACAACATCTTGGGATGATTTTGCACAAGAAGCTATGTCATATATTAATACATGGATGTCTGAATACCATGGTCCTGCCCATATGAATGCGAGTTTAAATGATGAGTGGGGTGTGCGTTATAAAGTGCCAGGTGAACATGACCACATCGTTTGGGGATTAAACGCTTTCCCAGTTAATTTACAAAACTTCGTGGCGTTTTTGTATCATTTCGGTAAATAAGGCGCTGCATTTCGCAGCGCCTTATTTATGTAGTTAGTGTAAAATGGAACTATATATAATTACTGACAAATACATATTTAAAAAATGAAATTTAGGAAGGATTTAAATGCAGACTGAAACAATACATTTATTACACACGAATGATATGCATTCTCACTTTGAAAACTGGCCACGTATCTTAAGATTTTTGGTAGACAAACAAATACAGTACCCAGAGAGTTACACATTTGACATCGGTGATGCGATTGATCGTTTAAATCCATTTACGGACGCAACAATGGGACAGGGAAATGTTGCATTAATGAACGAAGCCCATTATGATGGTGTAACTATTGGTAATAATGAAGGATTAGTATTATCGCATGATGCAATGAATCATTTGTATGACCATGCTGATTTTGATGTGCTATTAAGTAATTTGAAAGAGGAGCCAAATCAAACACAACCAAGGTGGGCTCAAAATTATAAAATTATTACGACCGGTGTTGGCACAAAACTAGCTGTTTTTGCGCTAACAGCACCGTATGATCTCACATATCCTGCATTAGGATGGCATCCTCAGCAAGTTGATGACACAATTGACCAATTATTGCCCTTACTTCGTCAAGAAGCCGATGTCGTTATTTTATTATCACATTTGGGGCTGCCTACGGATGAACATATTGCCGAAAAGTATGATATTGATGTGATTATTGGGGCCCACACGCATCATTTGTTGCCACAAGGTAAACTAGTAAATGGTAGCTTACTAGCCGGAGCTGGTCGATATGGAGAGCATATTGGAGATATTACACTGTCTCTTTCTAATCACCATATTTTTAATAAGCATGCTACCACAATACCGACATATGAGTTAGCAGAAGCTGATGAAGACTACAGCTTAATTAGTGGCTGGTTACATAAAGGACAGTCATTGTTAGAAAAAAAGTATGTGACAACGTTACCGCGTAACTTAACTACCGATGAACAAAATTATGATGCGCTACGAGCTTTGAAAAAATATTTTAATGTACCGGCAGCTATGGTATCAAGTGGTATGTTTGTTGATGATTTGTCTAAAGGTGAGTTAAGTCGTTATGAGTTGTTGGAGAGTATGCCGCACGCTATCAATCCAATGCTAATCACACTAACAGGACAAGACATCAAGACGCTCTTTAAAGAAATTGACGAGCAACAAAATTGGTTAGCGACATTGGCAATGAAAGGCAGTGGCTTTCGTGGTAAAGTATTCGGGTATGTTCGTTTTTCTGGCATCGATCGTCAGCGTGATGGACAAATTTTGTATCAGGGTAAACTGCTTGAAAGTCAGAAGCAATATGAAATTGCAACACTTGATCATTATAAGTGGGTGCCATTTTTCCCAGTTATACAACAAGCTCCTGCTAAAATTCAGTTGAATATTTTATTACGAGAGTTGATGGCACAGTATTATCAAGAAAAGTACAGTGGTACCAAACACGCTGTTTAGAGGAAAGGTGACCCCATATGGATCGTGAAACATTAAAAGCTCAAACGCTGTTGCAACAGGAAGAACGTAAAACAGCATATCAAATTACACAGCACGGTGATGAAATAGAAATCGATAAATTAACGTTAGAATTGGTTGATAACTTTAAATCAGCTTTTGATACAGAAAAGTTAGCTATCCGATATACACCATTGTTGGCACAATACGATTATATTGTTGGGGATATTTCTGCAGAGCAGTTAAGGCTTAAGGGGTTTTACCGCAACGACAAAACGGTGTCAAATGGTGATAAAATAGCTGCACTTCAAGATTATTTATTTGAATATGTTAATTTTGGTGCCCCCTATTTTGTTTTGGAAAATGTTAATCCGCGTCCAGTTGAACCAGAAGAACGGTCAAAAAGCAGTAAACGAACGCATAGAAATTCACATAAGAAGACTGAAAAAAAGAGAATTAATGGTAGAGAAAAAATCAATAAAAATAAAACGGTGGCATCCAGTAACAAAAAAACTGTAAAACGGCCATTTGTAATCAAACAAAAGTAATAATTTTAATGAAAATATCCCTTAGATTGATCGTATCTAGGGGATATTTTTTAAATGGTTAGCATATAAAAAGCCGCAACCGAAGTTGCGACTTGATATAGCTCGTGAGAGAATCGAACTCTCGATTCCGCCGTGAAAGGGCAGCGTCTTAGCCACTTGACCAACGAGCCATGGTCAGTGATGCCTAATATATTTCAGACAACTACACTAGTATAACAATAAATCGTTTTATCGTCAACGATAAAACGATTTATTTACTGTACGGCATTTTGTGTTCAAGGACACGGTGTGGATTACGGATCGGAAATCAATCAAGTGGCACATCAACGGCCCAGTTTTCTGGTCCTTTTTCATCACCATATTGAATGGCAGTTAGGCGATCGTACAATTTTTGTGTCCAAGGACCAACTTCTGTCTCTGAGTAAAAGACGTGCTTGTTACCGTGATGTGTAATTGAACCAACGGGGGAAATGACTGCTGCAGTCCCCATAGCACCTGCCTCTGTGAATTGGTCCAAGTCGTTGATTGAAATGGTTGTTTCCTCAGCTTCCAGTCCCAATTCTTTTGCGACCTCAAGCAATGAGTACTTTGTTACTGATGGCAAAATTGAAGGTGACTTTGGTGTCAAAAAGCGACCGTCTTTTGTGATACCAAAGAAGTTTGCAGAACCTAGCTCTTCAATATTTTCATGCAGACGAGGATCGAGGTAAACGACATCAGAATACCCAGCAGCATGCGCTTCGTCACCAGCTAGCATTGATGCACCGTAGTTGCCGCCAGCTTTTGCGGCGCCAGTGCCACCATGGGCTGCACGATCATATTCATTTGTAACATAGGCTGTTGGTGTTAAACCGCCTTTATAATACGCACCAACAGGTGTTGCATAAACTTCAAAAACATAATTATCAGCCGGATGAACACCAACAACTGGACCACCACCAAATTCGAATGGTCGAAGATAAAGTGTTGCACCAGTACCGTATGGTGGAATGAAATCTTTATTCGCTTTAGTTACTTCTTTTAAAGCGCGTAAAAATAATTCTTCAGGGACTGGGGCCATCATAAGCCGCGCAGCTGAATTTTGTAATCTTTTTGCGTTACGGTCAGGGCGAAACAAATTAGCACCACCATCTTGGCGTCTGTATACTTTTAAACCTTCAAAAATATTTTGGCCATAATGAAGGCCGGTTGCCGCTTCATTCACTGGTAAATTAGAATCCGTTTCCAGAGCGCCGTCACTCCACTTGCCATCTTTGAAATATGCACGAAATCTGTAGGGTAAATCATGATATTCAAATCCCAGTTCGGACCAATTAAAATCTTGAGGTTGTGCTTTTTTATGTGACATTTTTTCTTCTTCTTTCTGATAAAATTATAATAATTTTACTATAACGCTTATATACAAATTAAACAACATCTAAATGTAAATCATTTTTACGTGTTTTTCCTGATCTTTTTAGAGCGTAGTACATAGCCATACTAGCAATAACCGGCATCACAATACCAAATATAGCGACTAATATTAATGCACGAGGATCAGATGAAGCTAATGCTATTGGTGCAATAAAGCCATTTAAACCCAGTCCTGCAATGGCAAATGGCACTTTCAAATGGAATATCCCGACAGCGACCATAGCTGATATGCCAGCTATGAACGCAGGTCCGAACATAAGGAGTGGACTTTTTAATAAATTAGGAAATTGTACTTTTGGTGTGACAATTGTTTGGGCAATATTAGCTCCTATATTATTTTGTGACCAACCCATAGCTGTATAAACTACAAATCCTGCGGTTGTACCGATTAAAGCGGCGCCTCCTGAAAGTGGGTCTAACATAACTGCAATCGCAAGAGCGGCAGACGAAGCTGGCGTCATTAGGAATAGGAACCAAACAACAGAAACAACGAACGAACCAAAGAAAGGATTAACACTCATTGTTGAAGCTAATGATTCTGATACCCAGTTTAAAAATGGTGTGGTCACTGCCGCGGTGCCTAAACCAAAAAATGTACCGGAAAGAACGGCGCCTAGTGGTACGAGCATCATATCTAAAGGCGTCTTGCCAGTCAACCAATTACCAACAAGTACGGCCAGTACAGCTGCTAAAACGGCAGAGATTGGCTGACCAGAAGTCAACACGATTGATCCAGCAGCTTGATCTGCTACCCAGCCTGTTGCAGTATGTGTTTGTGGGCTAATAGCTGAGGTAAAGTAGACCGCGTTGGAACCGACCGTCGCAGAAATCAGAGCAGCTCCGGTTGTTAAAATATTAGCCCGCATCATGATAGCGATACCAACGCCAAGAGCAGGTGCCAATAGCTTTTGACCCATTAATCCAGCCTGGATGAGTGGGGTATAATCAAGTAAATTACCGATTGAAGACATCAGTAGGCCCATACCAAGTACCGCGAGAATAGCATTTGAAATACCGGTTGAGATATCAAATACGACCTCGCGAACAGTTGGTTTTGATTGGCTTTTGTGACTAAACGGCGTTTTGTCGTGTTTAGCTGCCGTGAGTGGCGACGTTGATGTTTGATCCATTATAAATCCTCCTAAATATTGTTCTGCTAGTGATAAAACACTGTTTTTCAACCAACGACTGAACTTGTGCTTGCAACATAACCTAAAAAACAAAAGAAAAAGAGACCCTAGCAATAAACTAGCGCCTCTTAAGAATGTTGAAAAAGTCAACATCTTCACGCCAGTCGAGAATTTGCTTCTCGACCGGTAGACAAAACAGACCAGCGAGAAGTCAGATAATAATGACGACGTTGATCGTAATAAGATTTGTGAAGTTGTATGAGCTTAACATGAACATTATATAAGTTTCCTTTTATTTAATAATCTATATTATGGCATTTAGATTATTAAATGTCAATGTTTTAATTTAAATATCATTATATGTTAAACATCTTATGGTTTGATATAATGGTAGAAAATGAATTAGAGGGTTAGTTATGTTACTTTTGGCAGTGAAAGCGATTACTGAATCAAACCGTTCTTTTTTAGCAAAATATGGTGTAACGGTTGTAACGCCTGATACCGTTACGGCAGAGCAGATACCTGAAATTGTTATTAGTTACGCATGGGATGATGTGATTGGCAAACAAATATTAGCCAATCCGGATTCAAAATTAAAGTGGGTTCAAACACAGTCTGCTGGTGTAGACTATTTACCATTAAAGTCACTCAAAAATTTGGGTGTTGTCGTGACTAATGCTAGCGGGTTAAAAGCTGTGCCGATTGCGCAAACGGTTCTAAGTTATATTCTATATTTTGCGCGAGGTTTAAATGTCTACGCTTCGAGGACGCACTGGGAACCATTTTCGAATCAATATTTAGTCAGCGAGTTGCCCGTTCTAGTGTTTGGAACCGGACGTATTGGACAGCAAATTGCTGCCAACATTAAAGCTTTTGGTGGTACTGTTTATGGTGTGAATACAACTGGGCGCCCAGTTGTAGGCTTTGATGAAGTATATAGTATAACTAATTATCAAAAAGCATTGGCGAAATCGCGTGTCGTGGTGGATGGCTTACCTGGGACACCGAGGACCGAAAACTTTTTTAATGCCCGCTTTTTCGAACAGGTCAACCAATTATTTTTGTTCATCAATATCGGTCGAGGGACAACGCTGAATCAAGATGATTTACTAGCGGCGATTGATGATTCACGAGTAACCTACGCTGCACTGGATGTGACGACACCAGAACCATTACCTAAAAATCATCCGCTTTTTGAACGTTGGCAAGTGTTGTTAACACAACACACTAGTTGGGGTGAGCATGTTAATGCAGGTCGAACTGGTGGTTTGTTTAGCATTCTTGAAAAAAACCTACCATCGTTTGTAGCAGATGGCACCATCAAGCAAAACGTTGTGGATTTAGACCATGGCTATTAAATCGCATTTTGATACAAGAATATTGACCAAATGACGATATCTTTACACTGATTTACAAAATAGACTATGTGTGTTTAAGTAGCTTTGTTAGGATAAGGTTAGTGTAGAGGGCATATTCCTCACAGAAGTGTCTAGTATCAAAATAAATAATCGGTAATGGAGAGATAGTCTTATGAAAAAGATCGCACATCGTGGCATTTCTGCGCAGGCGCCAGAAAATACCCGCGCAGCTTTTGGAAAAATGGTTGATTTGAGTGTCGATTGGTTAGAAACTGATATTGATATGACTTCAGATGGTCAGTTAGTCTTGATTCATGATAGTAAAGTTGACCGTACGTCTAATGGCAATGGTATGGTTAATCACAATTCGCTACTTGGTTTGCAAAAATTAGATTTCGGGCAGTGGTTCGATGACCAGTATACTGGTGAGCGCATTGTCACCTTACAATGGTTGATTAATTTTATCAATGACCACGAATTTAATGTGAACTTCGAGCTTAAAACAGAAGTTAAGGACGAGCAACAAAATTTTTATCTCATGCGTGTTCATCAAGCTTTGCATCAATTAAATCAAACAAGCCAAGTCATCGTTTCTAGCTTTGATGTCGACTTATTAAAGAAATATCATGAACTGATGCCAAAAATACCGATTGGTTTACTCATTGAAGGAAAGTTACCTACTAATATTATTGAAGTAGCTCAAACTGTGGGTGCGACCTACATTCACCCCGACGTGAGTTATTTAACTGAAGATCAGGTTAAATTCTTATTGTCACATGGTCTAAAAGTTAATGTTTGGACAGTTAACGAGGCATTGCTGGCTGAAAAACTACAAAGATGGGGTGTGCATGCAATATTTACTGATTTTCCAGCATAAATCATGCTGAGTTAAAGGGCGATGAATCTGGTAATGATATAATATTCTACTTTTATCAAACGGCGTTTTTAATGAAGACATGTGATAAAATAGAGTTCAAAGAAATTATCGGAGAATGATTGTGGCAAAACCAGAAGAAAAACGCGATATACGGCTGGTAACACGTTATAGAAATGTGATTAAAAGCTTTGATAATAAGTGGCATGTGCTTGATGATACGCGTGTGTCAATTGTTCGTGAAGTATTAGATTGGTTAGGAAATCCCGATCAGAAATTAAAAATTATACATATTGCTGGAACAAACGGCAAGAGTTCGACTGGGGCAATGGTGGGCGCAGTCTTGCAGGCTAATGGTTACGACTATGGCCGCTTTTCAAGTCCATATATCAAATCCTCGCGTGAACAAATTTGCATCAATGACAATATGATCTCAGAAAAAGATTTTTTGACGTATTATGATCGTATTGTTGCCGTTCTTAAAACCCACGGTGTTTCCGCCAAGCATCTGACGTACTTTGAGTATTTCACGATTATTTCTTTATGTTATTTTGTAGAACATCATGTGGATTTTGTGTTATTTGAAGCAGGATTGGGCGGATTACGGGATGCCACTAATGCAATTAGTTCACCATTATTAACGGTATTTACAAAAATTAGTATTGATCATCAAAATTTAATTGGTCGTAATTTATTAGAAATTGCAGAAAATACAGCGGCCATAATCAAACCTGGAACATGGGTAATCGATTATGCTGGTCAAGATTTAACAGCACGTCAAGTATTAAAAAATAAAACTTTGGCTGTAGGTGCTAAGTGGTTTGAATATCAACAAGATCAGATTACGATTGCAAATACAACCCCTGCGGGTTTGGATCTTATTATCAATGGCACGCCTGGTTATTTTTTGAGTATGTCAGGTGCTTTTCAGGTACATAATTTTAGTATTGTATTACAAATTAAAGCAGCATTGATGGCGCAAGGATACCATTTTGAAGTCGAAAAAACACGGCAAGGGCTTGCAAAGGTTAAATTACTTGGTCGAATGAATTATCACAAAGATGTGAATATTTTATTTGATGCAGCACACAATGTTGATGGTATTAATGGCCTTGTGTCGGCGTTAAATGCATGGCATTTAAAAATAAAACCCACTTTGATTTTAGGTGTTTTGAAAGATAAAGATTATCACGAAATGTTGGACACAATTGTACCAAGTGTACAACGGATTATAACCGTGACACCAAACAACAAAACCCGTGCATTATCTGCCGAAGAGCTAGCAGCTGAAATATTGGTCAGTTACCCAAGTGTTGATGTTGAAATTGCTAGTGACGCCTCAGCAGCAATTTCATTGGCAATGCGTGTTCGAGAATCATCACAAGCGTTGATCGTCGTTACTGGTTCTTTTTACACGCTCAATGCCATTCAAAAAGATCATCGTATCTAATTTTTGGGGTGGTGAGTGGGGTCTTGGTACGTGCAAGGGCCACTTAAATGTGTTATATTTGATTGACTTACAATAAATAAGGAGAAGAGATATGACTTTAAAGTCTCCTCAAAACAAATTCTGGGACAGAGTAGTCCAAAACGCCCAGATTGGGCATGCTGTGACTGATAAGCAGCCTTTTTTTAGCTTGGCACCGATGGAAGCCGTTACAGACACGATATTCCGACGAGTTGTGGCACAAGCTGGTGCACCAGATGTTTATTATACTGAATTTACTAATGCGAGTTCAATGGTACATCCACAGGCAAAATTTTCTGTACAAGGTAGGCTAGCTGTCGCCGAGCATGAACAACAGCCGGTTGCTCAAATTTGGGGTTCACATCCAGAAGAAATTGCTGGCGCTGCAAAGAAACTACCAAGCATGGGTTATCAAGCAGTTGATATTAATATGGGATGCCCTGACAGCTCAGTGATTAAAAACAATGCAGGATCAGCTTTGATTCGAACGCCAGATTTAGCCTCAGAGATTGTGGCTGCAGCTAAATTATCTGGATTACCAGTTTCTGTAAAAACACGTTTAGGCTTTTATAAACCTGAAGAATTTCGCGAGTGGCTACCCATTATTTTGAAGCAAAATGTGGCTGTTTTAACTGTTCACTTGCGTTCGCGTAAAGAAATGTCAAAAGCACCCGCACATGAAGAATATATTGACGAAATCTTGGCAATGCGTGACGCAATTGCGCCTCAAACATTAATTCAAATTAATGGTGACATTAAAACACGATCAGCGGGACTTCAACTTGTCAAAAGACATTCAGGAATTGATGGCATTATGATTGGCCGCGGAATATTTGAAAATCCTTACGCATTTGAAAAACAGGAACGTCAACATACTTTATCGGAATCAATTGCATTACTTAACTTACAGTTAGATTTGTTTGACGAAGTCAATGAGACAATCACACCAAAACATTTTGAGGCGTTAAAGCGTTATTTTAAAATTTATTTGCGTGGCTTTGCGCATGCTTCAGCTTTGCGCCAAATGTTAATGGAAACTCATACAACGCAGGAAGTAAGAGCAATTTTGAGTCAGGAATTGCCAAAAGTATATGCTGCTGTTGCTCACGATAAACATGTTTATCGTGATAATCAAGCGGCAAGTGACGACATGGCTGCAGCAAATGCTGCTAAGCTCGAGTCATCGTTAGCACAATAGTCTATAAAATAAATCAATGATTGACAGTAATGCTTATTCTTGCTAAAATTAGTAAGTATTTATAGCATGTCGTTTAAACGAAATAAAATGCGAGAAAGGAGGGTTATCACATGGCAAAGGTCATCGTACGTAAGAACGAATCTTTGGATGATGCATTGCGTCGCTTTAAGCGCGGTGTTTCAAAGGACGGTACTCTCCAAGAATACCGTAAGCGCGAATTCTATGTTAAGCCTTCAGTTGCTCGTAAATTGAAGTCTGAAGCAGCACAAAAGCGTAACAAAAAGAAGGGCCGTTAATTGGTTCTAAAACGTCACTTTGGTGGCGTTTTTCTTTTGTGGTAAAATTAAGGTAACAATCTAATTAAGAAAGAAGAAAAAAATGTCATTACTCGAAACATTGAACACTGATATGAAACAAGCTATGAAGGATAAGAATAAGGATGCCTTATCAGTTATCCGTATGGTAAAATCTACAGTCATGAACGAACAAATTAGTTTGGGACATGACTTAACGCCGGAAGAAGAACTCACGGTTCTCTCACGTGAAGTTAAGCAACGTCATGAATCACTGTCAGAATTTGAAAAAGGTGACAGGCCAGACCTAGCCCAAGGTATCCGTTCTGAATTGGACACGCTTGCAAAATATTTGCCAAAACAATTGTCTGAAATAGAAGTTGAAGCAATTGTTAATGAAGCAGTCACTACAACAGGCGCAACAACACCAAAGGATATGGGAAAAGTTATGGGCATTGTAACACCTCAGGTGAAAGGTAAGGCGGACGGCAAGCTAGTAGCTAACCTTGTCAAGGCAGCGTTAAATAAATGATGGTACTCTGTTCTTCTATAACAAATTAGTTAATTCATGGTAGAATAGGATATTAAAGAAAACACGTGAAGTTGCGTGTCAGAGGAAAATTGATGACGAATCCAACAGTTGGAACAATTATTAAAGCAAATGTAACAGATGAAAATGATAAATATTTTTTCGCACAAGTCGATGGTCATACCTATGAAATCGATAAATCCGAACTTGAGAAGCCTCTAAAAGTTGGTGGCTTTGTCACGGGGTTTGCCTATGAAAATGAAAATCATAAATTTCAAATAACAAAGCAAGTACCAACCTCACAAAAAGATGTTTATGGTTGGGGAAGTGTTGTGGCTAACCGTCATGATTTAGGTGTTTTTGTGTCGATTGGGTTACCCAACAAAGATCTTGTTGTATCTTTGGACGATTTACCAACAATTACAACTTTGTGGCCGCAAAAAGGTGACAAGTTAATGTTGGCTATGAAAGAAGATAATAAAGGACGACTTTGGGGTGCTATTGCGCAACAAAATATTATTGATGCCGTATCTCGACGTGCACCACAAGAAATGAAATCCAAAACAGTTAAAGCAACGGTTTATCGCAATAAAATTGCTGGGACACTTGTTGTGACTGATGAATATTATCTTGGCTTCATTCATCCTTCGCAACGCGATGATGAGCCGCGTTTAGGGCAAGTAGTTGATGCTCGCGTTATTGGTGTGCGTGAGGATGGCTCGCTGAATCTATCTTTGAAGCCTTTAGCATATAAAACAATGGATGAAGATGCGCAGTTCTTGCTTTTACAGCTACAACGGCATGATGATCATTTCCTACCTTTTAATGACAAAAGTGCGCCAGAAGCCATTAAACGTCAGTTTGGTTTTAGTAAGAGTCAATTTAAACGAGCACTAGGCCATTTGTATAAAGACCGCGTCATTGAACAAATTGATGACGGGATTAAACTCATTGAAAAATAATGACACAAGAAATAGATAACGCCATTGCAGATTATTTACATTATATTCGCATTGAGCGTGGCTTATCGGACAACACAATTAAGAGTTATCAGCAAGATTTAAAGCAATTTAGCGTCTATATGACGGCTGAAAACCTAAATTTGAATGCGGTTGATCATGTTGTTATATTAACATGGTTAAATCAGTTACGTGAGTTAAATAAATCAAATAATTCAGTGATTCGCATGGTAACATCATTGCGTAAATTTTTTGGTTACTTGTTACAAGAAAACGTTATACGGCATAACCCAATGAGTGATGTAAAACCACCTAAAAAGGCAGAACATTTACCAGCAGTATTGAGCGTTGCAGAAATTGATGCATTGTTGCAAGTGCCGACTGAAAAAACTGCGTTAGGGTTACGGAATAGAGCACTTATCGAAGTGATGTACGCTACTGGACTACGTGTAAGCGAGCTGGTCAATTTAAAAATGAGCGACTTGCACTTGCAACTCGGCTTAATTCAAACGATTGGGAAAGGTGATAAGGAGCGAATTATCCCAATTGGTGAGATTGCTACTGAGTGGTTAGAACGCTATTTTTCTCACAGCCGGTTAACGCTATTAAAAGACAAGGTGTCACCGTTTGTTTTTTTAAATGATCGTGGAACACAATTGAGTCGTCAAGGTGTTTGGAAAATCATTAAAAATTTAGTATCAGCTGCTGGTATCGATAAAGACGTGTCGCCACATACATTGAGGCATTCTTTTGCGACGCATATTTTAGAAAATGGTGCAGATTTGCGAATCGTGCAAGAACTATTGGGTCATGCTGATATTTCAACAACACAGATTTACACACACATCTCAAAGAAAAGATTAAGCGAAGTATATGATGCTTTTCATCCGCGAGCGTAAACTGATTTTAGCCTAAATAATTCCAATTCAGGAGAAAAAATGTTAGCACAAGCTAGAAATGATAATCAGAAGACGGTTATGGGGATTCTATCGTTGTTACCAGGACTGCGTGAACTATCCCATTTGAATGCAGAAATTGCTTGGTATAATGGGAATGACGCACGTTGTTTATATGTGTGGCAGGATGGTGCGCAACTACAGGGTGTTCTAGGCGTTGAGTTCTTGTCTGAAGACATTGTGCTGATTCGTCATGTGGCGTTGACGCCAGAATCGCGTACGGCTACCAATTATTTTGCTATGTTGTCAGAATTCCAGAATCAAAACCAAACAGCATTCATCATGGGGACATTAGACAATCAAAAATTGATTAATAAATGGAGAAAGTCGACATCGCAACCAATAGTTTAACAATTAAATTAAGCGAATTTGAAGGACCACTAGATTTATTATTGCATTTGATTAAAAAATCAGAAATGGATATTTTTGATCTACCTATTGCAACGATCACAGAACAATATTTACTATTTATTCGTGAACAACAGAATATGCAGTTAGATGTTGCAAGTGAATACTTGGTTATGGCAGCTACTTTGGTTCAAATCAAATCAGCTGACTTATTGCCCCAAGAGACATTTGATGACGATTTTATTGATGATGATTTTTTTGACCCACGTGAAGAATTAATGTTGCAATTATTGACATATAAGCAATTTCAAGTCGCGAGTAGCGAACTACGTGAACGTGAAATGCAACATCAGCAATCATTTTCTAGATTGCCAATGCTGGCGCCAACAGATATGGTCTCTGAAACAAAATTATCACCAGGTTTAGGATTAATTGATTTACAGACAGCGTTTGCACATTTATTAAGTAAAAAAAAGCAACAACGCCCAATAAGTCGACGGGTCGTTCGTGAGAAATATACGTTGACGCAGGCCATTAATAACATTAAGCGACATTTTGCGTGCCATCAAGTGGGTGATGAAATTCGTTTTGAGTCATTGTTTGATGAAGTTTACGAACGTGAGCCGCTGGTGATGACTTTTTTAGCAATACTTGAGATGGCTAAGGAAGATAAAGTGTTACTGTATCAGACAGATAAACGCGCAGAAATATTTTTAAAAATTGAAAAGTTGGACGAAAATGAATAATCTTGCTCAAATAGAAGCCGTATTATTTGTGGCTGGTGATGAAGGCATCACAATTAAAGACATTTGTAGCATTACAAAGTTTGATAAGCCTGCTGTAATCACGCTGATTGATGATTTAGCTGCACATTATGATAGTGATGTGACCAGTGCTTTAGAAATTAGGGAAAGCGATGGGGCTTATCGTTTGGTCACAAAGTCAGGGCTTGGTGCTGTAGTAAAAGGTTATTTTGATGCACCTATTAACACAACTTTGTCACAAGCACAATTAGAGACGTTGGTTATTGTTGCTTACAAACAACCTATTACACGTGTTGAAATTGATCAAATTCGTGGTGTACAGTCATCAGGGACTTTGCAAAAATTAGCGTTGCGACAATTAATTATCGATACGGGCCGCAAGGATGACCCCGGTAGGCCTATTATGTATGGTACAACAGCAGAATTTTTAGATTATTTTGGTTTGAAACAATTATCAGATTTACCACCACTACCGGATTTTGATACATTAGAAATTGACGATGAGGGTGGTGAGTTATTCACTAGTGCGTTTGAAACGCGTCTAGCAGAAACGGAAGAAGAGAGCAAACATGTCTGAAGAAGCACAACGTGTACAAAAAGTGATTGCCCAAGCCGGGTTAGCTTCCCGGCGTGGCGCAGAAGAGCTGATTATTAAAGGTCGAGTTCAAGTGAACGGTCAAACAATTACGGCGCTTGGTGTGAAAGTCGAACCAACTGATACCGTGACGGTGGATAGTATACCTCTCGAGGGACGTGAAAAATTGGTTTACTATTTATTAAATAAACCACGTGGTGTGGTAACAACTAACAATGATGAAAAAGGCAGGAGAACTGTTTTAGATATTTTATCAGACGTTAATGAGCGTGTTTATCCGATTGGACGTTTAGATTACGATACAACTGGCGTTTTGTTATTAACAAATGACGGGGTAATAGCTAATCAATTGATGCATCCGAAGTCACGAGTAGATAAAGTGTACATTGCTAAGGTGGCTGGTATTGCAACAGATGATAAGTTGGCGCCGTTGAAGCATGGAGTTGTCATTAAGGGGCGTAAAACAGCACCGGCACGAGTGACAATAGAACGTATCGATAAAGATAAAAAAACTAGTATGGTCCGTGTTATTCTTCATGAAGGTCGAAATCATCAGGTTAAAAATATGTTACAAAAGGTTGGATTACCTGTTGAAAAATTGACACGAGAGCAATATGCTTTTTTTGATTTAACTGGTCTGCAGTCTGGTGAATATCGTAAATTAACAAGCCCTGAAATTAAGCGTTTAAAGGCGGAAGATTACAAAAATTACCGTAGGAAATAAAACGTTGCTCGTAGGCTGTTTATTTGTTAAAATAGCGTTAAGTGAATAAAAACTTCAGGGTAAGGTGTAATTCCTAACCGGCGGTGAGACATGTACGACATGATAAGCCCGCGACCTGTGCAAGCAGCTGATCTGGTCAAAATCCAGAGCCGACCGTAAAGTCGGGTATAAAGAAGTTAAAAAAGAAAGTTAAAGCTGCCTTTTTGTGATACCCTGACAAATTGTGCAGTTTTTTTGAGGCGAAAATTATGTCTATTTCATCAACAACACGAACACAACGGTTAACCTTAATTGCGATTCTTAGTGCAATTTCATTTGGCTTAATGTTATTTCCACAGATACCATTAATTCCAGGCGCCGATTTTTTGAAACTTGATTTTTCAATTGTGCCAATTCTTATTGCTGGTTATTGGCTTAATACATCCGCGGCAATGTGGACAATTGTTCTGCGAACGATACTAAAGCTGATTTTGGCAAACGAGGGTGTTAATACATATCTCGGGTTACCAGTTAATATTGTAGCGGTTGTTGTTTTTGCGGTCATTATGTTTTGGATTATGCCACAATTTAAAACTAAAAATATCATTAAAAGTGTGTTAGCAGTCATGTTAGCAACTCTGGGATTGACTGCTGCTGCGGTGATTATGAATTGGTTTGTGGCGGTGCCACTATATGCAAACTTTGCCCATTTTGACATTGGGAAAGTAATTGGTTTAAAGCAATATTTTATTGCTATGGTCCTACCTTTTAACTTAATACAAGGTGTGACCTGGGGCGTTGTTAGTTTGAGTATCTTATCTATTTTGAAACCGTTACAAAATAATTTAAATTCTTAATCAAACATTATACACAATGGCGAGTTCTATGTGGTAAAATTTTAAGTGAATATACTACAATGGAGGTCGTTTTATAATGAACGATTATGACCCAAATAACATGAGCCGATCTTCTCGGCAAAAAAAACAAAAACTAGAACCAAAATTTGCTCGAAAATCCGATAATAACACAACTGGACATAGAGGGTTACGCATATTTTTGAGCATCTTAGCGCTAGTTATTCTATCAAGTGTGCCGATTTATGGCTTTTGGGCGAATCAAAAGGAACCTGAACAGCAAGCTGCTAAGCCAGTTAGTTCTAAAAAAGCATCAACTTCGGATGAAAAGTCAGTTTCTTCAGAAACGTCAAACACCTCATCTGATGATGTGTCAACAAGTTCGGAAACTGAACCTGAAAGTCAATCAAGTGAGACGCCTAGTTCTGAAATCAGTTCAAGCGTTTCTTCAAGTGAAACAACAAGTAGCCAAAGTTCATCAAGTGCAACACAAACGGCTGTCCTTGGTGCTAGTCAGACGCTGTATAATTTTGCTGTAACCCATGGTATGACGACAGAACAAGTTGTTGCTTTGAACCCTGGATTGACAGTTGATAACTATACACAATATGCCGGTAGAGATTTGAATACGCAATAAGTAGAGGATAATTATGTTAAAGAATTTCCAAGTGGCAATTGATGGTCCGGCATCAGCAGGCAAATCAACAATTGCTAAAATATTAGCATCTCATCTAAAATATGTTTATGTTGATACGGGCGCCATGTATCGTACAGTGACGTTAGCGGCTAAAAAATCTGGTGTCGCTTATTCTGATGAATCTGGCATTGTTAACTTATTATCACAAATAGACATTAGATTTGAACCTGGTATACCAACCCAACGTGTTTACCTTAATAACCAAGAAGTCACTGAAGACATTCGTTCAACAGAAGTAACAAATAATGTTTCCCAAGTTGCTTCGTATGCAGCAGTACGCCAAAATTTGGTCGAAAGACAACGGCAGATTGCTAATAGCAGTGATATTATTATGGATGGTCGTGATATTGGTACAACAGTTTTACCGCATGCTCAAGTAAAAATTTTTTTAATTGCTAGTGTTGAAGAACGAGCCAATAGACGGTATAAGGAAAATGTTGCCAAAGGCATGACAGTTGACCTAGTATCGTTAAAAAAGGATATCGAGGCGAGAGATTATAAAGATTCCCATCGCGAAATTAGTCCATTAACACAGGCTAAGGATGCTGTTTTAGTTGACACAACCGGACTAAGTATTGATGATGTTGTGTCGAAAATCACAAAAATTATTCAAAATAAACAGAAACAATAACTTACAGTGTGAAAACGCTGTTTTTTACTATACAAGAACAAAATATTCTGGTAAACTATATTCATAGTGTAAATTGTAGGAGGACGTTAGACGTCATGAGTGAAACAAACAACGAGTTCTTAGCAGCTCTCGAAAGCGCAGCAGATCAAATTAAGGTGGGAGATGTTATTACAGGTGAGCTTTTGGCCATTGATAACGATAACCAAGCAGTTGTTGGTTTGCCTACCGGTGAAGAAGGAGTTGTGCCAGCACGTGAGTACTCAGACGATCGTAACATCAACCTGGCAGACGAATTGAAGATTGGTGACAGCATTGAAGCTGTTGTTATTTCGAATGTAACAAGTGATAAAGAGGGTGTGTCATACCTTTTGTCAAAGAAGCGTTTAGACGCTCGTAAAGCATGGGAAAATCTTAGCTTCGGCGAAGGTGATACAGTTGATGCAAAAGTTATCAACGCTGTTCGCGGTGGTTTGATTGTTGATGTTAATGGTGTTCGCGGCTTCGTACCTGCTTCAATGGTTGCAGAACGTTTCGTATCTGACTTGAACCAATTCAAGAATAAGGATATTAAGGCACAAGTTATCGAAATTGACCCTGCTAATGCACGTTTGATTTTGTCACGTAAGGCTGTAGCAGCACAGGAACGTGCTGCTCAACTTGCCGAAGTATTTAGCAAATTAACAGTTGGCGAAGTCGTTGAAGGTACTGTAGCACGTTTGACAGACTTTGGTGCTTTTGTTGATTTGGGTGGTGTTGATGGCTTGGTCCATGTATCAGAAATTTCACATGACCGTGTTAAAAACCCAGCCGATGTTTTGACAAAGGGTGATAAGGTTAATGTTAAGATTTTAGCCTTAGATACTGAAAAGGGTCGTATCTCACTATCAATCAAAGCAACACAACGCGGACCTTGGGATGAAGCTGCAGATCAAATTGCTGCAGGCGATGTTCTTGAAGGAACCGTTAAACGTGTAAAAGACTTTGGTGCTTTTGTTGAAATTTTACCTGGTATTGAAGGTCTTGTTCACGTATCACAAATTTCAAATAAGCGTATTGAAAATCCTTCAGAAGTATTAAAGTCTGGCGATAAAGTACAAGTTAAAGTCTTGGATATCAAGCCAGCTGAAGAGCGTATTTCATTATCAATGAAGGCTTTGGAAGAAAAGCCTGAACGTGAAGATCGTCGTAAAGATGGATCAGCCTCACGTGCAGATATCGCTGCTTATAAGCAAAATGATGATTCTGGTGCAACATTGGGCGATATTTTTGGTGATAAGTTGTAAAATTAACACGTAGAAGAGCTGGTTAGCCAGTTCTTTTATTTTGGAAGAAAAATTGAGTGGGCGTTAGTAGTGGCTCACGGTAAGAAAAGAAAGGGGTGCTATTATGTCAGCACCAATAGTAGCAATTGTTGGACGCCCAAATGTTGGAAAGTCTACGATATTTAATCGCATGGCTGGAGAACGTATTGCAATCGTTGAAGATCAACCTGGTGTGACACGGGACCGTTTATACGCGCCAGCAGAGTGGCTGAATTATGAATTCCGCATGATTGATACGGGTGGTATTGAACTTGGTGACGAACCGTTTTTGGCTGAAATTCGCGCGCAGGTTGAATTAGCAATTGACGAGGCAGATGTTATTGTTATGGTCGCTTCTGGTCGAGAAGGGGTCACGTCTGCAGACGAAGTTGTGGCTAAAATGCTATATAAAACTGCAAAACCCATTGTTCTAGCAATCAATAAGGTTGATAATCCTGAAATGCGACAAGACATTTATGACTTTTATTCACTTGGTTTGGGAGAACCCTATCCAGTGTCAGGAGCCCATGGGCTCGGGTTAGGTGATATGTTGGATGCGGTTGTTAAAAATTTCCCAGATGAAGCAGCCGAACAAGAAGATGAAGGCGTCATTAAATTTAGTATTATTGGTCGTCCAAATGTTGGAAAGTCTTCAATTGTTAATGCCATGCTCGGTGAAGATCGTGTTATTGTATCTAGCATAGAAGGTACAACTAGGGATGCTATTGATACACGTTTCGTAACACCTGAAGGTGATGAATTCATTATGGTTGATACCGCAGGTATGCGTAAACGTGGAAAGGTTTACGAAAATACAGAGAAATATTCTGTTATGCGTGCGTTAAAGGCAATCGATAATAGTAATGTAATTTTAATGGTAATTGATGCAGAGGCGGGAATTCGCGAACAAGATAAGCATGTCGCTGGTTTTGCACATGAAGCTGGTCGTGCCATGATTATTGTTGTCAACAAATGGGATGCAATTGAAAAAGATGATCGTACAATGAAAGATTTTGAAAATTTAATTCGTGCAGAATTTAAGTTTTTAGACTACGCACCAATTATTTTCGTTTCTGCTAAAACGGGACAACGTTTGGATCGTTTGCCACAACTTGTTA
Source organism: Leuconostoc kimchii IMSNU 11154 (assembly GCF_000092505.1). Taxonomy (NCBI): domain Bacteria; kingdom Bacillati; phylum Bacillota; class Bacilli; order Lactobacillales; family Lactobacillaceae; genus Leuconostoc; species Leuconostoc kimchii. The sequence goes on from NC_014136.1 coordinate 1,873,926, forward strand.
GAGATGTTGATGACAATCATCGAAAGCGTGTATCGTCATCAACGCTTAACGATGTTATTATGGATGCTATTGCAGTAAATCCAACACCTTCAGACAATGGCCGTCGTTTACGCGTTTACTATGCAACACAAGTAGCTATTCAACCACCAACATTTGTTATTTTCGTGAATGATGTTGAACTCATGCATTTTTCGTATGAGCGCTTCTTAGAAAATAAAATACGTGAAGCGTTTGACTTTACAGGCACACCAATTAAGTTAATTATCCGAGCTCGTAAATGAAAAAATAATGAGGTTAGTGGAATCATTTCTTTCAGAGGCATGATTTTTTTATGACAAAATGATTACGAAACGGCTAAAGTCGCGTAAACACTACACATTGGGGCATTCTTATGGTATTCTAGTTACATGAAATAATGTTTCGACACATTTCAAAACCGCTCGACGGTTAATAAATACTCTCAGGAGAAGCAAAATGGCTAACAAGCAAGAATTAGTAGATTCAGTTGCAAAAGCAACAGGTTTGACAAAGAAAGATGCCACTGCATCAGTTGACGCAGTATTTGCATCAATCGAAGCAGCTTTGAAGAACGGTGAAAAAGTTCAATTAATTGGTTTTGGTAACTTTGAAGTTCGTGATCGTGCAGCCCGTAAGGGTCGTAACCCACAAACTGGTGCAGAAATTGAAATTCCTGCATCAAAGGTACCTGCATTTAAGCCTGGTAAGGCTCTAAAAGAAGCAGTAAAGTAATATATACTGTTTTATATAACGGTAGTATTGGTAAGGACGGGCTGAATTAGCTCGTTTTTTTGTTTGAAGAGCACGACTTATCCTTGAGACAACAGAAGCTTGTTAATATACAATCGATGTGCTGTATGCTAGAAGCGAGGCTGACTGATATGTGGTTATTTTTTATGTTAAAATAGATTATTAGTTAACCATATGCTGGTGATTAAACATATAAGAACAATATATTATGATTTTTTTATAATAAGTTAATATTTGGAGGTGTAAGCAATGAAATCAAATTATGCACAGAAAATGTTAGACGCATTGTCAAGCGGTCAGCTTGACCAAGCACAGCATCTGTTTGCACAATCTTTAAGAAATGATGATGATGATTTAATTTATAGTTTAGCAGAAGAATTGTATGCCTTGGGTTTTTTAAATCAGTCACGTCGTGCTTATAAAAAATTATTAGAAAAGTATCCGGAAGAAGATGAAATTCGTGCAGCACTGGCAGATATAGCGATTGAAGACGGCGAAATTGATGAGGCACAAAATTACTTAGCACAGGTTCAACCTAACTCATCGTCTTACCTCCGGTCATTGCTTGTGAAGGCAGATATTTATCAAACAGAAGGACTCAATGAGTCAGCAGAGTATAGTTTGTTACAGGCTGAAAATATTGCACCAGAAGAAGATGTCATTCAATTTGCTTTGGCAGAATTTTATTTTGCTAACCAATCTTTTCAGCAGGCTATCTCACGTTATCGTGCGTTATTGCTAAAAGGACAGCGTGAGATTAGCCGTGTTGATATTGTTGCTCGTATCGGTGTAGCCTATGCACAAATTGGCAATTATGATCATGCGATTGGTTACTTAGAACAAATTAAACCCGAACGTATGACCTTAGATATACGCTTTCAATTGGCTATTTTATACCAGGAAACGCAACGTGAAAACGAAGCAATGACATTATTTAATGAGATTTTGGACTCAGATCCCAAATACACATCGGTTTATCCTTTGCTGGGAAAGACATACGAGCAATTACATCAAATTGAAGACGCTTATCGTACGTATCAGGCTGGTTTGGTGCAAGACGAAACAAATATACAGTTATATCGTCTAGCGGCCACAGCGGCTCAAAAAACAGGCGATTTAGATGCAGCAGAAAATTACTACCTTAAAGCATTAACAATTGATGATGCGGATGTGACAACCATTTTAAATTTGACCGATTTATATCTTGCGCAAAAGCGATTCAATGAAGTCATCAGTTATATGACAAAATACTTAGCTGATGATTTGACCGATCCGCAATTTTATTGGACTTTAGCCCGTGCTTATCAAGCAGTGGGAGACGAGAGAAAAGCACAACAATACTGGCATGATGCTGCGCCGTTGTTCGAAGAAAATGTTCAATTTTTATTGGATCTTATTAATTGGTATCATCAGCAGGGAAAACAAGATCTAGAAATTGAAACGCTAAAACAATACCTTTTCTTGGAACCAAATGACTCAGAAATGCAAATGCGTTTAGAGGATTTAGCTTTTTAAATGATTAATATAAACGGCAACTTCGATCATGTTGTACTTACTAAATCAAGTTTTGCAGCACTGGTAATCAGTTTTTGGTATAATTTTACTAAGGACTTTTATGATGAAAATTGAGACATTGCCACAAGAATTTAAAGATGCCCAACCTGCTTTAAAACGCCTTGAAGATGCTGGTCATGAGGCTTATTTTGTTGGTGGCGCAGTACGTGACATGCTCTTAAATAAACCAATACATGATGTGGATATTGCCACCTCAGCTTTTCCAGAAGAGGTGAAGCGTTTGTTTAATACGACTGTGGACACTGGTATTCAACATGGGACAGTGATGGTATTAGATTTTGGCAACGGTTATGAAATCACAACTTTTCGAACAGAATCAACCTATACTGATTTTAGACGACCAGACAAAGTGACATTTGTTCGTAGTTTGTTAGAGGATTTGAAACGACGTGACTTCACAATTAATGCTTTAGCAATGACACATACTGGTGACATAGTTGACTTGTTTAATGGGTTATCTGACCTTAAGAAAGGTATTATTCGTGCTGTTGGTGATGCTGAGGTACGTTTTACAGAAGACGCTCTCAGAATGATGCGTGCGTTACGGTTTAGTGCACAATTATCATTTGACATTGCGGTTGATACGCAGAAGGCTTTGAAAACATTAGCGCCTAACCTTGAAAAAATTGCGGTTGAGCGCATTCGTGTTGAATTCGAAAAACTTTTGCAGGGAGAAAAGGCAGCCCAAAGTATGGAAATGGCTGTTCATGATGGTGTGATACCTTACCTGCCAGGTCATCTGGAAAATTGGGACTTAACGCCACTAATTTCTGATTTAAAAATTCGACAACCTCAACATCATCAGGTCGTTTGGGCGCATTTATTGTCACGATCATCGTTGCAGGTTGAGGATATGAAAAAATTCATGAGACTCTGGAAAACAAGCCGTGAAGACATTAAAGCAGTTGCTATGATTGCGCCAATAGCCCGTCAGATTGATCAAGCAAGTATTTTTGATCTTTATCGTATTTATAGTTACCGCAATGAACTTATTGAAGTCTTGCAATTAATGGGAACTGCCACAGAAACGATTGCAAATATTGTACACATGTTGAAAACGTTGCCGATTAAACAATCATCTGATTTGGCAATTAATGGGAACAAATTACTCGCAAGAGGTCTATTTAACCCAGGGCCTGAATTAGGACGTACGCTTGAAAAGCTGGCGCGTGCTGTGTTACTTGGAGAAGTAAATAATAGGACTGATTCATTGTTAGATTATGCGAAGGAGTTGATATCATATGACAAAAATTAAAATGGTCTGGGCGGAGGATAGGGAACATGCTATTGGAAAAAATGGTAACTTACCATGGCGCCTACCAGATGATTTGAAGCTTTTTCGTGAAGAAACCACTAATACCTTGATGATCATGGGTCGTACAACATGGTCGAGCATTGGTCGCCCGTTACCAAATCGTCAAACGCTTGTGTTGACAAGACAAGCAGATTGGCAAATACCTTTTGAAGATGTTTTGGTGACACATTCAGTTGCGGAAACATTGGATACTATTCGAGCTGAATCCAAAGATGTTGCCATTGCTGGCGGCGCAGCGATTTATCGCGCGTTTATGCCGTATGCCACAGATCTGATTGTAACGCGTATTGATGGTATAATTAACGGTGATACATTTGTAGATGCGATTGATTTGACAACTTTTGAGTTAGTCAGTCGTCAGCCGCATGACAAAGATGACAGGCACGACTATGCGTTTGTTGTGGAGCGTTATAAGCGTAGAAATCGAGGAGAGAATGTCTAATATTAAGATTGTTACGGATTCAGCCGTAGCATTAACACAAGAAGAAATTAAGCAATATGATATCACAATCGTACCACTTACAGTCCAAATTGATGGTGTCGTATATGAAGATGGTGTCACAATTCAACGCAATGAATTTTTAGAAAAAATGACAACAAGTCATAGTTTGCCACAAACTTCTCAACCATCAATTGGAAAATTTCAAGCTGTTTATGAAGCAATTAATGATCAATATCCTGATGCCGAAATATTGAGTCTACATCTTTCTTCAGGCCTATCGGGTACGGTTCATGCGGCTGAACAAGCAGCAGCATTGACTTCTGCTAAAATTACGACTTTTGATACGTTAAATGCAGATCGGGCTCAGGCTTTTCCTGTTTTGGTTGCGGCTAAAATGGCGCAAGCAGGTGCTGATATGGCAGACATTGTCACTGAAATCGAAAAAGTACGGTCCCATGCGCACACATATTTGAGTTTTACATCATTGGACAACATGGTGGCTGGTGGTCGTTTGAGTAGAGCATCTGGCCTTATTGGTAATATACTGAATATCAAGGTTGGTGCTGGTGTAGATGAGAGCGGCTCAGTTGAAGTTCTGGTCAAGGGTCGTGGCATGAAAGCAATAGCTAAATTTAATGATAATGTTATCGCCAAAATGCAAGAATACTCGGATATGCTTGCCATTGGTGTTTCTCATGCCGGCGTGCCAGAAGTAGCTGAGAAAATGGCTGCACGTTTAAATGACATCTGGCCGGATATTAAAATTGAAGTGACAAATACGGGTCCTATTATATCAACACATACAGGTATTGGTGCATTAGCTATTTTGTATCATGCACATTAAAATAAAGACTATAGTCAAAACCCCAAAAATATATTTTTGGGGTTTTATTGTGCATCGATGTTTGATATGATTAATGAGCATTTATCAAAATCAATAATGAATTATTATTGGACTGGTTCGAAAACTGCCCAGGATAAAAAATAAGGCTACATATCAACGTTTATAGCTGATGTGTAGCCTTATTGTAGCCCTTTATCAAATAGGGATATTGTTTTATCAATTTCTTGTAGCCTTTTGGAGCTTAACAAGTGAGCATATACTTTCATCGTGATAGCTGTATTGGCATGTCCTAATCTTTGGCTAACATAATCAATTGAAACATCTTTAGATAATAAGTAACTCGCATGGGTATGGCGTAGTCCGTGAAATGAGACAATGTTTTTAAATTCTAACTTGGTTTGCAATTTTTTAAATGCCTTATTAACAGCACCTTGACTGATGTTAAATAACCGTCCCTGATATGATGAATTTAATCTATCAGTCAACCAGACAGGGACGTCAATTAAGCGAACAGAACTTTTGGTCTTAGTCGTATCTATCGTGCGTGTGGCTGACTGTTCTGTTTTGTTAATATCGATAACACCGTCTTTGATGTCATCCGTTGTCAGCGCTAGTATTTCGCCAATGCGAGCACCTGTTAGTGCGCCAATCAAGATGATGTCATTATTAACTGTCGGTACCAACTTAGTTTCATTTATCAGTAATAAATAATCATCAGTTTCTAAAAATTTCAAGTCATTATCTTTTGGATCAGAACCAGTGACTATTGTCCGTTCAAAAGGATTAACTTTAATAAAACCATCAAGCACGGCATCTTGATAGGCCGATTTTAGTTGTGTTTTTCGTTTAGCGGTTGTTGATCTAATATGTGTGCTACCAAATTCATTTAAATACTGTTGTGCACGCGCTCTCGTTAGTTTAAATGCCTTAGTGGTAGAAAGTATGTCGCTGCGTTCAATCGTGTGTAGGGTAGCTAAATATACCGTCATGCTACTGCTCTTGATATTGCCTTTGTAAGTTTCTAACCATTTACCAAAATATTCAGGCACGGTAATATCAGGAGCGAAAACAGCCGACAATTCATCATTATTTTTTCGATGTTCAATGTCATTTGCCCAATAGTTAGCATCGCGTTTCGTTTTAAAGCCAGATTTAGTTTTACGCACGCGTTTACCATTTTTGACAATTGACACGTTAACCGTATAAGTTGCACCACGTTTGTAAATTGATGCCATATAAAAAGCCTCCTTTAAAAGGGGGCTAACATCTGATATAATTATCAAGAACGCCCCGTGCGTTTGTATTTTTGTCTTTAGCACACCTTTAACTTTGGCGAGTAGGGTGTGCTTTTTTGTGATAAAAAAAGAGAGATTCATAAGAATCCCTCGAGCTTGTTTTAGCTCTATATAACTTAGATTAGCGTTTAACCAATCGATGCTTGTCGCACCTATAAGTTTAATTATACGCATCATAATTATTTTAAGCAATAGGGATTTAATTACTTTAATTTTATTTCAAACGTAGAGTCTAGATCTTTGATACTATTGTTATCATGGTGGACTAATAGTAACTCTTTAGTATTATTGGGATTAGTTTTACCGACAACTAAGTTTCCGGTTAATGTAGCATCTGGTTTTAAAGTACCAGAATCAAATGTATCAACGTCATCTGGAGCGATCGTGGTTACGTCTGGTTCATTTCCGTCCATTGAAAGCTTAAAATCTAAAGGATTATAGTCGTAGTCTGACTTACTCTTATTAGTAATCGTTATATTAACAACGACATATTTTTCGCCATTTTCAGCTTTTGAAAAACCGGATCCTTCATTAAAGTCCACAGAGTTAACTTTATATTCAACACCAGCGTGTTTAACCGTTTCGTTAATTGCATAAATTTTTGAGTCTTTTTTAGAAGTTTTTTCAGATGAACTTGAAGTACTCTTCTTAATATCTTCTGAAACCTTATTCATAGCATGACTGTATGCAGCTTGTGTAAATAGAACTATCGCTATTGTAACAACACTAATTACAGTACCTATAACAGCGAGAATTTTTTTATTTTTTCGATTGACAACTAAAGCGACGATGCCCAAGATTAAGGCTAAAATACCTAACACAAAAGAAAAGTTGTTGATAATCGGAATCCACGACAATAACAATCCGAACCCGCCAAATACAATACTCAAAATTCCTAATACTTTTCTTTCCATGAAATATCTCCTAAAGCTTTTTAATGTGGACGCTCGGCACATATATTTAAATAACAAAGTGTTTTGTAACGTATTCAGCCTGTTTCTCAGCTAACATTGTTGACATAGACCAGCGTTTACTGTCACCGTACATATTAAATTCAGCATGACCAGCCTCGTGAACAATGGTATTAATTTGTCGCCATTCGGGCTGTAGTGTATTTATATAAATAAATACCTTACCGCTAACTTTGTTTACTTCACCATAGTAAAGCTTGTGTTCTACTTCTATGCCGTAAAATATGTAGTCTCGAAATTTGTCGATATATATTTCTATTTCTGTCATACATGTCAGCCCTCACAGTCTACGCCTTGAGAGTTTGGCAATTTCAACTAGTTGTTTAATTTGTTCGATGTCTTCTTTAGTAGCAGCAGGGTCGATAAAATAAGCAACTTCTTTTTGCGCTGGTGTCAGGTCATCAGATGCAGTAGGATTCATCTCATCCGTGCGACCTAACAAGTAGTCGGTTGAGACGTGGAGTACGTCAGCGACTTTTTGCAAGTTGTCGGCTTTTGGTGTGGATTTTTTCCAACCATATATAGCTTTATTGCTTAAACCAGCTTTTTCATTAACAAAGTCAATGGAAAGTCCTTTTTTATTAGATATTTCTTTTATTCTATCGTAAAGCATTGTCATATCAATATTCCTATTTTATTCTGAATAAAATAGTTTGGAAAAACCAACAAAAGTGTTGACTTGTCGGAAATAACCAACTATACTTATTCTTGTAAGTTAATAGCGCAAACAAAAAAACAGTTATATCTATCAATCTTGGCGGAGGGATATGCAATAACAACGTTTATTTTGATGTGTTTACTATGCCATTATAGTTGGTTTTATCCAACTTGTAAAGTAAAACTTACAAACAATTTTACAGTAAATAATACTAAGGAGGGAATTATGAGCGTACAGGAAGCAATTCAGACACTCGAAGAAGAACGATTCAAGTTCTCACTTCATTTGAAAAAGAAGCGTTTAAAGCCTCGTATGCTTGCCCCGGTTATTGGTAAGTCTGAATCATACGTCAGACAACTACTATCTGGTGCAGCAACAGGCGACGCAGCTAAGGAACACTTGAACACGTTGTTCAAATTCACAGATTACAACGGTGATGGTTGGTTATAAGGAGAAAATAACATGAACGAAGTAGCAGTATTTAATTTTGAAACAAACGAAGTAAGAACAGTAGTGATTAACGAAGAAGTTTGGTTAGTTGCTAAAGATGTAGCAACCACGTTGGGATATTCTCGAACAGCTGATGCTGTTAAAGCACATGTTGACGAAGAAGATAAAGGGGTCGGTAAAATACAGACCCCCGGTGGAACACAACGAATGACAGTCATTAACCAATCAGGCGTTATCTCGTTAGCACTATCAAGCAAACTGCCAACAGCTAAGAAATTCAAGCGTTGGGTAACATCAGAAGTTATTCCGAGTGTATTGAAACATGGTAGTTACTCAAAACCACAAAGCACATTGCAACTATTTGATAACGCGCTTCAAGTGATGAAAGAACAAGAAACCAAAATTAACCACGTAGTTGATCGAATGGATGAGTTTGAAGACGCACAGGAAATCAGAAGCTGGGAGCAGACTGAATTATTGCGCATGAGAAAAAACAAGGTGTTTGCAATTCTAGGGAGTAAACATACGAAGCGATATAAGGCATTATCCAGTGAAGTATACCAATCAATTAGTCATGACTTTAAATCACAGTTTAACGTGCCAAGATATAACGCGTTGCCACGAAAGCAATTTGAAGACGGCAAACGGTTCTTCATTAATTGGGAACCGAGTAACTTATTAGAACTTGCCATAAAGGGCGCAGAACAACCAGCATAGAAAGGAGGTAATAAATTTGAAAGCTATATACGTAGCCGGAAAGTTAACCGGCGTAATAGTCGAGAAACAAAAAAATACATTGCTTATCAGGAAAGCGTTATTTACTTATCTGGACGATAAAGAAATAACTGTGCTTACTGGAGAAGCAATGTATGTAGATGAAAAAATACTAGACGAAGTTGAGGCAAGAATTGTCGAAGTCGAAAGCAACTCAATTGAACCAGTCAACATTAACAGACGCGTTGACTTTGTTAGAGAATTTGTCAACGTGTAATTGAACAAATTCGTCATTTATAGACATCACAATACCTTTAATAAGATAATACGGCGTCTTTGCATCAGATGATGAATTAATCAGATCACCAACTTGTGGATTAAATGGAAGTGTGAAATCAGACTTCACATTCTTTCCGTCGATGATTAGCGAATATTTAATCATGTAATTTTGTCTCCTTTCATTTATTTCAGCCTGTACGCCGATAAATAAAGGATAGCACAAAAAAACCTGACTACGGAATTAGTCAGGAGGAATATAACTCAATTATAACAGAAAAGGAATATACACATGAGTAATTTAAAAGTGATCGGTAAAGAACAAGTATCAGGATATGAATTCACTGGTATCGAGGGTGGATTCGGAGATGGCACACGAGGCATGTTGGTTCGTGATATTGCGGATATTCACAGCAAGTCAACTAAAGCTATCAATCAAGCGATCAACATGAATATCAAACGATTCAAAACAGGTGTTGATTTAATTGACTTAAAACAGAAAGATTTCGAGGTCAATCAAATTGACCTCGGATTTAGTCAAAATTCAATTAATCGTTCCTCACATATTTACATGTTAAGCGAACGTGGTTACTCAAAGTTGTTAAAGATTTTGGAAGATGATATAGCATGGGATATTTACGACAAATTTGTTGACGGATATTTCAATATGCGCAAGGCGTTTAAACAGCCAAAAAGTCCAATGGATTTCATCAAGTTACACAATGAAGCATTTATTGAAGTTGATGAACGTGTCGGCGTATTGGAAGACTTCAAGAAAGACTACGACGAAAATAGGACGATTAACGAAGATCAGGTCATTCAGATTGAAAAAGCGCGTAAGAGTAAAGCGATGAAAATTGTTGGCGGTGTTGCTACTAATGCTTATAAAGAATTTTACTCTGATATTTTGCGCAAGAAGCTGTTCCCAGATTTCAGAAAACGTTTCAATGTTAATCGCTACCGATCATTGAAAGCTAAAGAATTTAACGAAGCAATTATGTTTATTCAAAATTGGCAACCAGAAAAAGAAATGTTGTATGCCATTAAATACTCAAATGAACAAACAACATTAGATGTTAAGGAAACGGCATAGGAGAAAAAATATGGCTGAAAATATGATTATCAATGATTTAGAACGCGATGATTTAGAAATTGCGATCTGGAAAATAAACGAGGCTAAAAATATATTGAACGGCGTAATTGGAAATACTGCTGACACTGATTTCATGGCAGAACTTGAAGTGGCAACTAGTGACCTTGATGATTTCACTGAAAAGTTGCGCAGTGTTAAAAATAAATCTCAAGTGATGGATTTTGTCGAGTATCGCGATCGGTTTTTGAACAACTAAGGAGAAATTATGGCAAATGTGATAAAAGAAGAAATCCTATTCTTCCCAGACCTATTAAACAACACGCAACTTCAAAAAATGACTGGCTACAACAAAGACAATTACAGTGACCTCGTCAACATGAGGGGTTTTCCAAAGTTTGACGATGGCAGTGGACGAACAAAATATCCACGCGATGGTGTCAGACAGTTCATTAAGGCGCACACAGAATATAACTTTGATTAGGGAGGTAACACATGGCAACAGCAATCACATGGTTCATCATCATCTCAGCAGGAATCACACTGTTCAGATGGGACGAGAACCGATTTAATGAGCGAGAAGCGCAACACGATTACGAAGAACTCATCAAGAATGGCTACACACGAAAAGAAGCAGCATTCTTGATTAACAATGCAGTGGAGGATTAGGAAAATGAATAAAGAAACAACGGTAAAGCTAGTAATTAATAATATTGATGAATTATATGACTTAGTTAAAAAAGCTCAGCAACAAAGTACTGAACTTAAAGACACACTTAATTCAATTCAAATGTTTATTCCAGATGTTGAGTTCTCTAAAACGAAACAAGAATAAATTTATCATCAGGAGTAAACAGGTAATTTTTGAGAGATATATCAGATTTCATAAAACAAATATTGTAAACCCAATACGTTTCTGGTAGTTCCTGAAATTCTTCGGCTATTTTATAAATTAACTCTAATAGCGCTTCTCTATTGTTGATTAGTTTTAGCAGAGCATCTCTTGAAAACGTCTCATCTGAATACTTTGATAAATAGGTTGTTCTTAAGTTAATAGTAGTTTGTTCTTCAATTTTAAAATCAGAATCAATAAAGTCGGCACTTATTAATTCATTTTCATACTTGAAAACGAGTTTCTCAAAAGGAAAGGATATTTTATTATACTCACAGTATTCTTCCAAATTGTCCATGAAAAATTGAATGGTACGTGCTTGATGAAGTGTTAGCATAGTTCTTCTTCCTGCAACGTTTGGATAAACGGTTGCTATCAAATTTGCAAACAGGTATTCGTGTTTATAGCAGAAACATAAAACACTTGTTTGTATATATGATTATACCAGAAAAAAAGAACAGTAAGATCAAAAACAGTAGTGAAAGGACAGTTTTTGTACATGAAACTAAATGAAAAACTGAATAAATTATTACAAGAAAAAGGCAAGTCGTGGTATTGGCTTGGCAAAAATTCAGGTGTTGATATGAGTACAATTTATCGAATTAAAAACGATGAGAGTGCTGGTACAGATTTTAGCACAATGGAAAAAATAGCTGATGCATTAGATGTCAGCTTAGATGAATTTAGAAGTAATAAAGAGGGGTAGTCATGGCACAAAGAAGAATGTTCAGCAAGAAAGTTACTGATACGGATGTGTTTCTTGATATGCCACTATCAACACAAGCATTGTACTTTCATCTAAATATGCACGCAGATGATGATGGCTTCATCGATAACACTAAGACAATTCAAAGAATGATCGGGTCCAGTGAAGATGACCGAAAGCTATTAATCGCAAAACAGTTTTTATTACCATTCGATAGCGGTGTTGTAGTTATCAAAGATTGGCGTGTTCACAACTATATTCGTAAGGATACCTACAATAAAACGATTTATCCAAACGAATTAGAACAGCTTCAAATCAACGAATCAGGTCAATATGAACATCGAAATTTAGTTACGTATACAGAACGTCCACGGGACGTAGACGAAACGTTGACACAGGTAAGGTTAGGTAAGGATAGGTTAGGTAAGGTAAGGATAGATAAGGATAGTAAAGATATATTGTCTGGTTCTGACGAACCCGACCACGTGCCCTACAAAGAAATTGTTGATTATTTGAATAAAAAGACTGGGAATAAATACCGAAATAGCGGTTCAAAAACAAAATCACTGATTAAAACGCGATTTAACGAGGGATTTAGTTTAGATGATTTCAAAGCAGTGATTGATGTTAAGAGTAGTCAATGGCTTAATGATCAAAAAATGAACAAGTTCTTACGACCAGAAACATTATTTAGCAATAAGTTTGAGAGCTATCTCAACGAGAACAACGTTAAACCAAATAATACAGATATGCGCAACATGACACAGGAAGAAGGCATGAGAGCAGCATTGGGTAAATACTACAAGGAATAGATTATGAATAACGTATCAGACTTTGCAACTGAATGGATTAAATCACACGGTGGCACATTACTTAGCGAGGAAGAACTAGCAACTAAGTTAGCAGACATCGACAAGCAGGCAGAAGAAAAGGCAGCAGTTGATTATCTCGCGCTGAAACGCAAGGTATATGACCGCGATAGTTTATGGCCATCGAACCGAAAGGCAACATTCACATTTGAGAGGTGGCTACCAGAACGACAAGCAAACGTTAAGTTGGCTACAAAAATCAAAAATCAAGCAACGGATATTTTCAAACGACTAAGGTCTGATAACTTCAACATCTTCATTCTTGGCAATGCCGGTACTGGTAAAACAGCCATCACCTTAGCGCTAGTCAATGCATTGGAAAGATACAGCCACAAGACAGTGATGTTTGTTAGTACTGTGGCGTTACGTGAATCAGTCATGTATGAATTTAGTGATTTGGGTGCCAGAGCTAAATTAGATCGTATCGCAAAGTCGATGCAAGAGGTTGATGTTTTGATACTTGATGACTTTGGTTCAGAAGTAGGCATGTCTGGAAATGGCAAGCAAGCAACCGAACGTTTACAGCAGTTTTACATGAGAGTGGCTGATGCGCGCTACGAGGTGGATGAAAACGATAAAAGGACTAAGAGTACCATCGTGACGTCAAATAACGTCAGGAGCGAATTAGAGGGCATGTACAATGACAAGTTAATTAGTCGATTAGTGACTAAGAAAACAGAAAACGTGTTGTTGTTTGCTGGATTGGAGGATATCAGATGACAAAATACCAAGCAGTACGCACCGAAAACGGAGAAATAGTCGAACGTGATGTGAAGACATCCGACAGATTTAGTTGGATAGATGCACGCGTCAGGGCATTGAAATGTTTTGGCGGAGACTGGGGCTTTGAAGTAATTGAACAGTAAAAAACGTCTAGCCATTGGAGTGGTTAGACGTGAGGTATAAATGCTTTCAACGAATTTATACCTCAAGAATATCAAGAAATGAAGAGGTAGTCAAATGGTACAAGATGCAATTGATTTTTACAAGCCTGATAAAGGCTATGAAACAGTGACTTGGCAAGTGTTATTAGCCAGTGAGATGAGTTTCGCGTCCGAAACAGAAACGTTTGATAGTGAAGCAGAGGCAAGTGGTGCTGTGGCAGACAATTTAGAACTGATTGATTTGAAGATTGATCAACTCATGAAGTTACGTGACCGCATCAGTTTACAGCAGATTAGAAAGGTATTGGATTAAATGACAAACGAAGTAACAGTAATCAATGAGTGGGGCGAGGCATACACCATCGACATGCTGCGCGATAAAAAAGTCGTTGAGAATATGTCAGCTGATGCCTTGCACGATCTCGCATATGCAATCAAAGCGTTAAAGACACCAATTAAAAACGTTGAAGACGCAGTCAAGAAGAAATTAGATGACGGCGTTGAAATAAAAGGCATCAGTTACACGGAGGCGTCAAAACAGATGCTATCTAGCGATGATGAAGCACTAAAAAAAGCATTTGTTAAAAAGTACGGTTGGGACGCGGTGCAAGTCAAAACGCCAGCGCAACTAAAGAAACGATTTGGTACTGATATTCAAGAAGATTTAGATAAGGTTGTTGTTTATGAAACCCAGAACAGAGTCAAATATGACTGATATTGAAATCGAATTTAGAGGTGAATAATGAGCGTATTAAAATCATTTATTGACGTTAAAAAGCATATTAAGCAACCAGTAAAAGACGGCAATAACCCACAATTTAAAAGTGGATATGTCACATTAGACGGCGTTATTAAATCAATTGATGATGCTATATCCGAATCAAAAGAACCGTTTGGTTGGTGGCAAGAAGTTAACGACAATGTTGTCTACACAACGATTACAAACGGTGAGGACACGATTAAAATTCAAGGTTTCCCGTTGTTAGCTGTTCAAAACAACAAAGCGGTAGCTCTAGATGGTGCAACGCCACAGGCGCTGGGTTCTGGTTTGACATACGCCAAACGTTACAGCTTGGCAATGGCGTTTGGTATATCAAGTGACGTTGATGACGACGGTAATGGCGCACAAGGGCAACAATATAAGCCAGCTAACAAGTCAACGAGTCAAGATAAGCCTAAAAATCCATTACACAGTGAGTTTGGAAAGTTGGCTAAAAAGATTGAGTCAAAAAACAGCATTGACGAAACGCAAGTTTATTCAATCATATCTACGCAATTCAGCTTGCAAGTTAATGAATTCATGGACTTTGTCAAATTGAGCGATAACCAAAAACAGACGATTATTGAATTTATGCGAAAATCAGCGCAATAAAATACGACCAGATCATCGTCGTAAAACTGATTAGTCCAGTGGAATAGGTTTGTCAGAATTTCCTGCGTCCGCTCGACATGGCGTAACCATGCAGATGGGTGAGATGCCCATGAGGTGAACAGATGACAGAATTATTTGGACAGGTCAGGAAATTAGATGTTAACAGTGGACTGATTACATTGTCCGTTGATGATGAAAGCATTCATACATTGCAGCGATACCACAACAATGACAAACAACAAACCATCTCGATTGTCGTTAACGATGACAATGAGCCGTCACCACAACAGCGTAAATTCGCGTTCGCACTGCTTAATGACATTTGGTCGGCACAAGTAGGTGGCGAGTGGTTGGAGACGGTAGAGAGCACGAGAAGGCACTTTTACAACGTGTACGAATATTATTATGGGCTGGACTTTGGCGAATTTAGTCTAAGCGCCGTTAAGGGTAGCAAGACAGCAACTAACCAATTTATTAATTTTCTACTCGATTTTGCAGCAAGTCACAATATCGGCTTAAGTGTAGTGCCACTGAATGAGTTGGAAACGCAAGAGATTAAGAAATGGGAGTATATGTGCCTGATGAACAAACAATGCGTGATTTGTGGGAAGAAACCCAGTGACTTACACCATTTAGATACCGTTGGTTCGGGTATGGATCGAAAAACGATCAACCATTTGAAACATAAAGCAATTCAACTATGCCACGAACATCACAATGCCGCACATAACATGGGAGCTATTAGTTTCTTGAAAATGCATCATCTGGTTGGTATTGAAATTGATGAAAAAATAGCAAATGCACATGGATTAAACACGAGGTAATTATGATATTTAAATTTTTCATCGAGCCACAACAACAGGAACGCCCGCGAGCAGTTAGATTTGGCAATGGCGTACGAATGTATGACCCAAAAGCGACTAAGTTGTACAAAGAGACACTGGCACTCATTGCTAGGTCAGAAGTGGTTAAGAAAGGCTACAAACGTCCACAAGGCGCATTAGCGGTTAATATGACGTTTGTGCGGTCGATGCCTAAATCATTTACTGCCAAACAAAAAAAGATGGCACTTGATGGCGAGTTACTGCCACGCAAGAAACCAGATTTGAGCAATTTTGTTAAAAGCACAGAGGACGCGTTAAACGGTATCCTGTGGGACGATGACAACGCTATCGTGCAAGAAATCAGCTCAAAGATATACGGGCAACAGCCACGTGTAATCGTTGAAATTCACACGATTAATGATAATAAATTTTGAGGTAAGAACATGAGAGAACTCAGACACGACAATTTAATTTTATTTTCAGAAGACCCTGAAAATACGCACATTGGTAGATTAGTTGCTAAACAGATGTTGGCGTTGGATTACAAATATGCAGATGTGGCTCGCAGGGGGGGATTTAACGATGGGAACAACGTCATTATGATCGTTAGTGGTAGGAGACGTGACCCGTATTTTAGCTCAATTGTTAAATTATCCAAAGCGCTTGATTTAAAACTAGAAAAATTTGTAGAGGAGAAATGATGATTAAAACAGCCAGTAAAACAATACACAAGATATTTGGAGTTAAAGAGTCGTTTAAACTACCAGATGAAATGATGAAGATCGTTCTCGACAAAGAAAAACGTGAAACAGCAATGATGAGATATTTAGACGAGTACACTAGAGATTTATCATATGACGGATTTCATGAATATTACGAAGAGGAACAGGCGGAACGGAAGAAAAACAAACAAGATTTTACGCCTGATTCAATATCAGATATATTGTCAAAAATCGTTGGCACTAGTAACAGTTACTACGAGCCAACAGCTGGAACAGGTGGCATGCTAATCAGAAAATGGCATCAAGACCAAATGGCCACTAGTCCTTTTGATTACAAGCCATCTAATTACCTGTTCTTCGCGGAAGAATTGTCAGACAGGGCGCTACCATTCTTGATTTTTAACCTAGCAATACGCGGAATAAATGCTGCCGTGATACATGGTGATGTGTTGACTAGAGAAGCGCGCGGTGTGTTCTTTATTCAAAATGATAACGATGATTTTTTGGGTTTTTCAAGCGTGAATGTGATGCCTTACTCTGATGAAGTCAAAAAATATTTCGGTATTCAAAAATGGGAAGGCGAGAAATACGAAGCGCATATAGAAAGTGAGTTAAACACATATGGAATATTTGACATCTGATGTTGAAGTTGAAAGTTTAAAACAGAAAATAGTATCATCTGTTAGCAAGATGAAATTTTGGGAATATTTTGAATGGTTTGCAGTAAATTACAAAAAGGATTTCGTGACTAAAGTCACTTATTACAAGTACCAACTTACAAAAAAGTGGTTGGAAAATAATTTACACGAGTGAAATTCATACGTGGTCGATTGAAGTTTGAAGTAAATGGACAAGCAACAGATACAGCGCCGTTCCCAAGCGCGCTTGTTGTTTATGGGATTTGAAAGGCAAATAAAATGATTAAAATGACCAGAGAACAATACGAGCAAATGATGGCTTACAAACGCGTAACTTGGTTTAGCGTTTTCATTGCAAAGGTCAACGGAGCATTAGATTATGAAAATCTAACACTGCCGACTGTTATTGCCTTTGATGATTGGGGTGCTAGTAAAGAGCGTGAAATGGACTTGATGAAAGCGTGGATTTCGCCAGAAGATGTTGAGATAGTGTGATGATATGAAACGAATAAAAGAACTAATACCGGGTGCGTTAGATAATTTCAATGCGTACTATGATACGAATTATAGAAACGGCGAATTCTTAGTGTTCTGGTTGGTGTCGTTCGTATTACTGGAAGTGAGAGATATTAAGAAGTTAAAGGAGTAACGCGTGGCAGATAAGATTGATAAATTCTTAAGCGATTATTATTCAGGCGTGATCGAAATGCAGATTAGGCTACGCATTAGAGAACTGGAAACGCCAACGTCATTTGATGAAAATATAGGCGGTGGAAAGGCAGAAAATAAGCGTAACATTCAAACTGAAAATGACATCATCATTCAAGAAAGCGATTATAT
The DNA here is from genome assembly GCF_000092505.1 of Leuconostoc kimchii IMSNU 11154. Taxonomy (NCBI): domain Bacteria; kingdom Bacillati; phylum Bacillota; class Bacilli; order Lactobacillales; family Lactobacillaceae; genus Leuconostoc; species Leuconostoc kimchii. Next base: position 1,892,071 of record NC_014136.1, read on the forward strand.
TTTGCAATCATTCATTAGAGACAGATGGTTTATGTCTAATTTCCTAAAGGTGCTGACCAGTGAAGAAAGAGCCATGCTTGAATTGCGTTATGATCGTAGAAGAAAGCGAAATTGGCTTCAATTGGCAAGTATATTGTCAAAGTCAGAGAGTCAGTGCTACCGAGATATGCAGAGAATTAAACAGATTTATAGGACTTCTGTTTTTGCTAGTCGGGCTGTGGATAAGTGAAAGTGCCAAAAATATGCGAGTTTTGTGAAGGTTTTTAGGCGAAAAAGGGTGTTATATTTGTATCATCAAATAGTTAACAAAAATTCCATAAAGTGTTATTTAGATGGTGTTGGATGTTAAGGCTTGATACAATAACCTCTATTTGTTGTTGTGAGTTAAAAATAATGTATAAATTAACTATTGACAACTGTATATATACAGAGTATTATCGTAAGCGTTGTGTGAAATATCGTTATAATAAGGAAAAAGTGATAGAATATCATGAAATATAAAAAAACAATCATTACTGTAGCTGCTGCGGTAGCTATCTCGTTTGGCGCTGCAACTGCTGTGGCGGATAGTGGTTCATGGGCTGGTACTCCTAACCTGTCTAACACACGTAATATAATTGACCAATTAGGTAACAAACTAACTGACCAATCAACTAAGGTGTCTAATATGACACAACAAAGTGCTGATCTCCAAAGTCAATTGACAGCAGCACAGAACAATGTATCGAAACTTCAAAATCAGATGAACGATTTGAAAAATCAATTAGGCACTGCAAGTTCAACAAACGATAGCTTGCAACAACAAATTCAACAAAAAATAGCTGAAACGCAACAGGCAATTGCCGACGGGAATAATAAGGTGGCTGCGGTTCAACAACAAGTTGATGCTAAACAAAAAGATTTAGATGCAGCAAATGCGACGATTTCTAATTTACAGAGCCAACTAAATGATGCGCAAAAAAAATTGAATGACTCAACCAATCAAAGTTCTCAAACAAAGCAACAAAACGACAATGCTTTGCAAGATGCAAAAGACACAGAAGCACATGCACAATCTGTTTTAAACGCACATCAATAAAATAAATACAATATTTAACACAACAAAAGTTAAGCCCAAAAGCGGCTTGGCTTTTTTATTTGTGGTTATTGCTCATCCATTAAAAGCAACGTTACACACGCTTCGGAAAAAGCCACTGTGTATGTAAAAATACGATAGGTTGGAATATCTATCATTACGCGAGGTGAAAGTTGGTAGCGTGCATGGTGTCATGAACCGTGATAGGGTGGTTCGATTCCACCGCCTCGCATTGCTAGCCAAGGAAGACGGACTAGCGCTTAATGTTATATGGGCAGTAATGCTCGTACATATTATTTAGCACCTTAACGGGTGCTTTTTTATTGGAGAAAATTATGGGAAAAAAGATAAATAAATATGTTCAATTAATTTTTACAATTTTGCTCGTTGTACTGGCTGCTTGGAACCACAATATAACTGCCGTTATGTTAGCTGCTGTTTCTATACTGTTAACGGTTCGTTATAATGTATAATTAAAATAAGTCATAAAAAATGGATGTATAAATGAAAATTGGTTTTGCAAATAAATATTTATTAGACAATGTCACAAGGCAAGTTGGTTATGTATTTGCTATATCTTCCGTCATATTAACATTTTTAGATTTTTCTAAAAAAATTAAGTTATTTATTTTTGTTGGCACTTTGATACTTTCACTATTCATATACATAGCAAATTTAATATTTGCCAATTTGATGAGTTTCACTACCTTTAAGGTTGGGGAATCAGAAATCAGAATTCAGAAGGGGGATATTTTCTCAAATGAAATTTTTAATAACCCTGATTTTATAAAGGTTATAAATGCTAATGAGTATTTTGACACGATTGTTAATGAAGAAATCATATCTAAAAGATCGGTTCATGGAAAATTTTTATTAAGGAGCGATGTCGACGTTTCTAAAGTAGATGATGCCATTAAAAAAGATAAAAGGCTAAATAAACGACATAAGGTGGGTGAAAATTTAGATCGTGAAGAGGGTAACCAAATAAAGTATGAGCTTGGATCGATTTTTAAATATTCAGATGACGTTTTTTTAACAGCATTGACACACTTCGATGAGTATAATAAGGCTTATTTGTCAATACAAGATTTCATTCGATTTTTAATAAATTTCTGGGATGAAATTGATGAATTATACGCTGGAAGAACAGTCGTAATAACGCTATTTGGTTCTAATCTAGCAAGGTTGGATAATAATACCTATAGCAACACACAAATTTTAGACACAATTCTCTGGACATTTAGATTAAGAAGGATTAAATTTAAGAAGCCTACTAAATTAATTATTTTATTAGACAGAGAAACAAATCAGAAAATTAATTACTATAAGATAAAGGACAGGTTTTATGGCTTACAGGAATAAAGTATATGTTGCGTTCGATGGGGACAACGATATATTGAAATACGATTTAATTAAAGCATGGTCTAAAAACCAGAATATAGATTTTCACATTGATGACGCACATGATTTGAATACATCTAAAGATTCAAGTCAAGAAGCTTCTATCAAACACAATCTGAGTATTAGATTTTTAAACTCAAAAGCGTTTATATTATTAGTTGGAGAACATACAAAATATTTGACGAAATTCGTGAAGTGGGAAATTGAAACAGCGATTAGATTAGAGTTGCCAATTATTGCTGTGAATTTGAATGGTAAAAAGAGAGCGGATGAATTGATGCCTCCACTACTAAAAGGAAATCTTTCTATTGTAGTACCATTTAAAATGGTTGCTATTAAATACGCATTGGAAAATTGGCCAGAATATGATAAGAAATACCGAAAAAACCAAGATCATAGACAATATCACTATAATGATAAAGTCTATGATAGCTTAGGGATATAAACTATCTTACCGCTAGTTAGTTAAATCTAACGGCGGTTTTTGTTTGGAGAAAATTATAGATAACAAACAAAAGCTAAAACAATTAAAACGTGCCAAACACAAGTCTGAACGGTCACAAAAAAATAATTTTCCAGACGATACGTCTAATATTTCTAGACAAAGATTTTTAATACATAAAATATTCAAATGATGAGTTATGAAAATAGATCGCGATTATGGACTTGTCGCCAGTGATGATGAATTAAACATCTATCGCAAAATTGACAAGCAAAGACAATATAGCAGGAAACAAAACAAAGCATCTAAACGCAAACGTCACACAGACAAGCGTAAAGATGCTTTTTATGAAGATAGGAAGTGGCAGTGATGATTCGTTTGAATTGGACTGATGAACAAAAGAATAGAATCATCGAATTAAGCAAACAAGGTTTATCATCAGCTAAAGTTGCACAACAGATGTTTGATGAATATGGCGTTAACTTTAGTAGACGTACGGTAGCGAGGTTTATCGCCACTGGTCAGACTAGTGGCCGTTATAAAGGTAAGACGAAACCAAAAGTCAAAGATGTAAAACGTGGCACTGAAATTGTCATCAACAAGGACGGTAGCACAACATCATCTACGACAATGCAGATGACTTCTGAACAGGCCAAAGACCCAGACTTCGTATTAAGAGCACATGGCTTTAATCCGGACGATTGGGATATCGTATCAGCACGCAATAACTTCTGGCAACAGAACAGTGTTGAGAATGGTTTGATTGATTTGTATCAGTCTAAGATTACGGTTAAGCCTAAAGTTGATAAAGAATTAACGCCACAAGATATTGCTGATCTGTTTAAGCATGACGTTAAACCATACATAGTTGAACAGGTTGCTCGAGACACGCACAATTTGGTGGTACCGCTTCCTGATATGCATTTTGGTATAACTACACTAAAAGATGTTGAAAGTCACTTAGATAAGCTGTTAGGTATCTTAAACAAAGGATACAAAACAATTGTTATTGAACAGCTGGGCGATTTGTTCCATTCTAGTCAAATATGGTCGTCACAAACTATGCGAGGAACAATGCTAGATGAAGTTGATATGGTACAAGCTATTGAAGATGCTAAACAGTTCTTTGATATTTTGGTACCAGTTTGTTTGAACAACAGCACATCTGTTTACATTAAGCAAATGGCAGGCAATCATTCAGGAAACATGGAGTATGTTTTCATGGAGTATTTGAAAGCTAAGTATCCACAGGTCATCATCAAAAATAATATTAAGTATCGTGATGCTTACTTGTTAGATAACGTTGGTATCATGATAGCTCATGGTGATTTAGCACCTAAGAATTTGCCTATGCTAATGGCTAATGAGTTTGGCGGTGTATGGTCGTTATCTCACAGTAAAGAGATACACAAGGGTCACTTTCATAAAGAGAAAGCGGTTGATGAGGGTGGCGTGATTAGTAGGCAACTTGGAACAATAAAGCCTAATGATAAGTATGAGATCAGTAATGGTTGGACGTTATCTAAGAAAGAACTATATGCACTTGAGTACGATAGTGACAACTTAGTTGCCGAGTGGCACGTTTAGGAGAATGATATGCAACAAGGACACCCAAGACATAAACAGTTGAGTAGAGCCAGGCATGAAATGTATTTGCACAACAGACACAAATCTTTGGTAGGTGTTACTGCTATAAAAAACCTATTCCTCGCATTTGGTGAGTCTGTCAAAACGGCTGGTCAAAAAATACAAAAGGCATTTGGTGTTATTAACGAACAAATGTCTGCACCCAACACTGAGCTAAACAATGTGCCTGTTGTTGATTATGACAATTTTAAGGTTAAAGGGATTGGGACTAATGCTTTTCTGAAAGGAGGTGACACAATGACATGAAACTAACATCAAAACAACAGAAGTTTGCTGATGAGTTCTTAGAGACTGGAAACATTGAACAATCAGCAATTACAGCAGGTTATTCTAAAGCTTATGCCCGAGGGAATGCACACAAATTAGTTGCAAATGTGAGCATAAAATCATACATAGAGGAACGCATGGCTGAAATCAAGTCTAAGCGTATCATGGGCATTGAAGAAGCTGTTGAAATACTCACTAGCATTGCTAGAGGTGAGATGAAAGAGACTGTTGTTGTGGGCACTCCTATTGGTGCTGAAACGATTGAGAAAGAAGCCGACTTAAAGACACGTATTAGTGCGTTGAAAGAAATAATGAAGCGCTATCCTGATAATGATAAGTTGGTTGAACAACAAATACGTAAACTTAGTGCTGAAGCTGATATATCAGAGGCACGTGCTAAAGAGTTGATGAGTGATGGATATGTTGATGATGTACAAATCATAGGATTCGATAGGAGGAAGGCAAATGCTGAACGTAGCGAAGATAGTTAACCCAGCATTTGACCACCTGTGGGAAACAAACGCATCTAATATCATTGAAAAGGGCGGACGTGCCAGTACTAAGTCGAGTGGTATTAGTATCTATCTAGCCATGGGTATGATGAGTGATCCTGATGCCAATGTGGTTTGCTATCGTAAGGTAGCTGGTAATCTCAAACGTAGCGTATATGAGCAGATTAAGTGGGCGTTAGATGAATTACATGTATCATGGTTATTTCGCTTTAAAACATCCCCTATGGAGATTATAGATAGGCGTAATGGTAGTGGGTTCTACTTCTCTGGTGTTGATGACCCAAGTAAGCAGAAGTCATTCAAGATAGCTAAAGGATATGTACGTTGGTTGTGGTTTGAAGAGGCAACAGAGTTCAGTAACTTTACCGAGATACACACGGTTCAATTATCATATACACGTCAAAAACTACCCAAAGGCATGCAAGTTGTCACGATATTCTCGTACAACCCACCCCGCAACCCATATGATTGGATTAATGAATGGGTGGAGAGTGTTAGCGATGATGCTGATTTCTTAGTAGTGCATACCACGTACCTAGATGACGAGTTACATTTTTTATCTGAACAGTATTTACACGACATTGAGAAGTACAAACACAATGACTATGACTACTACAGGTGGCAATTCTTAGGCGAACCAGTTGGACTTGGTACTAATGTTTATAAGATGGACTTATTCCAACGACTGGAACACTTAGAAGATTTAAACGACTCTGTTGTTGATTTATACTTCTCTGCCGATGTCGGACACTCCGTATCAGCGACTGCGGTTGGCTGTTATGGCGTGACTTATCATCGCAAAGTTGTGCTAATAGACATGTGGTATTACAGTCCAGAGGGTAAAGTCGACAAAATGGCACCTGACGACTTATCCAAGAACATTCATGACTTTATAGAGAAAATGTATGCAAAGTATGGTAAACCAATCAGTAACATGACTATGGATAGTGCTGAAGCTTCACTTAGAAACCAATACCATAAAGATTACGGCGTTGATTGGCATCCTGTTGCAAAACTAAAGAAACCAGACATGATCGATCGTGTGCAAAACTTACTTGCACAGGGTCGTTTTTATTATCTGCCAACTGAAAATAATATTAAATACTTTATTCCACAACATCAGAAATATCAATGGGAAGAAAAGTCTTTACAGACTGATGAACCCAAGGTGATTAAGGTAGATGATCATTCAGTGGACAGCATGCAGTATATGGTTCTTGATAATGAAGACGTACTAGACCTTGCATGGTAGGAGCGTATATGACAATCAGAGATAAACTACATGATCTTTTTACGAAAGGAAAGTTAAGCATGGGATTTGGGAAGACACTTGCAAATATCACAGATGACCCACGCATTAATTTGCCACCTAGTGAGATTGCGCGTATTAGAGATGACTTAAATTATTATAGCAATAAGTTTGGCGATATTAAGTTCTTTAATACGAAGAATGAACAGCGAACACGCAAGCAGTTCACGTTGTCGATCACGCACCAAGCAGCACGCAAATTGGCATCTGTTATCTTTAATGAACAAGTGACCATATCAGTGGCTGGCGAAGAGATTGATAAATTCATAGATGGCGTGATGCGCGATAACTTGTTTAATCTCAAATATGAAGAATACCTTGAGACAGCGATTGCTACTGGTGGCTTTGCGATACGTCCATACATTGATGATAACAATAAGGTTAAGTTGGCATGGATACGTGCAGATCAATTTGTACCGCTGCAATCTAACACTAATGATATTCAATCGGCGGTTATCGTTAATAAGACAACAGCAACAGAGAATGGACGTACGGTTTATTACTCGCTTTTGGAGTTTCACGAGTTTGATGGCGGATTAAATCAAGAGACAGTCACGAACGAGCTGTATCGTAGCGAAGATGTTAATGAGGTTGGACAACAGGTTAATTTAACAGCGTTAGATGCTTATGCAAACCTGCCAGAACAAGCAGTTATTTCTGATGTTATCCGTCCATCGTTCGCCTATTTCAAGACACCTGGCAAGAACAATCAATCGATTGAAAGCCCATTGGGTATTGGCATTGTTGAGAATAACAAGCATGTGATTGAGGCAATTAATACCACGCAAGATCAGTTCTATCGTGAAGTTAAGTTAGGTAAGAAACGTATTGCTATTGATGGCACATTAATGAAACCTAGCACGCAACACGCCGGTGATGACAACCGTGGTTACCCTATGTTTGATCCAGATGATGACGTGTTCATGCAAACAGGTGAATCTAAAGATGGTAAGCCGTTGCTTCAAGACTTAACCAATGACATTCGTGTTGGCCAATACTCTGATGCGCTTCAATTATTCATACGCGAGTTTGAAAACAATATCGGGTTATCACAAGGCACATTATCGACTGATGCCACTAAGAGCACAAAGACAGCCACAGAGGTTGTATCAGACAACAGTGAGACTTATCGGACACGTTCGAGTTACATCACACAGGTTGAGAAGCAGATTAAAGAATTGATTATCTCAATCGTGCAGTTAGCTACTAAGTCTGAATTATTTGATAGCGCACAAGCACCATTGTCGGTCGATTTAATCAATGAACCACTAGAGATTAACCTACACTTTGATGATGGCGTATTCGTCGATAAGGATAAGCAACTCGAAGAAGATTTAAAAGTTGCATCTGTTGGACTGATGCCAAAGAAACAATTCTTAATGCGTAACTACGGTTTGAGTGAGGAAGATGCGCGGGCTTGGTTAGATGAACTGCAAGCAGAAGCACCAGAAACTGATAATATGCCTGATACACAAGCCGGCATGTTGGGTGGTAGTGACGGAGGCAGTGATGAATGATTACGCCAAACTCAATGCAACAGCAAGCAGATAGCATAGCTAATATTTATGCAAAACTTGAACAGGATATATTCAGTCTATTAATCAAATCAGTTAATGATAGCGATTGGGACAAGATAAATGCTGATAACGTCATGATGTGGCAAGTCGAGCAGCTAAGTAAGATGCGCGCATTAACGCGTGATGTAATTAGATTGGTTGCTAAATCAAATAAGGTTTCAGAACGCGAGTTGACTAACTTAGTTAAACGTAACGGCTTACAAATTGTTAGTGAGATTGATACTAAGTTACAAGACATCATGAATAAACAAGTGAGCGTGGGTGCAGATACAACTAACATGTTGGACTCAATTGTACGCCAAACATTCCTTGATATTAACAACAACGTCAATCAAACATTAATCACGACTAATTATCAAAACAACGCTGCTATGAAGACGTTTCAAAGCATCGTCAAGCAATCAACACTAGAAGTCACAAGTGGGATTAAAACACCAGAGAGAGCCGTTAGAGATAATGTCTATAAGTGGGTTGATAAAGGTATTGATACAACGCTTATTGACAAAGGTGGTAACAGTTGGTCACTCGAGAGTTATTCGCGGCTGGTAATTAATGCAACCGCACATCGTACATTCAATGATTTAAGATTGAAGCGCATGAAAGACTTTGGTATGGGACAGGCAATGATGAGCTCACATGCCGCTGCTCGTGAAGCTTGTGCACATATTCAAGGCACGGTGGTTAATGTCGTGACCAGCGATAATGAAGCCTACAACCCTAAATATGACAGTATCTATAATCACGGTTATGGCACATTCGCAGGAACACAGGGCGCAAACTGTAGCCACACATTAACGCCGTTTGACCCAGATGTTAACACTGATGTGACACCTAAACATTATGACCCTGATGAGGCTATTAAACGTGGTAAAGAACAGCAGAAACAGCGCAACATGGAACGCGCTATACGCGCTAGTAAGAAACGCCTAACAGCTGCTAAACAGTTGAAAGATACTGATATGGAGGCAAAGATGAAGTCGCGTATATCTAATCAACAGAAGAATTTACGAGAATTTATTGGCGATAAGGATTATTTAGGGCGTGATTATTCAAGAGAATCTATTCAAAGCTTTTAAAACTAGACCTGAGCACGTCTATAAAAGGCTTTTTAAAGTTCAAAAAATTCGGTGACGTTACACCGTAAAAACACAAAGGAGATTTTTATGAACAGGGATACATTGCAAAAGTTTGGTCTATCAGACGACCAAGTCAACCAAGTCATGGCTGAACACGGTAAGGATTTAGAGAAGTCAAAGAGCGTTGAAAGTGAATTAGAGCAGTTGAAACAGCAAAACACTGAACTAACATCACAAATCAGTGACCGCGACAAGCAACTTAAAGACTTATCGGGTAAGGCTGACGGTAATGAAGAGCTTCAATCACAAATCAAGTCATTGCAAGAGCAAAACAAGCAATCAAAGACTGATTATGAAACTAACATTACCAAGTTGAAGCGTGATGGCGCTATTGAATTAGCATTGCGTGAAGCTAAAGCTAAAAATCCCAAAGCAGTGCGGGCGTTATTAGATGGCGAAACAATCAAGGTTGATGAAGATGGCGTACATGGTCTGAAAGAACAACTGGAGCAATTACACACGAGTGATGCTTACTTATTTGATGTTTCTGAACCAAAGGCACCGCAAGTTAAGGTTTTTACTGGCGGCAATCCATCTGGTGGAGATGGTTCAAAAACACCTAAGTTAAGTTCACTTTCATACAAAGAGGCGCTTGAGTTAAAACAATCTCAACCAGAAGTTTATGCTCAAGCCGTTTCGGAAAATCAAGGAGAATAAAGCATGGCAAATGATTTAACAACATTAGAACAGATGATTGATCCTGAAGTAATGGGTGAGATGATTCTGGCTCAACTTCAAAAAGCAATCAAGTTCGGTGCGATCGCGCCTATTGATAACACATTATCAGGACGACCCGGTGACACGGTTACAGTTCCACGATGGAAATATATCGGCGACGCTCAAGATGTTGCTGAGGGCGCAGCGATTGATTATGCACAAATGGCTAACTCAACTGACACTTTCACGGTTAAAAAAGCCGCAAAGGGTGTTAAGTTAACAGATGAAGCTGTATTATCTGGATATGGCGACCCAATTGGAGAGGCAACACGCCAAATTACAATGGCCATTGCATCAAAGCTTGATAACGATACGCTTGCCGCAGCTACTAAATCACGTCTAACATTGTCTTCTGCTGATTTCACTAAGTTAGATTTTATTGACACTATCGAAGCTGCGTTTATTGATGACACTTCTGATAACAACTTTGAGGGTGACGATGCAAATGCACAAGGTGTTATTTACATGAACCCTAAGGATGTCAACAAAGTTCGTAAAGCAGCAGCGCAAGATTGGGATCGTGCAACAGCATTAGGCGATTCAATCTTATCGACCGGCGTGTTCGGTGGCGTGTTAGGTTGGCAGTTCATTCGTTCACGTAAAGTTCCGGTTGGCTCAGCTATTGTTGCTAAGCCTGGTGCCATGAAGACGTATCTCAAACGCGCCGTTCAAGCAGAAACAGGACGTGACATGGACAACAAGTCAACTAAGTTCAATGCTGATATGCACTATGGTGTGGCTATCTATGATGATACTAAGCTATTGGCCATCAACCCATTCAACTATGCTGATGGTACTGTAATCGACCAAAACATTAAGAAGACTGAAAACGGTTCAGTCCGCAAGTCAAGTAAGACTGGAACAGAAGCACCAGTGACACCACCAGCAGGCGGCGGTGAATAATCGAAAGGAGTGAGTTATGTATTTAACTTATCCTGAATTTCAAAGTATATTGCCTAATTCTGTTTCAAATGACGTGTTTGAGCAACTACTACCAAATGCTGAAATACAAATTGATACAGTCACTAATTACTTTTACGGCATGCCTGATTCGCATGTATTAGATGATGATGCCGTTTCTGAATATAAGTGGTTAAAGTCTAGGGCAAGTGCATTTAAACGTGCTATTGCGCTGACAATTGACTACATGGACAGGAACAGTATCACAGATAGTTCTGATTTGAATAATGGATCATATTCTAGTATTGAAATTGGACGTACAACATTGCAATCTGCTAATGGTGGTGGTACATCGTCAACCAGCAGTGGTTTCGCAGTGCCTGATGAAGTTTTGTCTTTATTAGGTCGGTTCGGTATGAGATATGGGGGTGTTGCTAGTGTCTAGGATACCAACAATTCCCAAGAAATGGGCTAACCAACAAATCATTTACAAAGATCCGACTGGCGCAAAAGACAAGTATGGTAAGCAAACAGTCACAGAAACAATCATCAACAATTGTGTGGTGCAGCTCGAAACGATCTATTCGGGAACGAACAATGATCGTCAAGTTGTCGCTAATGCAGTTGTTTTTTTGTACGCAAGTGTTGCTAATCCGTTTTTGAAGTTCGACAAGAACAGCCAAGGTAACAAGATTGTTTTCGATAGCGTTGAGTACACGATTAAGCGCATTGTTGACAACCGTGACCCGTTGAGTAATGAAGTTTGGTCATATGAATTGGAGGTATTGTGATGGCAATTACACTTGATTTTAGACGAGCCAATAATATTCTGACACATAAAAATAAAGCTGCCGCGCAATACAAAGCTGCTAATCAAGCAATGATGGCTATGGAACGATTTGTACCAATGTCTAATCAGCAAAAGCAGAACAGGTTACGTACTGAAACTAGTCTATCTGCTGATGGTCAACACATTAACTACGCCATACCATACGCACGGGCACAATTCTACGGCTTCACTAACAGCGGCGCTAAGATACAGAATTACACAACACCTGGAACAAGCAGACGTTGGGATTTGCGTTTGAAAGGCAATAAAGAGCTTATGAAGACTGTAACTGATGCATTCGGAAAGGAGTTGTTGAGTTAATGGACTTAATCGAGAGACTAGCAGACAAAATTAATACGCTTGATTTGCCACAAATGATGATTATTGATCATTTAAACAGTAGTAGCGATTTCGGAATCTACATGCAACCGGGATCGCGAGTAATCAGTGAAGATTGGTCTGGTATTCAGGAACGTTTGTTACCTTTCGAGATAGCTTTCCGTACTGATGATTTTGAATTAGGAAGTAATACACTTTGGAAAATCAGCGAGCTATTGGATAGCATAAATTCGATTGAAACAGATGGCACATATGAATTCAATAAACTGAACATAGAACCACAACCGTTTTCAATCAATGTAGATGTCTCTAATAAAGGCATTTTTTTATTGGATTTCAGTGTTGAAATCACACAAAAAATTAAATTAGGAGAATAAATCATGGGTAAATTTAACGAAAACTGGCAGAATAAGCTGGAAATTGACATCAAAGGCACTACATCACTTGCTGATATTGAAAAGGCAACATGGGCACCTTTGTCAGAAGGTATTCAAACAATCACACCAGCAGCAGCTGAAACGGCTGATACAACGCCTTATTACAGTGGCGAAGGCTTTTCAGATGTTGATGTCACTGGTAAAGCGATTACATTTGCTATTGCTGGTCATCGTTTAGATGGCGATGCAGCACAAGATTACATCGCTAGCAAGTTTACATCTGTCGGTGACACATTGCGCACGTTAGCACGTTGGACTGCACCTAACGGCGACAAAGTTCAATTCGTGGCAACGTTGCAAGCAATCGTACCTTTCGGTGGTGCTGCCAACGTTAAGCAGACATTTAGTTTCACACTTGCTGCTAACGGTAAGCCACAAGCTGTACCTGCCACAACTACACCAGATGGTGGACAAGGTTAATAACTAATAAGCGACAACGGCTAAACGTTCAAATGGGGTGAGAAGCCCAATTACATAACTAGCATATAGGAGAAAATTCATGGCAATTAACATTTCAAGTTTGGTTATCAAATCAGAAAGTTTCAAGATTGGAGACAGAACATACACGGCAAAGTACACACCTGAATTAGATGATAAGTTTTCAGACTTCTTACTAAAAATGGGTGATTTGTACAAGCGTATCGAAGACGAAGATCGTGATGACGACATAACGCTTGATGAACAACGAAAAGTCGTTCGTGATGCCTACACAGAAATGGCTGACAACTCAAAAGAGTTCTTGGAAGCTGCGCTGGGTAAACAATCATCTGATGAAATTATTAAATATGTTGATAATCGTACGATCACACTTGTTAAAATTGCCAAGGCTATCTTTGAAGCTGGACAAAGTGACGAGTTGAAAGCTAAATATGGCAGCAACCGTGAACAACGCCGCAACAAAGGCAATGACTAATGTTTTCATTCACTAAACGTCCTGAGACGACGATTAAATTATTAGATGGTAAGTATCGACTTAATTTAGCTTTCAATGTCGTCATTGAGGCGTTTGGCGTGTTGGATACTGATTTAAGCGATGCAGAAAAGGTTGAGCGATGTTTTAATTTATTGGTTATTGATAAGCTACCAACTAATGATTTAGCAGTCAAAGGCGATATTGTTGCTGGTGTTTTTCAGTACATTAATGAACGACCATATGGCAACGAAGAAGATGATGGCAGTCAAGCAACTGATGAACAATCTAGCGCTGCTAATCATGCTGATTTTGATTACGAACAGGACGCAGGAGCAATCTACGCGTCTTTTTTGATGTACTACCACATTGATTTAAATCAGATGATTGACCGTATGCATTGGGATCAATTCAAGGCGTTGTTTGACAACTTAGGCGCTGATACACCTATTCAGAAGATTAGACAATATCGCAGTGATGACTTGTCACAATATGCTGATGATCCAAAGCAAGCGCAATTTGTTAGTCAAATGCAGTTCTATTACCACCTTGATAAAGAGGTTGAAAGTGATGGCTTCTCAAGTAATGCGTCATCAATATTTGACATGATGATGAATGATTCTAAATAAAGAGGAAAGGAGGAATTTAAATGGCTGATGGTTCAATTAATATCGATTTGTTACTAAATGATAAATCTGACCCCACGTGGACTGAATTTAATGCCAAAGCCGAAAAGCAAGGCAAGAGTGGCTATGAGAAGTTCAAAGATGCATTTAAAGGTGATCCATTAGTTGCAAAATTGGAGGCACAAGCTGATAAAGCTGGCATCAACGACTTTCGCGAGTTACTAAATAAGCTGCCAAAAGAGAAACAAACAGAATTATTGGCCAAAGCTGAAAAAGGCGAGGCGATAGACTTTCAAAAGTTTATCAAAGACATACCAGACGCTAAAAAGATCATGCTTGAAGCACAGGCTAAACGTGCTGGTATTGATAATTTTGAAGAGCTACTCAAAAAGTTGCCTAAAAAGACACTCACTGACTTGCAAACGCGTGCTGAAAAAGGTGAAGTCATCAACTTTGAAAAAGAGTTGAGAAAGCTGCCATCTAAAGTGGTTTCTACAGTTGAACTAAATGACAATGCATCTACCGGATTACGTTCACTAAAGCAACAAGCGGAAGAAGTTGGCGACAAGTTTCATCGTATTAAAGAGATAGCCGTAGGTACATTCATTGGCTCTGCGGTAGCTGGTGGCATACGAACAATTACGGGTTTTGTTGCAGGTCTTGGACAAGAAGCACTTAGCTCATCTGACGCGTTACAAAAATTTAAGTCAACCATGCAACTTGGTGGGTTTGGTGAGAAAGAAATTGACAGTGCGACTAAGCAGGTTAAAAAATACGCTGACGATACTGTCTACGATTTAGGGACTGTTTCAAACACCACAGCGCAATTAGCTGCCAACGGTGTTAAAGACTATATGGGGCTTACTGAAGCTGCTGGTAACCTGAATGCACAAGCTGGCGGTAATGCTGAAACGTTCAAATCAGTAGCTATGATGCTCACACAAACAGCTGGTGCTGGTAAATTAACCACTGAAAACTGGAACCAGTTAGCTGATGCGATACCTGGTGCATCTGGCGTGCTTCAAAAGGCAATGAAAGAGAATGGCGCCTACACAGGTAACTTCCGTGATGCCATGGCCAATGGACAAGTGAGTGCTGATGAATTCAACGATGCACTGACTAAATTAGGTAGTAATGATGCTGCTAAGAAGGCAGCCACTGCTACCAATACATTTGAGGGTGCATGGGGCGCGCTTGAAGCTAACGTTGTTTCTGGTCTGGATAATATCATTGATAGAATTGGTAAAGATAAGTTAACTGGTGTCATAAATAATCTAGCGGGCGTAGCAACCTCTTCTTTCGGGGTGGTTGCTGACGTTATCATGGGAGTCGGCAAGGCTTTCGGAGTAATCAGCAATGGTTTATCCATGTTTGCGACAAGTTTTAAATATAACGTTTTGGGAGCGGTTTCTGACGGTAGCGTTGGCAAAAGAGTAGATGAAATAAAACAATCATTTTCTGGGTTAATAGATGCACTAAAACCAGTTGCGCAGGCAATAGGTGGTTTGTTCGGAGTTATTACCGGAGGTATTGTTACAACAGCCATTAAGCTCATTCAAGGAATAACTGACGGCTTTATTGGTGCTGGTGATTCTGCGGATAAAGTTAAGAAAAAGTTTGATTTCAGTAATATATTTGACACCATTGTTACGATTAGCCAATGGTTAAACGTATGGCACGAGACTTTGGGAGATATTTATAAGCCATTAGGAGAAATAATCGGCGCCATCGGATCTGGCGTATTTGAAGTGTTCGTTGATGTTATTTCTGATATAGTCGGTTCCTTTAAAGCAATGATTGGAGAAACAAAGGGAGCAACCGAAAATATCAATCCGGTAGCTAAAGCTCTTGAAGGTATTGCGAAACACAAAAACGCACTAAAGGCTATTGGATTAGCTATAGGCTCTATAGCAGTGGCGTTGCTTGCTGTTAAGGGCGCTGTTGGCGTTTTCAAGATGGTAAGTGATGGCATAACCACTGTGCGTATTGCCATAATGTTATTTGGCGATGCTTGGAAAGCGCTTAATACGATTATGAAAGCAAATATATTTGTCATCATAGTCACTGCTGTTATTGCCGTTGGTTTGGCTTTCTACGAGCTATACAAGCACAACAAGAAATTCAGAGAATTTATAGACGGACTAGTTAAGGGTGCGGCAGACTTTTTCAAAGGCGTTGGTAAATGGTTCGGTGAAGCGTGGAAAACTATTTCTGACTTCTTTAAAAAGGTTATTAATTTTGTAAAAGACGATTGGAAAGAAATATTATTATTTATTGTCAATCCTTTTGCTGGAGCGTTTGCGCTACTATACAAGCATAACGCTAAATTTAAAAAATCTATCGACGATATGTTGAAAGCTGTCATTGGTTTCTTCAAGGGAATTGGTAAATCTATCGGAAGTGGTGCCGGTGCGATAGGTAAATGGTTCGATGGACTAGTTAAAGGATTTATCAAAGGCTGGGACAAATTCATTGAGATAACAGTTAAACTCGCTAAAGGTTTTGGAAAGTTATTGTTATACGCGTTGGCAGTTCCTGTTGGAATAGCTATTATTATCGCTAAGCCACTGGTTGAACCGCTTAAAAAGATATTCAATGCTTTAATCTCTTGGACTAAAAAAGCTTGGAAAGGCTTAACTAGTTTTCTTGAAAAAATATGGGACCCTATTCAAAAAACATGGACTAAATCATGGAACGCCATTAGCAGCCTGTTTAGTAAAGTTTTGAATGGTATCAAGAAGATATTTACTAATGCTATCAACAACATTGAAAAAGTTCTTACCATTGGACTTAAATTCATTTCAAAGGCTTGGTCTGCCACATGGAATGCAATCTCTAATGTGTTCGGTAAGATATGGAAAGGGCTCCAAAAGTACGTCGAGAATGAATTGAATTTTTGGAAAAAGATTTTTACCGCCGCGTTAAGTTTCATTACCAAACTATGGGACAGATCTTGGGATTATGTTTCAGATACGTTTGAAAAGATTTGGAATGGCATCAAGAAGTTCTTTAAGCCAATCATCAAATGGTTGGAAGATGTGATTTCTGATGCTTTAAATGGTATCAAAAAGGCATGGAACAGGTCTTGGGATGCCATCTTTGATTTCTTTAGCGATACTTGGAATAGTATCAAACGTACTGGAAGCAAAGGAATTAACTCACTGAAAGATACATTGAGTGGCGTCTTGGATAAGATTGGCAAAACCTTTAGCGACACATGGGACGGTATCAAGAACGGATTCAGTGCTATGTGGGACGGTCTGAAATCTCTCGCTGGTAAAGGCATTAATGCGGTTATCAACATACCTAATGCAGGTATTGAGGGTATTAATGGCTTAATCCATGACTTTGGTGGTCCTAAAAGTACATTAAGTAAGATACCTAAAGTAGCCTTTGCCACTGGTACTGGTGCGTTTGGTAATATGCGCAGAGCAATTACTAATCCAACGATGGCAATTCTCAACGATGGGAACGATAGCCCTGAAACAGGTAACAAAGAGGCACTCATACACCCTAATGGTGCTATGGAGATTGTTCAAGGCAGAAACACAGAACGTCTCTTGATGCCTGGCACAGAAGTATTAAACGCAAGTGAGTTATCAATGTTAATGGGTAGTCAACACTTTGCTAGTGGTACAGGGTTCCTTGGTTCAATCTGGGACGGTGTCAAAGGCGCAGGTAGTTGGGTTGGTAAAACAGCCAGCAATGCATGGGATGGTATAAAAAGTGCCACTGAAAAGTACACTAAAATGTTTGGTTTTATTACAAACGCTATAGCACATCCAGTCAAGACACTTGAAAATGTCTTTGATCCCAAATCTGGCGGTATGGGTAACATGATGAATGGTTTGGCAACAGGTACATTTAAGCATGTTAAATCCCAAGCCGTTGATTGGTGGAAGTCCCTATGGGGCATGGCTAACGATGAAGCGAGCGGTGGCGGTGGTAGTTCTGAACTGCTGAAAGAAGTCATCAAGTTAGGTACTGGTAAACCTTATGTATGGGGTGCTACAGGACCCGACAGTTTCGACTGTTCTGGTTTGGTACAAGATGCCTTGCGACAAATGGGGAATAGTTTCCCACATTATTCAGGCGACCAATACAATAGTTCGACAGCTGTATCAGATCCAAAGAGTGGTGATTTAGCATTTTTTGGTGAGGGCGGTAGTCAACACGTTGGGGTTTATGGCGGAAATGGCAAGATGTTCAGTGCCATGTCCCCTGGATCAAACCCTAACATTGGTTGGGCTAAAGTGTCTGATTGGTCTGAAAAGTTAGCAGGATACCATCGTGTGCCTGGTCTTAAATCAGATGATAGTAAGAGTTCAAGTAGTAACCCTATGGCTAGCCTTATTAAAGGTCAAGTTGGCGGCATGTTTGATTGGATCAAGAAGTTCATAGCACCAACACAGGACAGTCTGGCTGAACCAGCGGGCGATGGTGTCGGTCGTTGGAAAGATGATGTCACTAAGGCATTAGGCAAGTTAGGATTGAGCACATCTGGTGGTATGGTATCTAAGGTATTACGTCAAATTCAAACCGAATCAGGTGGGAATGCTAGCGCTATGGGTGGTAATGATGGACTATCTGATGGTAACGCAACAGGTTTGATGCAGGTTAAGCCTGGTACATTCAGAGCTTACGCGGCAGCAGGACACACTAACATCATGAATGGATATGACAATATTCTTGCTGGTCTAGCCTATGCTAAAAGCAGATATGGTAGTGATCTATCGTTCCTTGGCCAAGGTCATGGCTATGCTAATGGTGGACGCACTCACGGTATTGGCATTGTTGGCGAAGTTCCCGGTGAAGATGAATGGGTCACTAACCCTAATCGTCAAACGGCTGATAGAAACATTATCGGCTCAATCAAAGAAACAGCGCAAAAACAACCTAACAGTTTTGCTGCTAAGTTGGCTAATATTGTTAATGGCGCTAAAAGCGGTATGCAAAACGTGATGTCACAACAGCCAGCTATTGCTGGTGGCAACACATTTAACAACAATGGTGGTGTTGATTTGAGTGGCGATGTTCATATGACAATTCAAATGGACAGTGGTGAGGTAGCTCGCGCAACATATCCAAAGATTAAGATTTTGCAGAACCAAGAAATTCAATTGAAAGGACAGACGACAGGTAATACGTATGGTTACTAAATATCAAGGCGACATCATCATTCAAAGACGTGATGGCACAATTTATGATTTGGACAAGGAAGGTATACGTGTTATCTCGTTTGATCCACCATCTGCCAATTTTCAGCACACATACACCCAAACGGGCGATTATGGTGCCGATTTAACTAGCACACAGGTACAACAAACTACCATTCCACTGACGTTCGATGTGACTGCTCGTGACAATTATGATTACGAATTACAAAGGCTCAAGGTACTGCAAATATTTAGCAGCATCGAGCCTTTTTATGTAATTAATATGCGCACACCATTTTTGAGATGGAAAGTTGTAGCGGAAGCTTTTTCATATCCACGACTGGGTAACTTTTGGAAAGCTAAAAGTGTGGCAGTGAATCTTGTTTGTTATGAGGGATTTGCAGAAAGCACAGCTACCACCAAAGATCCATTCACGTTTGATGGCGGTACTTACGGTATTGGTATGGGCATGCCGTTTGATACACCTAAGTATTCTTTCATCAACCGGACAAAGTTTAAATTCTTGAATCCATCACTGATACCATTGTTAGCTAACGAACGACCGGTGACACTGAATTTCAGAGGCGTTGCGCCCAGCGGCATAACAATACTCAATCACACGACAGGTCAATCGTTTAAATATAAACAGCCTTTAATAAATGATGACATATTCAAATTAGTTGGCTTAATTCCAATCGTCAACGGTCTACAGCGATTTGGTAATTCTTATTCTGATCGCAGCTTCATTGATTATGCAATAGGATACAACGAAATGGAGATTGTGGGTTCAACTGATTTCACGCTAGATTTCAATACGAGGTTCTACTACTAATGACAAGAAATATAGTTTTTATTAAACAAGCGATAGGCGATGAAACGCCTGTATCCGTCTATAATTTGTCAATTACCGAATCATTAAATGAGTTAAGCACGCTAACATTTTCATTTGACAGCGAGGGGCAAAACAGTGTTGCAGCGCAAATGATGGCGCCTCAAACACGTGTTTTAGTGCCTGAAACCAATCAATGGTTTAGGTTAAGCTCTGTCAATCCAGTCCCTTTGGGAAAGACGAGGGCATATTCAGTGTCTGCAGTTCACGTAGGTACTGATTTACATGATATGTATGTGGATAAGCGTTTAACAAATACACAAAGTTTAGATGACTGTATGAAGTTCATTACTGATGGTACTGATTTTAAATACATTATTCACGATACATTTAAAAATTACTCGTTTAGTGACGGATTTGGCGGTGATTTTTCAGACAGTTTGTTAATGAATACGCTCAAGAGTGATTTTGGGTTTGAGTTCTATTTTGATAACTGGACAATTCATATTTACAAGCAGTTGGGAGACGTTGACCAATTTGTCTTTGTTGACGGATATAATGCCACTAAAATATCATGGACAGAAGATTATAGCAACATCAGGACGTCAATCAAAGGGCTTGGTAAGCAGAATGATAATGGTTCTTATGCCGCTAGCGCTGAATATAGAAGCCCTAACGCTAATATATGGGGTGTCAAACAAGCAGCGACCGTACAAGATGATAGGTTCACTGACGGTAGCTCATTGCTCGAATACATTAAGTCGCAACTACAAGATTACCCAATCATTCAATATACGATGGAGCGAGCAGAGTTTGAGCATGGTGCCAAGCTGTCAGAGTTTAACAGCATTAAGGTTGGCAATTCTGGTTTATTGAAGGACAGATTCGGCATTGACGTAGACACACGAATTGTTGGCATGACTTATTTTCCACAAGATCCAAAACAGTCAGATACTTTGACTTTTGGTAATAAAATATTTGATTACGCGCGTAATTTGGCGATGCAGCGAGATGCCAGAACGTCAAACAAAACGATAGGAACGGCTTTAAAGGCTGTTTCCAGGAGAGTTGATACGATTGTTAATGATGGCGTTTGGTATGTTTGGAGGTAACGATGGCAATTAATTGGGACGGGCAGAGACCCGCTGTTGTGGTGGACGTCAGTGCGACGAAATTTTACAAAGGGGCATATGTTTCGCCCGATGGCGATATAGATAATGCAAGATTGCTGATAGGACCCGATGGGTTCCATTTTACAAAATCAGATTTCAGTGATTTTAAATTTGACAAGGTCACTTTTGAAGCGTTAAACAGTGGTAATCACGAGTTATCATTTGACACTTCGGGTCATTTATTAGTTGATGGAAAAATATTAGTTGATGAAAACGCTAAATTTGAATTAAAATCAGAGAAAATTCCTAGTGGGAGTGATTTAGACAATTACACCCAAGAGGGATTTTTTTATTCAGACAAAGATAAAGATGTTGTTAGTATGACAAATGCACCGACAACACATGCCTTGACAATGCAAGTTTATCGTGCGGCGGGTGTTGTTCAAATCGTCACTGAATACACGACTAATGACTCAGCAGGGACGTTCATACGCTCATATTATGACGTGAACAACATATGGAGTCCGTGGCGCAGAGTTATCACGAGTGACTCCAGTGGCAATATCAAAGCACCAAGCGGGGCACTACTTCAAGAAGTTAAAAGCGTTCAAACAAAAGTTAATGGGTTAGGAACTTATTACGACGCCAGTTCTTCAATCATATTTGTTCGTTCAGGCAAGATCGTGACGGCATATGGCAATTTAAAAATTGCAATAGATATTACTGATTTGAACTCATATCATGCCGAAACGCTCATTCCTAGTGACTGCTTGCCATTTGCAGAATATCGTGTTGCAATAGCCACTAACGCACCTAGTAGTAAACAAAAAGTCCGTGGCGACTTAGTATTTCAAACTAATGGTGGTGTCACGCTAGATGACGTGTCAATCGGTGAAACAAATGTTATTGGTGGCACATTGCCGGTAGGTACCACCATTAGAATATCAGCAACATGGGTTGTTGCTTAAGGAGACACATGGAAAAATTAGAAACAAATCTTGACTTGAACCTAGGACAGGTCTTAAGAACCCAACTAGGCGATAACTTTGAAAAAATACAAGTCGCGGTTGATGGTCAAGGCGACACACTCAACAAGCAAATATTAGACATGTTGGGTGGCGTACCATTAGCCAGTCAAAACGAAGTGACACAAGCACGGATTGACCGTTCAGGAAAGCCTTATAAGACTTTGAAATCACGTGGTGACGCTGACCAAGCAACAGCTGAAACAGCATTGAATGAAGGACGTGAAACAAAATCAGAAGTCATTGAGGCACGTTCGGACAATGCAGGTAATGGGTACAGCACACTTAAAAACCGCTTAGACCACCAAGACAGTGAAATTGACACCAAGTTATCACAAATTAGCCTAACACCTGAAGTATTTGCTAACTCAGCAGCGCTAAAGAGTACCTATCCAAGTGGTAAGGCAGGTATATTTATCACGTCTGATAATGGTCACAAGTACTTGTGGTCAAATGGCTCATGGGTTGATGGTGGTGTTTATCAAGCGGTTGGCTTAGCTGATGGTGTAGTTGATTCACGAAAAATAGCTAAGCGCACAGATGTGACTAATCAAATGACCGTATTAGCTAATCGCTATATATCGACTAGCAACGTGAACATTGCTTATATTACCTCGCCTAATTTTTTTGTAACTAAGATACCAGTATTGCCACAAGGGACGATGAGATTACCAATCTTGCCCATCGACGCTAAATTTATTGCAGCCACCTTGGCAGACGGCAACACTTTGGTATTTGAAAAAACAGTCGATGAATTAAATGCTGGTGGGTCATCATTCACACGTCAAGGGTACACAGTTACTGACTCTGAATTAGTAATTGATATGCAATATGTTTTCAATCAATTGACTGAAAAATACATCTATATTGCCCAGCCATACACTCAGCAGTCTCAGCTATATGTCAAAGTAAGCAAGGAGCAATATTTAACTGATTTAATGGCGCTGAGTGACACTAATAATGTGACTAACAAGGCACTGACCGAGCTTTCAAATGAGTACTTGCCAGTTGATATTAAGCCACTCTACCGTCAACGTAATATCTCTTGGAATACCACGACAGGCGAGCTGAATTTTGGTAACAGTGATGTCTATGCTGCCATGGAATTAACTAATTTGCCCGACAAAGGTTTGATGAAATTCAAACAGACAGTATTAGACAGTGGTCAATTCATTATGTTGTTTGACAATACAGGGAAGGTCATTGCCAATTTTGGTACACAATACAATGATGGTACTAAGACACTAGATTTTCTCTACTTAGATGGCACTGATGTTGTGTTTGATTTTAAGAAGGCACTAATTGCCAACCCAAAGATGGCTAAGATGCAAATTACACAAATGCGTGGTGACATCTTTACGTTTAAACCGGTGTTCTACGGTGTTAAAAATGTTTCAGAAGTTCTTAAATGGGCAGACGCTACAAATGAGACACAAGACGAGCTAATGTTACCATCTGTTTATCCTGTCATGAATGGCAAGACTGCTAATGTCGTATTAACTAATTTGTTAAAATCAGGCAGTGTTTATGATGATAAGAATGTCATTGCAACTAAAACACTTGGTACTCAAAAGATAGGATTGGTTGAAGCAGCAGACACGCAATTAGGCGTTAAGACAAGGAATGAAGACCCTTATCAATATATCCCTGTTCAGCGTGTTGATGCCACTAAAAATGGCGGAAATAAGTCAGTCATGATTATTGGTGAGTCAACATCTGAATCACTTTATTTGTTGGATAGTATTCGTGATCGTTTGGCGTCTGATGCCACTAAATTTACCTTAGTTGGCACACGGGTAAAAGATGGCGTTAGTCACGAAGCACGAAGTGGATGGGGTGCTGGTGCGTTGCACTATGTTGACAAAACCGATGATACAGGCAATACGAACTCATTCTACAATCCAGAAAAGAAGGAATTTGATTGGGCTTGGTACTTGACACAGAATAACATGGCAGCGCCTGATATTGTCGTCATTAATTTTGGATTAAACGATCCCAACCGGTATGTTACTAATGGTACGTCGTTGTCTCAAACAGACCACTACAACTTTTTCATTAGTCAAATCAGGGCTGTTAAACCAGATACGGTGATTGTTATTGGTTTAACACACATCTACTCATCATTTGGCAATTTCCGAAATGATGCCCGTAGAGATAACATTGCAGCATTGCTCAATCAAACAATTCAAGATTTCGACAATCGCACTGATGAGCGTATTTATATTGCGCCATATTATTTGAATATCGATACCCTTTGGGATATGCAATATCAGCAAATACCAGCTAATGAATACCAGCCAGAGAGAGTGGACTATATTGGAATAGACCACTTCCACCCCTCTGAAATAGGTTACAAGAAGATGGCGGACGTGATGTATGCTGCTATCAAACAGACGATTTAGGTGTATTAAATGAAAAAACATTTTTGGAAAAATAGAAATTGGGTCACGGTAGCGGTTGAAGAAATCATCATTGGGGCGATTATCATGCTACATTATCAGCAATTAGACGGTCGTTTACCGTGGGCATTAGGCTTGCTGGACAACCCGATATTAGGGCTCATTTACGTATTGATTGGCTTTACCTTGCTAGTTAACTCATTGTGGGACTTTTACTGGTATCGCATACGTTTGGTGCTGATAGCGTTATCGGGGGGCATGTGGGCGTTACTATCAGGCAGTTACATCATGAATATTGTCGTCACTGGTAACGTGACCATTGCACCATTCATATTTATTGTCATCACGATTAATGTGTTTCTAAGCGCATGGGAAGAGCCACGCTACAAATTGAAAGGCGGTGAGCGGTATTGAGTATTTAGCCCCAACACTAGCTGTTATCGGCACCATCGCCACCGGTTTCTTTGCGTGGCGTGGCAAAAAAGAAGATACTGTTAAAAATCACGATGACACAGTTAGTGAGATGTTCGCCACGCAGGGCGCATTAGTCAAGGAGTTGTCCGATCAGGTTTCTGTTTTGAGCAGTGAGATAACTAAATTACGCACTGATAATGGCAAGTTAACTGAAGAAAACGAATCCTTGCGAACAGAAGTACGCAAACTGACATCAAAAATTGATGAACTAATGAAGACGGTTTAGCCGTCTTTTTTTGAGGAGAAAATATGAGTAAGACAGATTTAATCGGCATTTTAATCGCATTGTGGACGAGCGGCATTGTAACCGCTGTCGTCCATGCGGGCATCAAGTTGATTAATGCTAACACGAAAAACAAGCGCTTATTAGCATTTACTAAGTGGGCGGAGCAGGCGGTGGCGTTTGCTGAAAATAATGCAGATACACCGGCTGAAAAAAAGCGCGAGGCAACAGCATTCTTGTATGATCGTTTAATAAAAAATAAGGTACCATTCAATTTTTCAGACGATCAAGTAGATGCTGAAATTGAAAAGGCGGTAGCCAAGTTGCATGATTGGCACCCAGAAGTTAAAGAGGAGGAAAAATAACCATGGGAGAAGTATATTCAAAATCCATAACAAGCAAAGATCCACGTCCGATGTTTAATGGTGGATTGCGACAACGAGCTATTGATACCATTGTTGTGCATCATAATGCTACAACTAATAAAGATGTCGCACTTAACACATGGTTAGTATCAGCTGGTAATTGGACATCAGCACATTATGAAATCACAGACAATGAAATTATTGGTGCTGTTGGTGAAAACTATGTTGCCTACCATGCAGGTGGAACAGGTGGCGCAGACGTTCCTAAGATGTCTGATCCTAATGGGCGTTCCATTGGGCTCGAACATGTCAACTCAACAGGTGCACCATCATGGGGAGTATCTGATGCGACATTGCGCAATTCAGCACGATTAATTGCAGATATTTGTAAACGTTACAATTTGCCAATTAATCGCAACACGATTAAATTGCATCGTGAAGTCACATCAACAGCTTGCCCAGGTGGTTTAGATATTGATAAGTTGATTCGCTACGCGCAACAAGCAGCAGGTCAAAAACCAGCACAGCCATCAAAAGCTAGTGTAACTGCTAAAAACACAAGTGCTATTCAAGCATTTAAAAATGCTAGTAATGAATTTACGGCATACGGTAAGTTTCGTGTTGATGAGGTAAAAAATGTTAATGGCATTATGCAGCTGATCAACTATGGTCTTGCTGGTGGCAAAAACTTTAATTGGACATATAATGGTATTCCATGGGCGCTTGTCGATAATACAAGTCGTTCTAACTCCGAAAACGTTCGTGTTGGCGACTATGTGAAATTTGATAACAATAATAACACTGGTACTGTTGATGATTACGACAATGCATCTAATGGCGTTGGTATCAAATACGGAGATTATGGCGAAATTTGGTTTGATGCCACGGCGTTCTCAAAAATTTAATAACTACGAAAACACCCAACTGGATAACTCTGGTTGGGTGTTTTTATGTGATATAATGATTAAAAAAATAAAGTGAAAATAAAAATGTCGAAAAAATTTGTATATATTGATGAATCAGGCAATTTTGGTAGTGATGGGCGCTATTTCACAATTGCGGCCATTGAAGTAAGTGAATCCAACCATAAAAAATTAATTAGAAATATGAGAAGAATTACTGGTCAAGTAAAACGAAATTTTCCAAGCGTTGCTACAAGTCTTGGCGAAGTAAAGGCAGCAAATAGCGACATAGTAATTAGAGAATACGTTATTCGTAAAATAGTAAATTCTTATTTTGTTGTTCGTTATATAACCGTTGACTTAACCAAAATTGACAGCAAGTTACTTGAAAATCAGAATATTTTGTATAATTATTTGGTTTCATATATAGTTAAACCAATTATAAAACACTTAGGTGATGGCGATAGGTTAGAATTTTATATCGATGAAAGAAATCAAGCCGTGAAAAACGGATTTAACATTGATGAATATATAAAACACTTAGCTTGGTTTGAAATGAAAAAATATACATTAGGGATCGAGGTTAAATCTGTTAAATCGCATAAATTCGAGGGAATTCAGGTTGCTGATTTCATTGCGCACGCCATTCAATGTAAGTTCGAATACAATTATGAGCCTTTTCTTGATAAAATACGTCCAATAATTGGCACAAGACAACATTTTCCCTATAAAGAATTTGGAAAATAGTATTGCGTGATTTAAATAAATTTGTTATTATAATGACATAAGGGTACATTAGCCAATACATGTCGGGATTAATATGTTTATATCTCAGCTGTTGTGCACAAGCCGGTGTATTGCAATACCCGTACATATTAAAGAAACGCCTACTCGGAAAAATCCTCGCAGGTGTTTTTATTTGCGTTCTATTCAAGTATTTCACTAGCCTATTCATCTAATGTACGTTGTTGCTCACTTGTTAATTCAAGTGGCTCATTATATTTTTGGTGCGCATCAATCAAGTAAATATCAATGCCGGTCTGTTTGCGAATTGTCACGGGTGGCATGATTCTTAAAATAGTACGTATTGTTTGTTCGTTGATCATATTATGTCCTTTCAAATTAATGATACGAGATTGAATTAAAAACGCTTTTAATTGTAGCCTATTTGTAGCCCTTGTATTAGAAATTAATAGAAACATACAGAATTAAAAAAATATATTAAATTAGCTAGACTACTGTTATAATAGCAATTACAGCGGTTTTATACCATAACAGAAAATTATAGATTTATCTCAAAATTTTCTGCCCAGGATAAAAAACCAAGTAACCTTGAAAGGTAGGAGAGATGATGCAAAAAAATAAAGTCATTATTGATGCTGATCCCGGTATTGATGATAGTCTCGCGCTTTTGGTAGCGCTTAATTCACCAGAACTTGATATTATTGGTATCACAGTAGTTGCTGGTAATGTACCAACCAATATCGGTGTGAAAAATGTATTGAAAGTTTTGCAGGAGGCAGGTCGTTCTGATATTCCAGTGTTTTCCGGTGCGACTAAGCCATTGAATCATGCATACACTAGTGCGCAAGATACTCATGGTATGGATGGTCTAGGTGAAAGTTGTATACCAGATGCGCCAGATAAACCGTTAAGTGAACTTAATGCTCAATCCGGATACGTCAAGTTATTAACAGAAAACGATGACGTGTGGTTTATGGCGCTAGGACCGTTAACAAATGTGGCATTATCGCTTCAACAGCAACCAAGTATCTGGCAACATGTCTCACGTTTGATTGTTATGGGTGGTGCATACAAGAGTCATGGGAATACATCCCCAGTTGCGGAATATAATTTTTGGGTTGACCCTGATGCTGCGGATTACGTTTTGCAAAATGCACCACTTTGTATTGAATTAGTACCGTTGGACGTGACACGTAAGATTGTTTTAACGCCAAACATATTGGCATTGATGCAAAATTTAAATCCTCAAAAAGCAACCTTTGTTGTCAAAATTATTCGCTTTTATTTTCAGTTTCATTGGCAACAAGAACATGTATTAGGTGCGGTGATTAATGATCCTTTAGTTATTGTTTATGCATTACATCCAGAGCTATCACGGAGCATTCATAAATATGTGACTGTAGTTACTTCAGGTATAGCCTTGGGGCAAAGTATCGTGGACATTGCTGATTTTTGGGGTAAGTCGGCTAATGCTACAATTTTACAAGAAATTGATGCCAAACCAGCCATGGCTTATATTGTCAGTGGCTTAATTACGCAAGATGTTAGTGTCGTTGCGGCTGAGTTAGATCGTATTGCGACTGATTTGGAGCAATTAACATGAAAAAGCATATGTCAGCACAAAAAATTGCGTTAATCGCATTATTCATTGTTATTAACATTGTTGGCGCCCATCTTGCTTTATATGCTAGATTACCAATATATTTGGATACAATTGGTACGTTGATGGGAAGTGCTATTTTTGGACCTGTTGGTGGTATGATGACAGGTGTCATAACAGCACTGATCAATGGCGCTACGGGAGATCTTTTTTCAATCTATTTTATGCCTAGCCAAATAACAACGGCACTTGTGTCGGGTTTTGTTTATAAAAAAGTAAAGCCAACAGATTTTAAGAAAATATGGTGGGTAGCATTAATTATTTCAGTACCCGCCACCATCGTTAGTACAATCATTACTGTAATATTATTCCATGGGGTAACGTCATCGGGTTCTAGTATGCTAGTGCAAGTATTACATGGTATGGGTCTTAATCAAGCGATTGCTGTTTTTTTCGTACAAGTGGGGACAGATTACTTTGATCGGGTCATTGGCGTGTATATTGTTGCAATCGTGTATAAAACAATTCAGAGTTATAATCGATGAGTAGAAACACATTGTTTCTTAATTAATGTGTTGACAATTATCATTTAAAGTTGTATAGTTAAAACATTAAATAGGAATGAGAAAAATTATGAACAACAAAATCTTGAAAAACAATAGCTATTATTACTTCTGGTTTATGTAGAACCGTCGCATGTATGAAGTGCGTCGGGATACGACGCACTTAGCGACCAGAAGCTTTTCAAGGTCAGTCACTAAGTGGATTTAAAACACTTAGTGACTTTTTATTTTGCAGCATAAAACTGCTTTAAGAAATCGTGCTAAGTGTCAGCCACTAGCACGATTTTTTTAGGAGAATATTATGAGTGAAATGTTAATTCCAGTCGCAACAGAATGGCAAACTATTAATAGTTTACGTTTGATCGCTAATCAAATGATTTCAAAAGCTGGTTCTGGACATCCCGGTATCGCGCTTGGTGCTGCACCAATTCTATACGAATTATATGCGAATCAATTAGTTGTTGATCCTCAAAATGCAGATATGATCAATCGGGATCGTTTTGTATTGTCAGCTGGACATGGTGCTGCTCTGTTATATGCGACACTACATATTGCTGGTTTTAATTTATCATCTGATGATTTAGCGCAATTTAGAATGCCACACTCAAAAACACCGGGGCATCCGGAAGTAGGTGTCACACCTGGTGTTGAGGCTACGACGGGTCCGTTGGGGCAGGGATTGGGTATGGCAGTTGGCATGGCGATGGCAGAGGCAAAGTTGCATGAGCAGTTTCCTAATGTTATTGATCATTTTACCTACTCGCTTGTGGGTGATGGTGATTTAATGGAAGGGGTTAGTCACGAAACGGCCTCATTAGCTGGGCAACAATCATTAGCCAAACTAATTGTGCTGTATGATGATAATCATGTGAGCCTAGATGGGAAAAAGAGTAGGTCAGACATATCTGATAATAAAGCACGCTTTTTAAGTTATGGTTGGGACGTTCAGGAAGTGACTGACGGTAATAACTTGACGGCAATTCATGCAGCAATTGAAAAAGCTAAATTAACACCTAAGCCAACATTCATTGCTGTTAAAACAATTATTGGTGATTATGGTCCATTTGCTGGAACAAATAAAGCGCATGGCACGCCATTAAATCCAGTGCAACTCGAGGAATTAAGCGTACAGCTCAACACAACAATTCATGACTTCGCTGTGCCACAGCCTATTCTGAAAGACATGCGTGATCGTATCAATCGACGATTAGCACAACAAAAAAAGCCAAAAGCTAGTGCGTTAGCAGCATATGAAGCATTTACACGAAATCAGGTAACGCAGACGCCAATTTTAACTGAGATGGAAAAAGACCAAGCAGGTCGTAAAATTTCAAAAATAGTCTTACAATCGTTTGCGCAACAATTACCACAATTATGGGGAGGATCAGCTGATTTAGTCACGTCAACAAATTCAGAAATTGTTGATGCATCATTATTTGATAAGGAACATCGTGCTGGGAAAAACATTGCTTTTGGCGTGCGAGAATTCGGTATGGGCGCCGTGATGAACGGCATTGCCCTGCATGGTGGCACTAAAATTTTTGGATCTACCTTTCTGGCATTTTCAGATTATATGAAAGCAGCCATTAGATTAAGTGCGCTGCAAAAAGTACCGGTTATCTATGTGTTTACACATGATAGTATAACGGTTGGTGAAGATGGACCGACGCATCAACCAACGGAACAATTGATGAGTCTACGTCTGATTCCTGATGTTAACGTTTTACGTCCAGGTACTGCAGCAGAGATTGCAGAAGCATGGCGAACGGCATTAATATCAACAGATCGGCCAACTGTTTTAATTTTAAACCGTGGCACAATTGGGACACAAGGCACAGTGTCACAAGCAAAGTTAGCTATGAAATACGGTGCTGCAAAAATAAACGAGCAACCACATGCTGTTATTAATTTAATTGCTACGGGTTCAGAGGTGCAATTGGCCTTGGCAGTTAGTCAAAAATTGTCTGTTGCTAGCCGTGTCATTTCAATGCCTAATTTGCAACAATTTTTATTATTGAATACCGTTCAAAAATCCAAAATTATTCCCGAAGATAATGCAAAAAATGTGATAATAGAAGCAGGAACAACACTTGGTTGGCAAGCGTTAACTGGTCATAGTGGGCTTATATTCGGTATTGATCGGTTTGGTATGAGCGCAAATCCACAAACAATATTAGATGAGTACGGTTTGAATGCCAGTGTGATTGTTAAAAAAATAGCGCAATATTTGGAGGCATAAAATGGCAATATATGGTTTAGTGGCACATCCAGCAGGCCATTCGCAATCGCCTGTTATGCAAAATATAATGATGTCTCAACGACAAATTGAAGCTTATTATCATACTTTTGATGTTGTACCTGAAAATTTAGCAGCAGCTGTCACTGGGTTACGTGTATTAAGGGTTGGTGGATTCAATGTGTCCACCCCGTATAAATCAGAAATCATCACCTATTTGGATGAATTAACACCATTAGCACAGCGCTTACATGCAGTGAACACAGTTAAGAATATAAATGGTCATTTGGTTGGTACAAGTACGGATGGCGACGGCTTTTGGCAGAGTATCAATCCTAATCAACCACATGAAAATGTTGTTATCTTAGGCACTGGTGGCGCTGCTCGTGCCGTTATTGCCACGGCACAACAATATGGTGTTCGTCGATTAACAGCATTTAATCGACCACATGGTAACTGGTCTCAACGCGAAACAGAGGTAGCGTATTTGAGTCATGGCATTGGTCAGCTGGCAGATTTATCAGATAATCGCTCATTGACGTCAGCGCTGCAGCAAGCGGATTTATTGATTAATGCAACGACAGTAGGTATGAATGATGCTAGGACGTTATTAACAGAGTATCAAATTGGGTTGTTACCGCAGTACGCGTTAGTGGTTGATATGATTTACCGTAACCGGGAAACAGGATTATTAAAAGCAGCTAGTAAGCGTAACTTACTCACACAAAATGGTTTGCCAATGTTAGTTGGGCAAGGCGCCTTAAGTTTTGAGTTTTGGTTCAATCAACCTGCAGATCGACAACTAATGGCACAAGCCATAGAAGGAAAAATAATATGATTTTAGTCACAAAAAACAATACTATTGCACAAAAAATTGCTGAGAAGCTCGATACAAAAGATCCCATTAAACCAGTCTATGTACACAATAACCGTGTTGCTTTGGCGGGTATAAAAATTTTACCAGAGAAAACTTTGAAAGAAATATCACAAGATGTTGTTGAGATAATCACAAATCATCATTCTGCAATTGTATCATCTCGTTCGTTCCACCCTGAAGATACAATTATCAAAACAAAGCACACAATTATTGGCGGAGATCATTTTGTATTTATGGCTGGACCCGATTCAATTGAAAGTCCAGAACATGTTCTCGATATGGGTCGACAAGTTAAATCAGCTGGTGCTACAATTTTACGTGGTGGTGCTTTTAAGCCACGGACATCACCTTATTCTTTTCAAGGCAATGGTGAGGTAGGTCTAAAGGCGCATCGTGCTGCTGCTGACACGTTAGGTATGGATATGGTAACTGAAATATTAGATACACAGGATGTTGAGTTAGTTGATTCATACACTGATATTTTCCAAGTTGGCACGCGTAATATGCAAAACTTTGCCCTACTAAAGGCTTTGGGGCAAAAACGCAAACCAGTGATTCTGAAACGCGGTATGTCAGCCACGATTGATGATTTTTTAAATGCAGCAGAATATATCGCTGCAGGTGGTAATCATCAGATCATGTTAATGGAACGTGGTATCCGTACTTACGATAATAAATATACACGAAATACGCTGGATGTTTCAGCCATTCCTGTTTTACAAAGTATGACACATTACCCAGTGATTGCTGATGCATCACATGCTTCAGGTGTTGCAAAATTCGTGTCACCTTTAGCGTTAGCAGCTACTGCTGCTGGTAGTCAGGGACTTATGACGGAAATACATGACGATCCTGAGCATGCTTTTGTGGATGGCGCGCAAGCATTAACACCATCTGAATTTATACAATTAACTGAAAAAGTGAAACAGATTCATCAAATCGTACAATAGTATGCCTCAAGCTATGATGAATGAGTTAGAAAGGAAACATGATGACAACGGTACATGTATCATTTGATAACAAGACTTACGATGTTAAAATTAATTCCCAGCTACATCATAGAATTGGCAAAGAGATTGCTGATGTTTGGTCGCCGCGTAAGGTTGCTTTAATAACGGATAGCCATGTTGGTCCGCTGTATTTAATTGATACTCAAAAACAGCTAGAACAAGCTGGATTTGATGTGTTACCTTTACAGGTGCCTGCTGGTGAAACGTCAAAGTCCTTAGTGGTGGCTGGCGAACTCATCTCGCAAATGGCGGAAGCTGGATTTACCCGTGGAGATGGCTTAATTGCTCTAGGTGGGGGTGTTATTGGTGATTTAGGTGGCGTTGTGGCGTCACTTTATATGAGAGGCATTGCCTTTATTCAAATTGCCACATCACTGACTGCACAAGTTGATTCTTCGGTTGGTGGGAAAACGGCTGTCAATTTAGGTCAGACAAAGAATATTGCTGGCACGTTTTATCAACCAGATTTAGTTTTAGTTGATAGCTCTTACTTGGATACATTGACTGATCGGGATTTGGTCGAAGGGTATGGCGAAGTTGTTAAAACGTCGGCACTTGATAGCTCAGATTTTTTTGAGTTTACTGGTAAAATACAATCAATATTAGATATTCGTGTGAACGCACAAGAACTATCAAAGCGTGCAATTGCTTATAAAGCAAAAATTGTCATGGCTGATGAAAAGGAAGCAGGTCAGCGTCAATATCTTAATTTTGGACATACGATTGGACATGCTATTGAACTCATTGCGCGTGGCGAGTTGCGACATGGTGAAGCGGTAGCTATTGGTATGGTTGCAATGACTTCGCGTATGGCGCGCGATGGCATATCAAAAAATGAGTTAACTGTGGCGTTAAAGCAACGCTTAGAGGTGGTTGGTTTGCCAACTGATTCACAGTTAATTGGAACGCCTGATTTTTTTGAGCGATTAATTAATGATAAAAAGAACCATGGTGGTGTATTAAATCTCGTTGCACTAGAATCGATTGGTAAACCGACATTGATTCTGAAAAAAGTAAGTGATATGCCGGAATTTATAGGATAATTTAGAAAGGAAAGTGTGAGTATAGTTTAATCTTGTCTCGCACAAAAAAGACTTATGCGTTATACAACTGCTGGCGAAAGCCATGGTCCAGAAGAAATTGCAATTATTGAGGGTGTGCCTTCGGGTTTGCATATCACACAAGAAGATATTAATGAACAATTATCGCGTCGTCAGCATGGATATGGTCGTGGCGAAAGACAAAAGATTGAAACGGATACGGTCACCTTTTTAACTGGGGTGCGCCATCAAATGACATTAGGTTCGCCAATAACTTTAAATGTTCATAACGATGATCACAATAGTTGGTCTAAAATCATGGCGCCTAATGACGTGGCAACATCTGAAAACACATTGCGTAAAGTGTTACGACCACGACCAGGTCATGCTGATCTGGTAGGCGGTATGAAGTATCGTCATCAGAATGATCTAAGAAATGTATTAGAACGTTCATCTGCTCGGGAAACAACAATGCGTGTGGCCGTGGGGGCTGTTGCAAAAAAAATTTTGGCTGAAATTGGTGTCGATGTCCATGGCTTCGTGGTCAATATTGGACCAGCAAAATCTGATTTGGGCACGCTTACTCAATATAAAAATTTACAAGAATTACGTGAAGTGACTGAGAATTTTGAAACGCGTGCTTTAGATGCTACAGCTGATGCTGCGATGCGTGATGTCATTGATAAGGCAAAAAGAGATGCTAATACAGTTGGTGGACAAGTGCAAGTCATTGCCACAGGGATGCCTGTGGGTCTGGGGTCATATGTGTCTGCCAATGAGAAGCTGGATGGTAAAATTGCACGTGCCATTGTTGGTATTAATGCCTTTAAAGGTGTCCAATTTGGTGGTGGTTTTGACAATTCTGAGAAATATGGTGATGAAATTATGGATGAAATTTTTTGGGACGCAACCAAGGGGTTTTATCGTGGTACAGACAATTTAGGCGGTTTTGAAGGCGGGATGACAACTGGTGAGGCTATTCTTGTACGTGGTGTCGTCAAACCAATTCCAACATTATATCGGCCAATGAAATCCGTTGATATTGATACACATCAGGAACACCGTGC
This sequence comes from Leuconostoc kimchii IMSNU 11154, assembly GCF_000092505.1. Classification (NCBI taxonomy): domain Bacteria; kingdom Bacillati; phylum Bacillota; class Bacilli; order Lactobacillales; family Lactobacillaceae; genus Leuconostoc; species Leuconostoc kimchii. The sequence goes on from NC_014136.1 coordinate 1,927,817, forward strand.
TTCCATTGAACGCTCCGACACGACGGCTGTCACAGCGGCAGCTGTTATTGCAGAGGCCATGGTAGCAATCGAATTAGCCAAGTCAATTTTGGATAAGTTTGATTCGGATAACATTGATCGTATGAAAGAGCAGGTTGCACAATATCGTGAAGAAATTCGCTCATTTTAAAAGTTAAGTTGTGCAATAGAAAGATAATTTTGGCTGACATGGATGTCATATGTCTTCGAGTTATCCAAATATGATGTCATGAACAATAAGGAAAAATGCAAATGATTAAATTAATGCGTGCTCAAAGTACAGGTCTTCGTGGCACGATGACCGTTCCAGGGGACAAATCCATATCTCACCGGGCATTAATGTTTGGCGCGATTGCTCAAGGTGTGACCGAAATAGAGAACTTTTTGGTGTCTGATGATGTTTTACACACGATGGCTGTTTTCCGTGAACTAGGCGTGACGATTGATCAACACGGGAAGCATGTTCGTGTTATCGGCCGAGGAAGTGAACACTTTACTCAACCTCAAAAAGCCCTTGACATGGGCAATTCAGGGACGTCTACACGGCTATTAATGGGTCTATTAAGCCGACAGCCATTTAATATTCATATTGTTGGGGATGAGTCTTTGAGTCGTAGACCAATGAAACGTGTCTTGACGCCTTTAGCACTCATGGGTGCTGATATTAGGTTATCTGAAAATGATACACTACCAGGTGTGATTTATGCGAATTCTCAGGTAACTGGTATCACCTATGAGATGCCAGTTGCATCTGCGCAAGTTAAAAGTGCTATCTTACTGGCGGGCATACAAGCAGAGGGTGTGACAACCATCATCGAAAAAATACCTTCACGCGATCATACTGAACGCATGTTACGGCAATTTGGTGGCACGATAACGGTTAAAGATGGTAGGGTTTCTGTAACGAAGCATCAACATTTGACAGGGCAACATGTGATAGTACCTTCAGATATTTCCAGTGCTGCCTTTTTCATAGTTGCTGGATTGATTACACCTAATTCAAAATTAACAATTAAAAAAGTTGGCATCAACAAAACGCGAGATGGTGTTTTACAATTATTAAAACGCATGGGTGCAAATATTGTCATGTCGAATATTAACGTGAATGGTGAACCATTTGCAGATATTACGATTGAGGCACAACAATTGAAAGGTATTGATATTACTGAAAAGGATATTCCGAGTTCAGTCGATGAACTGCCTATCATAGCTTTGGCCGCGACTCAGGCGCAAGGTGATACAACGATTACTGGCGCTGGGGAACTACGTGTTAAGGAAACAGACCGTATTGCAACCGTGATTAGTGAGTTAACTAAATTAGGTGCAAATATTGAAGCTTTAGAAGATGGGATGATTATTCATGGTGGTACGCCATTACATGTGACAAATGAATCCGCCCTATTAACATCACATGGTGATCATCGTATTGGTATGATGAATGCGATTGCAGCATTGATAACGACTGGCGGGGATGTCGTGTTGACAGGCGAAGATGCGATTAGTGTCTCGTATCCTGGATTCCTGGAAAACTTGTCTCGGGTGATGATATGAATATTGTGGTTCAAGGTTTGGGTGAAATGGGCGCTTCGCTAGCAATGGTTTTAAACCAGCAACATGATAATCGTGTCATTGGTGTCGATGCAAAAGCTGTGACACGACAGGCTGCTTTAAAAAATAATATTGTGTCTGAAGTTACTGATGACATTGTGGCTGTTGCAGGGCAAGCTGATGTGATTGTTTTAGCCACACCGGTTTCAATCATCAAACAAACGATGAAAATATTGTCGAAAATGCTTCTCAAATCTCACGTCATTGTGACGGATACTGGTTCGACCAAAAACGAAATTATGGCTATCGCTAATTCAGAGTTGCAGCATGTCGCATTCATTGGTGGACATGCCATGGCTGGCACGCACAAAAGCGGTGTTGCGTACGCAGATGCTTTATTATATGTAGGCACGCCTTATTTTTTAATGCCAAACCCAATCGGAAAACAGCGCGTAAATCAATTAAAAAAGATCTTAGCACCAATTCAGGCTCATTTTACAGCAATGGATGTGACAACACATGATGATTTGATGGCAATGATTAGTGATGTACCCCATATTGCCGCGTTTGCATTGATGAACGCTGCGGTTAAACAGTTAGGACCTTCAGAAGGTTTTGGTCAATATGTTGCTGGTGGCTTTAAAGATACAACACGTATTGCTGAAAGTGATCCTAACCTTTGGACAGATATATTATTGAGTAATAAAGCAAGTGTCATGGCAAATAATCAAGCGCTGATAGCTGAATTAGAAGCGTTTAATCAGGCATTGATTTCAGATGATGTAGCTAATCTCACTGCATTGATTCATGCCGCTCAAACATCACGTCAGCGATTATTAGGAAGGGAAAATAATGATTAAAGAACCAAAAACCCTAATGCTTGTCGGATTTATGGGTGCTGGTAAGACAACGGTAGGGCGAGAAATAGCGCGACAACATCAATCGTTGTTTATAGATGTTGACTCAGAAATAGAACGCTTGGCGAACCAATCTATTGCAGAAATATTTGTTGCGCGTGGTGAAGCTGGATTTCGTGAACTAGAAACGCAGGTTTTATCAGAAGTTCAAACTTTTAATGGTATTGTGGCTACTGGTGGTGGTGTTGTTGAAAGAAGTGAAAATTTAGCTATATTAGAACAGTCACCAGCGACAGTTATTTATTTACACGGCAATTTGGAAAGTACAATTAGTCGCTTATTGTTGGAAGGGCAACGTCCGCTACTACAAGAAAAATCAGCGGTCGATTTTTTCAACTTATGGCAACAACGCGATCCAAAATACCAACGTATTGCTAATTTTACAGTTGAAACAGTGGGTAAAACACCTGAGCGCATTGCTGCTGAGATTGTGGCACTTTTTAGCTCAAACGAAGATGAGTTAGCTTTATTACAATTGCGATCTGAAATTGATGCTTTCGATCGTCAAATTTTTCAACTGATAGAAAAACGTATGCAGGTTGTGTCATCGGTCGCGCAATATAAGAAAAAGTTTGATATGAAAACGGTTCAACAGCCGCGTATGTTGAAAATGCGTGAGTTACTCAAATATGATTTTGAGGACTCTAAAGACATTACAGATGAGATGATTGATCAAATTATGTCAATATTGACCACCTCTGCCATTAATAAAGAAAACGAACAATTAAAACGATGAAACTACATACATTAGGACCAGTGGGAACAGACTCTCAACTGGCGGCACAATATTATGCGACGCATGAGAAGTTGGTGTTACATCAAAGTTTTGAAGAAATATTAACACATTTAGACGACTATACTGGCGAACAAATCATCATGCCAGTGGCGTTTAAGTCTAATCAAGTACCTAATTTGAATTGGGCAGACATCAATTATTTAGAATGGGCACGATTAGATATTATTTCAACTTTTTCATTGCCACTTATGCCAATGAGTTTAATTGAAAATGTATCATATCAACGTAATGTGGCTATTATTCATGCAGCGACAGAGGGCTTGTTGCAGCAATATTTAAGAATCAATCAGCTAGATAATGCGTGGGGTCCCTCTATTATTTATTCAACTAGCAAGCCAGTTGCGATGTCAGACTTTATAAATGACCAAAATCGGTTTACAATTGTATCAGAAAAACAATTTTTCAAACTACCAGAAAGTGAAAATCCAAAGTATCATATTAGGCAGCAATTAGCGCCACAAATGATTTGGGTTGTGTATCAAATAAAATGACACTACGAGAAGTCCTTCAATTACCCAACAGTATCAACAATAAGCCGATTATTGCTGTGCCTTTAACGTTAGGACCAACTGATAAGTTGACGCCTTTTGCCAATCAATTACAAGAACAGAATCCAGATATTGTTGAATGGCGAGCAGATTATATTGCTGATGATTTTAGTCAAGCTGTGATGTGGCAACAAGTTAGAATGGGCGCACAAGCTGAACTTACACAAAAAAAGCTCACAGCTATGACTGAGGCTAAAATGCTTGCAGAAATGGACAAAGCACAACAAGAATTTAACGTCAACTGGCCAGCTATGAATGCGCAAATCATAAAAGAGTTAACAGGTTCTGTGTTTAATACGATTGGTAGTTTTCCGATTATTCTAACTTATCGAACACAATCTCAAGGGGGATTAGGTGAGATGTCACCCGTTGCATATGCAACTTTTATTGTGACAGCGCTGCGTTCCGGTTACCATTTTACGGCTGTTGATATCGAATATACCTTAGATAGTGATTTACGCGACAAAATTATAGCGACAGCACAACAAGTTGGCGTCCCAGTTATTTTGTCTTATCACGATTTTGAACAGACACCAGATGTGGCAGCTTTTATTCAAGATATGGCACAAAGTGATGCGGATATTATCAAATTAGCTGTGACACCTAAAAATGAGCAAGACGTGCAACGTCTCTTAGATGACACACGTGCGGTAACAGTTAAGCAACCGTTGATCACAATGAGCATGGGTGATCTAGGTCGCCGTTCACGGATTGAGGGTTATACTTATGGTTCGGAAATGACTTTTGCAACACTGGATACGGCGTTACCAAGTGCGCCTGGTCAGCTTAAAATTAGTCAATTACTGGCAGCATGGCAATAAAAAAACGTGAAATTAATTTCACGTTTTTTTTATTTTTCAGTTGAAACTTTTTTTGGTGCAGCTGATCCTGAAAGTGTTGGAATTGCAAACATTGAGATTTCTCCAATGATGAGTGTCACAATAGCAACAGTTAAGAAGGAATAAGTAACACCAGTTAATTGAGAAACGATATATCCCAAAATTTCACCGTAAATAACTGACCAAACAGCGACAGTAATAAATTTCATAAGTTTCACCTCTTTACAAAACTATCATACGCTTTTTATGAAAAATCGCAACCTTTTTAAAATTTTTTCGTGTATAATTAAAGGGAACAAATTTTCGCATCTCTAATATGAGGGTTAGTGGAGGACCAATGTACGCACCTTTACAAATTTTGAGCGCTTATAGCTTATTAAAAAATCCGAATACAATTGAACAAATTATTCAAGTAGCTAAAGAGAGACACTATGAAGCAGTGGCTCTAACAGACATTAATGTCATGTATGGTGCAGTTGACTTTTATCAAACAGCTAGAAAATACGGCATCAAGCCATTGTTTGGTCTGACATTGCTCATTAATGGATTGGTAAACACAGCAACGACTTTCCCAGTTTTACTAATTGCTGAAAATCAAGCGGGTTACCAAAATTTAATGTGGATTTCGTCTGCTAAAATGACCAGTAAATCATCAGACATGACCTTGACAATTATTGCTGATCACTTAGATGGTATCAATGTCATTTTGTCGCAAGATAGTGAATTAGCACAATTTATTGCGGCTGAATATGATGATGCAACTGACTACTGGCAAGATTTAACGACTAAAATAAAGCCAGAAAATGTATACTTGGGAATTAATCCCAGTTTGGCACCACAAATTCAATCACGTTTAGTGAACTTCAGTCTTGCCAATCAAGCACGATTAATTGCGTTGGATGATATAGATTATCTTAATCCTGATGATGCTTTTACAACACAGGTGTTAAAAGCAATTGATGCCAATGCACAATTAGATGGTGTCAAAGTATTATCACAACAATTAGGAACACACACTTTAGAAGATCTGAACCAAGTTAAGGCAGCTTATTTAACAACAGATGCGCTAAAAATGGCTTATCAGCATAATGAACAACTTGTTTCAAAAAGTCATGTTGATATTATGTTCAAACAAACAGCCTCATTGCCGTCATTTGAATTACCAAATTCTGAACAAACCTCTGGCGAATACCTACAATTTATTTCTGAAAAAGGGTTATCAAATCGCCTTAAAGGAAGAAAATTACCAGAAGATCATTATAGCAAACGACTCAAGCACGAATTACAAGTTATTAATCACTTAGGATTCAATGATTATTTTTTGATTGTGTGGGATATTGTTAATTTTGCGCACCAAAAAAATATTCAAATGGGCGCGGGACGTGGATCTGCGGCGGGTTCTTTAGTGGCCTATGCGTTAGGTATTACTGATGTTGATCCACTGCAATTTGGATTGCTTTTTGAGCGCTTTTTAAACCCAGATCGTGTTCAAATGCCTGACATTGATATTGACTGGCCAGACAATAAACGCGAAGCAATATTAACGTACCTACATGATAAGTATGGACAGCGAAATTTTGCCCAAATTATAACATTTGGCACCTTGGCTGCTAAACAAGCACTGCGAGATACGGCCCGAGTATTCGGCGTATCACAAGCCATGATGAGTCGTATTAGTCGTGCGATTCCGCAACCTAAGCAGGGGCGTAAAGTGTCCATTCAAGATGCACTGGAATCATCAGATAATCTGAAAAATACACTGTCAACCATTGAAAATGGTGATCTGTTATTGAAAGTTGCTCAGCAAATTGAAGGGTTGCCCCGTAATTACTCCACTCATGCTGCAGGAGTCGTATTGAGCGCAGATGTACTGGTTAAAACATTGCCCGTGCAATCGGGAACGGATGACCGTTTGCTAACACAATTTGAAAAAAATCCAGTAGAAGCTTTAGGATTGCTTAAAATTGATGTGTTAGGGCTATCTAATTTATCTATTTTGGCACAAACACTCTATGTGGCAAAAGCAAATTTGCCTGAATATTTCAATATTAGCGATGTGCCACTTGACGACGAAAAGACACTGGATTTATACGCCGCAGGTGATACAGATGGTATTTTTCAGTTTGAATCACCAGGTATTAAAAATGTTTTACGGCAATTAAAGCCTGCTACTTTTGAACATATTGTAGCAGTTAATGCATTGTATCGTCCAGGACCTAGTCGTAATATTGAGACATTTATTAAGCGGCGTCATGGTCTTGAAAATGTCACCATGCTAGATGCCAGTTTGAAGACAATTTTAGCGCCAACGTTTGGTATTATTGTTTATCAAGAACAAGTGATGTTGGTCGCTGAAGCGTATGCTGGATTCACTTTAGGGGAAGCTGATATTTTACGCAGTGCGATGTCTAAGAAAAAACTTGAAAAAATGACTGCAATGCATAAACAGTTTGTTACAGGTGCTGTATCATTAGGGCATGATGCTAAACAAGCCGAACAGATTTTTGCTTATATTGATGAATTCGCAAATTATGGATTTAATAGATCTCATGCCGTTGCATATAGTAAGTTATCTTTTGAACTCGCCTACATGAAAGCACATTATCCCGTTGCTTTCTTTACTGCGGTATTGAATGCTAATTTGGGTTCACCTGATAAAGTACGTCGCTATGTCACGGCTGCAAAATCACGTGGTATTACTGTTAAACCGCCAAGTATCAATCGGTCACAGCGATTTTGGACATCAGATAATCAAACGCTACAAATGGGGTTAAATAATATTCGAGGTGTGCGAACTGATTTTGTGACAACGTTGCTAGAGGAACGGCAAAATAATGGCGAGTTTCAATCCTTTCAATCGTTTGTACGTCGTTTGCCAGATAAGTTTCGTAAGCATGATATTTTGATTCAACTTGTTTATGCTGGTGCATTAGACGCTTTTGGGTATAATCGAGCAGAGTTAATTAGTGCGCTTGATGATTTGATCGAGGCTGCCAGTTTTGGAGATCTCATTTTAAATGAAACTAAAATCAAAAAAGTAGCTGAGTTTTCTTCAACTGAAAAATTAGCACACGAAAAAGATGTGATTGGCGTTAATTTATCTGGGCATCCGCTGGACAGTTATTTGGAAATGATAACGACACAACATTTTCAGCAGATAGTAGATTTCACGCAAAAAAATCAAATGATAACAGTCATTGCGCTTGTTGATAATATACGCAAGACCCGTACAAAAAAGGGTGAAGAAATGGCTTTTATCACAGTATCTGATATGACAGGTAGTATCAGTGTCACCATTTTTAGTCATTTATTAGTCAAAGTTAGTGATTTATTAAAAGTAGGATCCGTTGTTCAGATTGCTGGTAAAGTGGATCGTTATAACGATAAACTATCAGTTATTGCCAATCAAATTAGTTTGGCTCCAAACGTTCAATCGCTAATGAAAGGGACTTGGTTTTTGAGGTTCGATGACACACATGATACGGTTGAAAATCGGCAGGATGTGATTGCTGTTCTGAAAAAATATCATGGTCATAATCCTGTTGTTATTCACTGGCAAAAAAACGATCGCAATCAGAATCTTGATGCGAAATTTTGGATGAGTGATGAAACCGCTGTCATTATTGAATTGGCGCCATTACTAGGGAACGATAATATTGTGTTCCGCAGAAGTCGTTAATATTAGGCTTGTGTAAACAAGTAATAATGTATAAAATAGAGTTTGGGTAGAGTTGCACAAGCAACAACCAAGATAACTAAGGAGCTATTTAACCATGAAAAAGACGAAAATCGTCTCAACACTTGGTCCGTCATCATCTGATGTCGAAACAATCGTCAAGTTGATTCAAGCGGGTGCGAATGTATTCCGTTTTAACTTCTCACACGGTGATCACGAAGAACATTTAGGTCGTATGAACGCAGTTCACGAAGCTGAAAAAATCACTGGTAAAACAGTTGGTATTTTGTTGGACACAAAGGGTGCAGAAATCCGTACAACAAAGCAAGCTGATGGTAAGATTGAGTTCCATACAGGGGACACATTGCGCATTGCAATGGATGAAAACCTTGAAGGCACAAAGGAAAAGATTGCTGTTACCTATGCCGGTTTGTTTGATGATGTTAATGAAGGCGGACAAGTTTTGTTCGATGATGGTTTGCTTGGCACAACTGTTCTTGAAAAGGACGTAGCCAATCGTGAACTTGTTGTGCGTATTGATAACGATGGTATCTTAGGTTCACGTAAGGGCGTTAATGCACCTGGTGTGTCAATTAACTTGCCTGGAATCACCGAAAAAGATGCTGATGATATTCGTTTTGGGTTAGACCACGAAATTAATTATATTGCAGCTTCATTTGTTCGTAAGCCTGAAGACGTGCTTGAAATTCGTGCATTGTTGAAAGAAAAGAACATGGAACACGTGCAAATCATTCCAAAGATTGAGTCACAAGAAGGTATTGATAACCTTGATGCAATTCTTGAAGTTTCAGATGCTTTGATGGTGCCACGTGGTGACATGGGTGTTGAAATTCCTGCCGAAAATGTGCCTTTGGTTCAAAAAGACATGATTCGTAAGATGAACAAGTTTGGTCTGCCAGTTATTACGGCAACTCAGATGCTTGATTCAATGGAAGAAAATCCACGCCCTACGCGTGCCGAAGCTTCCGATGTTGCCAACGCTGTCTTTGATGGTACTGATGCAACAATGCTATCAGGGGAATCAGCCAATGGTGATTATCCTGTTGAAGCTGTTGCTACAATGGCTGCTATCAATGAAAAAGCTGAAACGTCATTACGTGAAAATGGCCGTCATCAAGACATTTTGTTTGATGAATCAAGTGCTACTGAATCAGTTGCGTCTGCTGTAACACGTATTTCGCGCAGTGTAGGTGCTAAGGCTGTTGTTGTGTCAACAAATTCAGGCTACACGGCTCGTATGGTTTCAAAACATCGTCCTGATGTTAACGTATTAGCCGTTACTTATTCAGAACGTGTACAACGTGGTTTGACTTTGAATTACGGTGTGGTGCCAGTTGTATATGACGCACCTGCAACAATCGATGAGATGATTGCATTAGCTAAGACAGCTGTTAAGGAACAAGGCTTGGCTAACTCTGGTGATACAATTGTTATTGCTGCTGGTGTGCCAATGTCACAATCAGGAACAACAAACATGATTACTGTTCAAACAGTATAACGTTTACTTAAAAATTTCACCTGATTTATGGGTTAAGTCTTAAACGACTACTTCTTCACTAGAAGTAGTCGTTTTTATATGTTAATTGATTATTCCATAGTGTCATAGAACCTATCATAAATAAAACACTAAAATTGGTATACCTGATATGATAGTACCAATAAGTAAAGAGGAGTTTTGTTATGAATACAGGTGATTTGGCTTGGGTGTTGATATCTTCGGCTTTGGTTTGGTTAATGACACCAGGATTGGCGCTCTTTTATGGTGGTTTAGGCGAAAAACGTAATTTGTTACATACGATGTTTATTCCAGTTTTAATTATTGGTATTGCTTCATTAACGTGGTTCTTGGTTGGTTATTCGTTAGCTTTTGGTGGTAATGGTAATCTCATCGGTAATTTTAAACATCTGTTTTTAACTCATGTTTCGTTTACAAATTCTACTAAATCACTGACGATTCCAGATGGCGCTTTTGCTTTATTTCAGGGCATGTTTCCAATCATAACAGCAGCTATTATTACTGGATCTGTCATTGGTCGAATGAAAATTAAGGCTATGATTGTGTTTATTATTTTATGGTTAATTACCGTCTATTCTCCTCTGGCACATATGGTTTGGGGTGGCGGTTTATTGGCAAAGATGGGTGCGATTGATTTTGCTGGTGGTACTGTTGTCCACATCTCAAGTGGTGTAACTGGTTTGGTATTAGCGCTGCTGATTGGGCATCGACACAATGATAAACATATTCCAGTTAGACCATCATATGTTTTGATTGGTGGCGCATTACTCTGGGTGGGTTGGTTTGGCTTTAATTCAGGGTCTGCTTTGGCTGCAAATGGGACAGCTGTGTTGGCATTGGTTAACACTTGGTTAGCCTCAGCCGTGAGTGTACTGACATGGGGGCTTGCAGAATACAAAACGCATGGTAGAGTCACACTAGCTGGTATAACTAGCGGGGGTGTTGCCGGCTTAGTAGTCATTACACCTGCTGCAGGGTTTGTGGCACCTTGGTCTGCGGTTATCATGGGGTTACTTGCAGGAATTATAGGATTTGCAGGGATTACGTTTGTTAAAAGTAGTTTTGGCTACGATGATACGCTAGATGCCTTTGGCATTCATGGTATCGGTGGTGCTGTTGGTGCCATTTTAACTGGTGTGTTTGCAGATAAAAATATCGGCGGTGTCGCTGGTTTAGTTAATGGTAATCTGTCATTAGTTTGGAAGCAATTAGTTGCTGTTCTGTTTACAGTCGCATTTGCTGCAATTGGTACGCTGATCCTAGCAAAAATTACAGCGATCATAGCATCACCATTACGATTGTCAGCAATAGAAGAAGAGAAGGGTTATGACGCTATTTTACATGATTTAACGGTTGAATGACGGGCATGGGCCCGTTTTTTGTGTTAAAATTAAAAGAAACACGATAAAGGGGATCTGTAATTTGTCAGCACAAATACAGCAAATATTTACATTTGAGAATGCAGAACAACAAACAAAGCTTATTGGTGTCAATGATAGCTTTTTACGTTTGATAGAAGAGGGCCTCAGTATTCAATTACATGCACGTGGCGATCAGATGACAATTTCTGGAGATGAAGACAAAGTTCATTTGGCTCACGCTGTGTTACAAGAATTAACCAACTTGATCAAGCATCAAATTAATATTTCGCCAACGGATGTTGTTAGTGCTGTGACAATGGCACAGCGTGGCACGCTTGATTATTTTGGAGACCTGTATTCTGAAACGCTCATTAGAGATAATAAGGGACGCGCGGTTCGGGTTAAAAATTTTGGTCAACGACAATATGTGCAAGCCATTCGAAAAAATGATATTACTTTTGGGATTGGACCTGCTGGCACTGGTAAAACTTACCTCGCTGTTGTGATGGCCATTTCCTCGTTGAAACGAGGTGAGGTTGAGCGTATTATCATTACACGACCAGCAGTTGAAGCCGGTGAATCACTGGGATTTTTACCAGGAGATCTTAAAGAAAAAGTTGATCCTTACCTCAGGCCAATATATGATGCGATGAATGCAATTGTTGGTGCAGAACAAACACAACGGTTAATGGATCGTGGTGTGATAGAAATTGCACCGTTAGCCTACATGCGTGGTCGAACTTTAGATGATGCATTTATTATTTTAGATGAAGCACAAAATACGACTAACCAACAGATGAAAATGTTTCTCACGCGTTTTGGATTTGGTTCAAAAATGATTGTGAACGGTGATATTTCACAAATTGATTTACCTAGAGGTGCGAAATCAGGACTTATTTCGGCACAACGCATATTGAAAGATGTCAATCGTATGTCTTTTGTTAATTTCAGTAGTGCTGATGTTGTACGTCACCCTGTGGTTGGTCTCATTGTCAACGCTTATGACGCTGCGGAAACAAAATTGGCAGCATTAAAAAAGGAGCAAGGAATCAATGGATTTGGCAATAATTGACCAAACGAGCAAAGGCGTGAGCCAGTATCATCAGGATTTAGTTAACGCTATTTTGAACTTTTCGGGGACATTTTTAAAACTACCAGACAACACAGAAATGTCTGTGACGTTTGTTAACAATGACGAAATCCAACAGTATAATCGTCAATATCGTGGTGTTGACAAACCAACAGATGTCATTAGCTTTGCAATTGAAGAAGGAGAAGATGATTTTGATATCTTACCAGATCAAGAGTGGGCTAATGATATTGCTAAAAATATTGGCGATATTTTAGTATCCGTGGATGTTATTGCTTCGCAAGCGACTTACTTAGGTCATAGTTATGAACGTGAACTTGGCTTCCTAGTCGTGCATGGCTTTTTGCACTTAAATGGTTATGATCATATGCTTGGTGATGCAGAAGAAAAAGAAATGTTTGATTTACAACGAAAGATTTTGGATGATTATGGCCTCAAGAGATAATGAGCGAACAAAATTAGAAGATGTGCCTGATCACGTGGCGAAACAAACTGATCGCAATGGCAACTTTTTTAAGGCAATGCGTAATTCATTGAATGGTATTTGGATGATTTTGGTTCGTGAGCGCAATATGAGAATCCATATTGTACTTGCATTCATGATTCTAGTTGCTGGTTTGCATTACGGGTTATATCGTGCGGATTGGCTATGGGTCACGATGGCAATTTTCATTGTCATTTTTAGTGAATTTTTAAATACTATCATTGAGGCAGTTGTTGACCTGGTTGTCGAAAAAAAATATCATCCATTGGCAAAACTTGCTAAAGATGTCGCAGCAGGTGCTGTATTAGTAGCAGTTGGTGTTGAGATTATCATTTTACTGATTATTTTTCAGCCATATGTTTGGCGCCAATTTGGTATTGTCACTAATTTTTCTGATTTACTGCATCAATTTCAAAAGTAAGTTATTATCAGATAAAGTAATTGTATTGTTCTAAGAAACGATTGACGTTTCTTTAGTATAGGAGAAAAGTCGGCCTAGGCGCCGCATGTATTATGACAGAAACACAATTCAAATCAGGATTCGTTGCTATTATTGGTCGTCCTAATGTTGGAAAATCAACGCTACTGAATCGTATTGTTGGCGAAAAAATAGCCATTATGTCTGATAAAGCACAAACAACACGTAATAAAATTCAAGGTATCTATACAACCGATGCAGCGCAAGTTGTTTTTATCGATACACCGGGTGTACATAAACCACAAAATTCATTAGGTGATTTTATGGTAAAATCAGCTTTTTCTGCTTTACATGAAGCAGACGCTATCTGGTTTGTGGTTGATGCCAGCATGCCAAGAGGTCGCGGTGATGATTTTATTATTAATCGCTTGCAAGAGGTTAGCAATACACCAATTTATCTTTTAATTAATAAAGTTGATTTAATTTCACCACAAGATCTATTAACTATTATTGCAAGTTATCAGACAGATGCTCCTGGATGGACAGAGGTCTTCCCAATTTCGGCACGCGAGGGGGACAATGTACCAGAATTATTAGATAATATTGTTGCTAATCTTGAAGAAGGACCACAATATTTCGATGCTGACCAATTAACAGATCATCCTGAGCGTTTCGTTATTGGTGAATTGATTCGTGAAAAGGTATTGCAGCTCACACGACAAGAAGTTCCTCATTCAGTAGCTGTTGTTATTGATAAAATTTCACGTGAGAATGAAGAAAAAATTCATATTCAAGCTTCTATTATAGTGGAACGGCCAACGCAAAAAAATATAATCATAGGTAAGCAGGGTGCTATGATTAAAGATATTGGCACACGGGCACGAAAAGACATTGAACGGTTAATGGGTGATAAAGTTTTTCTTGAAACTTGGGTTAAAGTTGAGCCTCGTTGGCGTGATCGACCACAAGCTCTCCAATCCCTTGGTTATAGTAAAGAAGATTATTAATCCAATCTACAAGCCAGTCGCCTACAGTAAATCAGAGTAAGTTATGACAGTAATTAACGGGGTTGTATTATATACAAGGCAGTATAAAGATAATGATTTGCTAGTTCGTATACTCACAGAAACAGGTGGGCTACGAACTTTTTTGGCTCGGGGAGCGAAACGACCAAAATCTCATTTATCTGCTGCTACACAGCCTTATACATTAGTCATATTTGAGGGTGCCTTTCCAAAAAGAAATCAAGGACTCGGTTACATTAATGATATACAACATATCACTAACTATCCTCGACTGATGGATGATATTGAAGCAAACGCTTATGCGGCACTTATTGTTAGCTTGCTCGATGAAATATTTGAAGAGGGAGATCCTTTGACACGTTGGTATAATCAATTAGTGTTGGCCCTGCAAAAATTAAATGAGGGGCTGGATCCGCAAATCATTGCTAATATCTTTGAAATTCAGTTACTTGTACCATTAGGTGTAGCCCCAAATTGGCGAGTTGACCCGATTAGTGGCCAATCAGATGGTCGTTTTGACTATTCAGAAAAATATAATGGTATTATTTCAGAAGCGCATTATGAGCTAGACGATCATCGATTAATGTTAGATCAAAAAACAATGTTTTATTTGCGGCAATTTAGTGTGATTGATCTCAGGCAAATTAATCAAATTAGTGTTTCAAATACTACTAAGCGTGGCTTGCAACGGGTGATTGATTACATTTATGAGAGACAAGTTGGTTTAAAGCCACGCGCAAAAACATTTATTGAACAAATGCACTTGTGGCAAAATACTTTAAAACAAACGCGTCAAAAAAAAGAGGGGACATCATGACAATAAAAAAAATACTTGTATTGCACACAGGTGGCACTATTTCCATGCATGAGGATGAAGACGGGGATGTTGAAACAGGGATTGAAAATCCGTTAACAGGCGCAAAAATGTCGCTCTCAGATGTGGACTTAACCGTTGAAAATATTTTTAATTTGCCGAGTGAGCATATCGGACCAACACATATGTTAGCGCTTCAGCACAGAATTTTGGCTGCGGGCAATGATTTTGATGGCGTTGTTATTACACATGGTACAGACACACTTGAAGAAACATCTTTTTTTCTTGACAGTACGCTATCTGTTGATTTTCCAATTGTGATCACGGGTGCGATGCGCTCTTCCAACGAGTTGGGTTCTGATGGCTTATACAATTATCAATCTGCTTTACGTGTGGCAACAGATAACAGTTCACGTCGACGAGGTGTGCTAATTGTCATGAATGATGAAATTCATGCTGCACGTTTTGTAACAAAAACACATACGACTAATGTCGCAACCTTTGGCTCACCAATTAGCGGTACTATGGGTATTTTGACCAAGCGACAAATTATCTATTTTTATGATTTGCCAAAACGTCGTGTCTTATCAGTTGAACATGTTAATAAAAGTATTCCTGTTTTAAAAGCATATGCCGGAATGGACGGGCAATTATTAGAATTACTTGCTGCTTCAAATATTGATGGGATTGTCATTGAAGCACTTGGTGCCGGTAACCTATCAAAAGAAGCGGCAAATGGCGTTATTTACCTTTTGTCGCGTCATATACCCGTTGTTATTGTATCGAGAAGCTTTAATGGTGTCGCAGAGCCAGTTTATGATTATTTAGGTGGCGGCGTACAATTAGAAAAAGCGGGCGCGATTTTTGCAACTAGCATTAACGGTCAAAAAGCACGATTAAAGCTACTTGTTGGATTGGATAACCAATTAAGTAATAAAGATTTACGAGATTACTTGCACCAAGTATGAGGCATTTCCTATGTATTCTGAAGTGACTGCATCAGGTACCATAACAATAAAACATAAAAGCCATGAGACTTCAGTGTCTCATGGCTTTTATGCTTCAAAAATATTGTCGTAAATAGCTTTAACAGCACGATCTGCTAAATCTGGTTGAATACCAAGCATGATTGAGATTTCACTCGCGCCTTGGTTAACCATTTGTAGACTAATATGATTTTCTTTCAATGGGGTGACGATGTCTGTAAGCGCACCAATACGATTACGCATGCCCTCACCAACAACCATAATAATACCATAGCTAGGTAACCATTTTAAAATATCGGGTTTGATGTCTGATGCAATATCAGCAAGCATACCGTCTACTTGCTCTTGCGATAAGCGTGTCTTATCAAATATAATAGTTAAATCATCAATTCCGGAGGGCATATGTTCATAAGAGACATTATGTCGCTTGAGTATCTCTAATATGCGTAATGTAAATCCGACCTCTTTGTTTAACAGATAGCGATGCAAATATAATGCTGAAAAACGATTTGAGTTAGCAATACCTGTTACAGGCCGTGTTTGTTGTACCTCTGTTGGTGGGACGATAAAAGTACCAGGCGCATCAGGATCATTAGTATTTTTGATGTTAATACGAATACCACCTTGAATAGCAGGAATGATAGCCTCATCATGGAAAACAGCAAAGCCAGCATAGGATAATTCACGCATTTCATCGTAAGTCATTTGTTCTATGGCTGCGGGGTGTTCAATAATGGTCGGGTTAACGGCATAAATAGCACTAACATCAGTGAAATTTTCATATAAATCGGCACTTAGCCCGCGAGCCATGATTGCCCCTGTGATATCTGAACCACCGCGTGAAAATGTCGCCATATCACCGTTTTGAGTATAACCAAAAAAGCCAGGGATGATGAGACGTTCGCTAGTTGTTAAATCAAGTTGAGCAATTGTTGTGTAAGACTTGGTATTGAATGTGGCTGATCGTGCTTGATCGTCGACTAGCAGACCAATCTCTTTAGGGTCTACAAAACGAGCAGGGACGCCGAGATGACTAAATACCTTAGCAACAAGTTGTGCATTTAAATACTCGCCATGCGCTGCAAATGCGGCGTAAAGAAAGTCAAATGAGCGATAGTGCTTTTTAGAGAGGTGATCAATTTGTTCATCTATATCAGCTAATTCATAGGCAGGTAAATCAAAATATTTGCCTATGGCATGATAACGGTTTTTGATTGTTTCAATGATATCAGTTGTATCAGTATCCTCAACGGTTGCTTTTGCATAGGCCAGGAGTAAATCAGTGACCTTTGTGTCATCTTTAAAGCGCTTTCCAGGAGCAGAGACGACAATGACTTTACGGTCTGAGTCTGATTGAATAATGTCAAAAACACGTTGTAATTGACGGCCATCAGCTAATGATGAGCCGCCAAACTTTGAAACTTTCATAGTTCTTCTTCTTTCGTAATTGTTAATCCATTGGTATCTTGTTCTAATCGGTACAGATTGCCCGGTAGATTGGCTGCAGTCAACGCGGTTAGCAAAGTAGTCGCCCGATTTTTGGGCACAATGGTAATCACTGTTGGTCCTGCACCAGACAAATAAGTACCAGTGATACCGAGTTGATGAGCAATTTGGCGAATAACAGCTAATTGTGGTACGAGTGCAGATCGAGCTAATTCATGAAATTGATCTTGTTCAATTAATGAACTGGCAGTATCAAAATGATCTGCGTTTAGCGCAGCAATCAGTGTATTGCTAATCGCACTTGCCGCAACACTTTGCTTAAAGGGGAGTGTCGCAGGCAGCGCTGTCCGCGCTTCAGAGGTTAACAATTCGTAATTTGGAATAAATGTCACAAAATCAACATTTTTCGGTATCTTCAATGGTGCATGGTAAACCTTTGAACCATCATAATAGGCTGATACACCGCCACCAAATAGAGCAGGAGCGACATTATCTGGATGACCCTCTAATCTTGTGGCGAACGATAATAGGGCATCATCAGATAATTCCAAGTGATTGATGACGTTCGCCATGGCTAACCCTGCTAAGAGTGCAGAGGAAGACGAACCCAAGCCTCGTGCCAAAGGGATGTCAGATTTTACAATGATGTGATGCGGTGTCAATTGAGGTGCTAATAGTAGTGCTTTTTGAACGATAAAATGATTTTCATCGTGTGGCATGTCATCATTAAAATCATGATCAACGATCCAGTGGGATGTTTTTTCGTGAATTTCTAGTGTGAGATAGAGTTGTAACGCCACACCAAGGGAATCAAAACCAGGGCCAATATTAGCACTAGTTGCAGGAACTTTAATGACTATCATGAGAATATTTTGTACTCCGCAGCTAAATTAATACCATCCGCATTACGAATAGTTGTTCGAATAACGTTCAATTGTGCATCACTTGAAGGGTGGGTTAGGGCAACTAAGCGGGCAGTGCCATTAGCAGCTGGTGTTTGTTTAAGATCTGTGAAACTAATTTTGGCGGCAGCAAACATCCCGGTAACTGAGTACATAGCACCAGGTGTGTCATCAACTTCGATGACAATAAAGCGACGCGCAACGCGTTGCGAAGGTTTAGCTAAATTGAGGTCTTGATTAAAAGAATTAAATGGGTTGCCTGGCGTATTGAGGGCCAAATCAGTGGCAACATTTGTTAAATCACTCAACACAGAATTAGCGGTCGGCATTTCACCAGCGCCAGGGCCATACAACATTACCTCGCCAACAGATTCACCATTGACCAAGACAGCATTATTTTCGTTATGAACGGTGGCTAAGGGATGAGTAAAAGGGACCAAATGTGGTGCCACTTCAATGCTAATAGCCTCTTTAGTATCACCAACGCGTTGCGCGACACCTAGCAATTTCACAGCATAGCCTAAAGCATTAGCATCTGCGATATCTTTGTCTGTTAAGTTTGAAATACCAGTAATTGCCAAATCACTTAACACGGGTTGAACGCCAAAAGCGAAGTTTGATAAAATAATGAGTTTAAAAGCAGCATCAAACCCCTCAACATCGTTCGTTGGATCCGCTTCAGCAAAACCTTTGTCTTGAGCTAATGCTAAGGCATCACTATAGGATAAATTATTAGTAGCCATTTGCGTTAAGATGAAGTTACTCGTGCCATTAATAATACCAGCTACGCGTGAAATTTCATCAGCAGTAAAACTAGTAGACAGTGTTCGTAATATAGGAATACCACCAGCAACGGCAGCTTCAAAGAACAAATCAACACCATTTTCTTTAGCAATAGCCACAAGTTCTTGACCACGGCTAGCAATTAAATCCTTATTAGCAGTAACCACATGTTTTTTAGAATTGAGGGCTTGCTTAATAATATCGTATGCTTGATCTAAGGTCCCCATAACTTCGACAACGATTTGAATATCGGGATTATCTAATATGTCTGTTGGTTGATCCGTAATGGGAAAGTTTTGGACAAATCCTGTCCGTGACTTGTTTAAGTTATGTACGACAGCATGTTTCACAATGAGATGTGATCCAGTACGCTTGGTAATTTGTTCTGCGTTTTCTTGTAAAATTTTGACGACACCACGGCCGACCGTTCCTAAGCCAAAAAGGCCAATTCCAATATCCATAATCCGTTCCTTAATCAGTTATTCTTATAATTCTATCATTTTTATTCATAAAATTGTAGTTATTTGTTATAATTTAATAAATAAACAAAAGGAAGAAACATAGCATGAACTATATTTCAACACGTGGTCAAGCACCAGCAGTTACAGCCAGCCAAGCTATTTTAAATGGTATCGCACCAGACGGTGGTCTGTATGTACCTGAAGATTGGCCTGACATAAAGCTTGATTGGGCAGTACTAAAAAAGCAAACTTATTCAGATATTGCGACCCAAATTTTTGATGCATTTTTTGATGATTTCAGTGTTGCTGAAATTGATCATGTGGTCACCAAGGCTTATGGCAAACAGTGGGATACAACAAACATTGTATCGACTCATCAAGAGGCAGACCTGACATATATGGAATTGTTTCATGGGCCAACGCTCGCCTTCAAGGATATTGCTTTACAGGCATTGCCACATTTACTAACAACTGCTGCAAAAAAGCAGGGCACGCGTGATAAAATTATTATTCTAACTGCTACTTCTGGTGATACAGGGACTGCTGCGATGAGCGGTTTTGGAAATGTTGAGCAGACAGAGATTGTTGTTTTCTATCCGGAAGTTGGTGTCAGTGATATTCAACGGCAACAGATGAAAACTGAATCTGCTGATAATGCTCATGTTATTGCCATTACAGGTAACTTTGATGATGCTCAAAAAGCGGTTAAATCATTATTATCTGATCAGAGATTAGTACATGACTTACAGACTAATCAGATGCAGTTTTCATCGGCTAATTCGATTAATATTGGCCGTTTAGTGCCTCAAATTGTCTATTATATTTACACGTACGCGCAATTAGTTAAAAATAATAATATTAAACCTGGTGATGCCATTAATATTGTTGTACCAACTGGTAATTTTGGTAATATCTTAGCAGCCTACTATGCGAATCAGATAGGTCTACCTGTCAAGCAGTTTGTGGTCGCATCAAATGAAAATAATGTCCTAACAGACTTCTTTAAAACTGGTAAATATGATCGTCAGCGTGCTTTTAAAGTTACAAACGCACCAGCCATGGATATTCTTGTGTCTAGTAATTTAGAGCGCTTATTATATTTTGCTAGTGGTAAAAATAGTGAAGAAATCAGAAACTACATGCGTGATTTGTCTGAAAAAGGCGAATATACGTTAAATTCTGCTACACGTCAGAATTTGTCTCAGTTTGTTTCAGGATTTGCGACGCAAACACAAGTGTCTGAAACAATTAAAGCGGTTGCAAGGGCGACACAATATACGATTGATCCACATACAGCGGTTGCACGATATGTTTATGGTAAACAAGAAATTGCAGGGCCAACACTCCTTGCTGCTACTGCTAGCCCTTATAAATTTCCACAAACTGTATTGCAGGCCTTAGGAATAACACCGCAAGCTGATTTTGAAGCTTTAAAACAATTAGCACAAGCTACTAATACTGATATACCGTCACCGGTGATGGACTTGTTTGCTAAACCAGTTCGTCATAAACAAGTCATTGCTGCTAAAGAAATTCTAGCAACTTTACGACACGAAATACTTTAAAACCGAACAAACAGATATATTGTGTTAAATAATTCGGTACTTTCTAGATTAGTTGGTGAAAAATCATCCTCCTATACGTTATAATTAACCTATTAACGTATAGGAGAACATTATGTCATTTAAAGAACGCGACCCCGAAGTTTGGAGTGCTATTCAACAAGAAGGCGCCCGTCAAAACCGAACGATCGAACTCATTGCTTCAGAAAACTTTACTTCGAAAAGTGTCCGTGCGGCACAAGGCTCTGTTTTAACAAATAAGTATGCTGAGGGTTATCCCTACAAGCGTTATTATGGTGGTACGGAATACGTTGATGTTGTCGAACAATTGGCTATTGATCGACTTAAGACACTTTTTGGTGCAGAATACGCTAATGTACAGCCACATTCTGGTTCACAGGCTAATGCTGCTGCCTACATGGCTTTCTTACAACCTGGGGATCGCATCTTAGGGATGAACTTGGATGCTGGTGGTCATTTGACACATGGTGCTAAGGTATCGTTTTCTGGTAAAATGTATGATTCATATACCTATGGTTTGGATTCAGAAACAGAACGTCTTGATTATGATGCAATTGCTGCACAAGCGCGTGAAATAAAGCCACAAATGATTGTTGCTGGGGCATCTGCGTATTCTCGGACAATTGACTTCACAAAGTTCCGTGCTATTGCTGACGAAGTAGGTGCTTACTTGATGGTTGATATGGCACATATTGCCGGTCTTGTTGCTGCAGGGTTGCATCCTAATCCAGTTGGCATCGCTGATGTGGTAACGTCAACGACCCACAAAACATTACGCGGACCAAGAGGTGGCGTGATTTTATCGCAAGAAAAGTATGCTAAAAAGATTAATTCAGCTATTTTCCCTGGCACACAAGGCGGACCATTAGAGCATGTTATAGCAGGTAAGGCGATTGCATTTGGTGAAGCCCTACAACCAGAGTTTAAGACATATGCTGCACAAGTCATTAAAAATGCACAAGCGATGGCAGCTGTTTTCAATCAGACAGATGACATTCGTGTTGTTGCTGGTGGTACAGACAATCATTTATTTAACTTGGATTTGACAAAGACCGGTTTGAACGGTAAACAAACACAAGAATTGTTAGACACGGTATCAATTACAACGAATAAGGAAGCACTGCCAAATGAAACATTGAGTCCCTTTGTGACTTCAGGTATTCGCATTGGAACGCCTGCAATCACAACACGTGGATTTAATGAGGACGATGCACGTCAAGTAGCTAATTTAATTGTTACAGCGATTCACAATTATGATGATGCCAAAGTACTAAAGACAGTTAAAAAAGAGGTAGAAATTTTAGCTATGACACATCTATTTGAGTAACTAGTGAAAGTCGACATGAGTCGACTTTTTTTGTATTACGGCATTAAGGAGTAAAAATGCAAGATAAGCAAATAATTCGTGATAATCAAAAAAAACGATTGGCCCAATATATGGGTGTGGATCGAAAAACAGAAGAAGCAGCACTACATCATTTGTTATTTCGTTCAGTACAGTGGCAGAATGCACAAGTAGTTGCTGTGGTATTAAGCACGCCAACGGAACTAAATACGCAACCTATTATTCAACGTGCGTGGTTAGAAAATAAACGAACGGTTGTGCCAAAAATTATTGATAAACATATGTTTTTTGTTGAAATAACCGAACAATCCGAGTTTTATTTAGGACCTATGTCCATTCGAGAACCGCTAAGTAGTGAGATATTTGATACTGATGCCATCGATTTAGTTATTGTACCTGGTTTAGCTTTTTCAATGGATGGCAAACGTTTAGGCTACGGTGCAGGCTATTATGACCGTTTTTTGGCACACTATGACGGCCAGTCAATCGCACTAGCATTAGGGGTACAATTAATCGATTGGTTTCCTGTTGAGCCGCATGATCAATTAGTTGATGTCATACTAAACGTGAATGCAGCGAAGATAGGTGACTATTGGGTAAACTATTTAACCCAATGGCACTTAGCATTGGACACGCCTTTGCCTGCATCAGGTCAGTTTGGTACAGTAGATGTAGCGGATGAATTAGCAGGGTTAATTATTTCAGGTACAAAAACAGCTACTGCAAGTTGGGCAGAAGGCTACGCACTAGATAATGAACCGATACCAAAAGTTGGTGATTTTTTTATTGTACTAGACAAACAAAGGTTACCAGTTGCAATCATTCAAACAACACAGGTAGTCATTGAAAAATTTAATCTTGTAGACGAACGCCATGCTTATCTTGAAGGCGAGGGCGATCGAACGCTTGATTATTGGCGACGTGTGCATACGCAGTTTTGGCAGCATGAATTAGCGCAGTATAATTATCAACTAGACGATGATACAGAAATTGTATTGGAACGGTTTGAACGTGTATTTTAGCACAAAAAATCAGCAACACTTTGATCAAAGTGTTGCTGATTTTTAGATGAATTTAATCAACAAGTGGCAAAATATTGACAATAGCAATGCGATCACTATCGTCATTCTTTAGACGAGCAATAATGTCGTTATATCGCTTTTCAGATAAGGGCTCTTTTTTATCAAATTCAAGAATTTTATTGTCAATGTGATTGCTTGTACTAGGATATTGCTCAATCCGGTATATAATTAACAGTTTTTTATAGGCGAAAGGCTGAACAATCATTCCATCTAAGTGGTCTTCAACCTGTTCAGTTGTTTGATTGGCAATGCTTTCTTCAAAGTCTTGCTTTGTTTTTTTTAATATTGACATTATTTCATCTCCGTATTTTGTTTAAAATAGGTTGCTAACCCCTGCACAGTTAGCTGAGCTACTTGCTGTTGGTACTTTGTTGTTCGGATGAGTTTAAAATTAGAAGGATTATTGATATAACCTAATTCTAATAATGTTGCAGGACGGGTGACCTTATCTAAGACGACATATTGTGCATCATCCATACCACGATTGTTGATCGGTAAATGATTCAGTGATGTATTAAGCGCTTGAGTAAGTGCTTTACCATTTTTGTGGTAATAGTATTGAGATATACCACTGGCTTCTGTTGTGCCATTTTCATTGCCAGCATGGTCAAAATGAATTGATATTTGGGCATCAGCTTGGTACTTTTCTGCTAGACGTGGAATATGAAGTAAAGGGATTAATACATCTTTATCTCGGGTCATGAGCACCCGGGCACCAGTTTTTTGAAGTGCGGTTCTCATATGTCTAGCGGTGCGTAAAGTATACGTTTTCTCAAAAAATTTACCATTCGCTGATGAGGAACCATTATCACCAGATAGGCCATCATATTTTTTACTAGGGACACCACCATGACCAGGGTCTAATACAATGGTTGCTTCACTAATCGGTGTTGCAGTGCGTAACGTTTTTGATTCAGCAACCCAACCCGCAACCCAACCGATTTGTTCATTATCAGTGCGTCTAACTTTATACCAGCCACGTGTTTTTGACATGATAATAAGATTTGTTCCGCGTTTGAGTGAAGCAGTTGCCGAATATTGTCGGCCAGGGCCACTTCGAAGTTGTACCTGGTTGGGGTATGTTGTAATCTTATTTTTATTGGCAAGAGAGTAAACTAACAGAAATGTGGTGGTTAAGATAGAAACAGTCATGATAACACCAATTAAATTACGTAATAACCACTTTTTAATCATCTTTTACCTGCTCATGCAAATTTTATATACAAATAATTGTAACATATTTTGCTGGACATCAAGTGTCCTTTACAGTCAAAAAATGTTACAATAATGCTATGACATATCAAATTATTGTATGTTACGAATAGATATAATAAAGGTAAAAAGGTAGACGCAATGTCAAAAATAATGGCAGTAAACGCCGGCAGCTCATCACTTAAATTTCAATTGTTGGAAATGCCTGAAGAAATGGTATTGATGCAAGGTATTATTGAACGCATTGGACAAGATAATGCTGAAATTTCGATCAAATATGGTAAAGATATTGAACCAAAACGCTTGATAGGCGCTGAAGAAGGCCATATTACATTAACCAAAAATGGTGGTCAAAAATTCGAACATGAGATGGCAATTAAAGACCATGATCAGGCTATTGATGTCTTGTTACAAAAGTTAACTGACCTCGGTATTGTAAAGGACTTCAATGAAATTACAGGTGTTGGCCATCGTGTTGTTGCTGGTGGTGAATGGTTTAACCATTCTGTTGTCGTTAATGATGACGTCTTAACAAAAATTGATCGCTTGGCTGATTACGCACCGCTACATAACCCAGCAAATGCTATGGGAATTCGTGCCTTCCAAAAGCTGCTACCTGACGCGTTGTCTGTAGCAGTATTTGACACATCTTTCCACCAAACGATGCCTGAAAAAAACTATCTATATAGCATTCCCTATGAATATTATGCACGTTATGGTGCGCGTAAGTATGGTGCACATGGGACATCACATCGTTATGTTACTGAACGTGCAGCGAAAAAGTTAGATATTCCACTTGACGAATTCAATGCCATTTCATTTCATTTAGGTGCGGGTGCTTCAATTACTGCAATTAAGAATGGTAAATCGTACGACACATCAATGGGCTTCACACCGTTAGCTGGTTTGACTATGGCAACACGTTCAGGGGATGTTGATCCTTCATTAGTGTATTACATTCAAGAGCGTGAAGGTCTATCAAACGAAGAAATGTTGTCTGTCTTGAATAAAAAGTCTGGGTTACTAGGTATTTCTACTATTTCAAGTGATATGCGTGATTTGGAAGAAGTACAAGAAACTAATACCCATGCTAAGTTGGCACTTGATATGTTTTATGATCGTGTTATCCGTTATGCTGGGCAATATTTTGCGGAACTTGGACGTGTTGATGCAGTAATCTTTACAGCGGGTATCGGTGAAAATGATGCTGTGACACGTGCTAAGGTTTTGGAATCATTGGCATTTGCTGGTGTTAAACTAGATGCTGAAGCTAACAATGTACGTGGTAAAGAAGCTATTTTGACGACCGATGATTCAAGTGTTACTGGCTTGCTCATTCCAACTAATGAAGAGTTAATGATTGCTCGTGACGTTGAAGCTTTGCGTTAAAAAATTGATACTAAAAAGGCGTTGAACGATTGACAAGGTTTAAAACCCGATAATCGCTATCAACGCCTTTTTATGTTTTACATACGATAGAAAACGGTATTATGAAATCGTTTTGAGTTGTCCGCGGGCATCATCAAGTATGGTATAACCTTTTTCTGTCAGAATGTCAGCTAATTCTTTTTCAAGTCGCTCAAACACACCAATACCTTCAATAGCTAATTGAGAACCAACTTCAACTAAATCTGCACCACAAAGAATATGTTCATAGACATCGCGTCCTGTAGTGACGCCACCAGTACCAATAATCTTTATTGATGAATTTAATCGTTGACGTAGCGCACGAACGTTGGCTAAAGCAGTTGCCTTAACTAATGGCCCACCGACACCGCCAAATCCTGATTTTGGTTTGATGACAACTGTATCAGTATCCTCGTCAATGACTAAGCCATTACCAATCGAATTAATAGTGTTCACAAAGGCCAGTGGAAACTTGTTTAAAATATTAGCTATCATATCAAAATGAGCAATATCAAAATACGGTGGTAATTTAACACCTAATGGTTTGGTGAAGAAAGTAAACACTTCAGATAGTATTTGTTCTGTGGTTTCAAAATCATAAGCAGTTTGTGGCTTACCTGGCACATTAGGACATGAAAGGTTTAATTCAACAAGACCATTAAACTTAGAGTCTTGTAACTGATGTAACATGTCCAGATTATCTTGTTTAGATAATCCTGCAACAGAAAAGAAGATGGGCTTGGTTGTTTGTTTTTCGGACACATACGACATATAATAATCAAAGCCAGCGTTAGGCAAACCCATTGAATTAATCGTTCCCAAATGATTAGGAATCTCGTAATAACGTGGTTCAGGGTTACCTGCCCTTAGCGCTGGTGTGGCAGACTTTGTGACAACTGCACCTGTATAATCAGAAGCTAGAACAGTATCAAGTTCAGTAGTTGTCTGGCACATGACGCCAGCTGCATTGAGTAAAATGTGGTCAAAATGATAATTTTGGATGTTAGCAGTAAGTTGCATATGAATGTCTCCTGTGACGACTACAAGTGCTAGTGAAATATTGATCTAAGTATAACAAAAATTTAGAAAGATAAAAAGGATAAATGTTAGGTATAATGATAATATGAAACAATTTAGAGTAGACAACTTAAAAAGTACGTATGGCGAAAAAGTGTTATTTAACGATATTTCATTTTTAATTACATCTGGTGATCGTATTGGCCTCATTGGTGTCAATGGGTCAGGGAAAACATCGTTACTCAATGCTATATCGGGTGTGAATCCTTCAGATTCGGGACAAGTGACAAAGCAAAATGATTATACGATTGGTTATCTCACACAGAACCCGATATTAGACGACAATGCCTTAGTGATGGATGCAATATTGTCAGGTGAACAGCCGGTTTTTAAAACAATTAGGCACTATCAATATGCTTTGGAACAGTTTGGTAAACAGCCAACAGATGTTAAAGTTGCTCAAAATTTTGAAGATGCCCAAAACGCAATGGATAGGAATGACGCGTGGACAACAGAGGCGCAAATCAAATCGATCTTAACGCAACTGCATATGCCTGAACTGCAACGCAAAGTCAGTGAATTATCTGGTGGTCAACGAAAGCGCGTAGGTTTAGCACAAGTCTTAATCGAAGCACCGGATCTCCTCATTTTAGATGAGCCTACGAACCATTTAGATTTTGATTCAATTGTCTGGTTAGAAAAATATCTGGCCAGCTACAAGGGCGCTGTTATGGTTGTTACTCATGATCGTTACTTTTTGGATGCTGTCACAACACGGATTTTTGAATTGTCATTTGGCGATCTTTATGAATACAAAGGTAATTATCAAGATTATATGATTGGAAAATCACAGCGTGTTGAACAAAGTAAAGTAGCTGAACACAAGCAACAACAATTATATAAACAAGAATTAGCTTGGATGCACAAATCTGCCCGTGCACGTACAACGAAACAAACAGCTCGTGAAAATGCATTTTCTGAACTAGAAGCACAAATGGGAACTTTAAAACTTGATGATGATGTTGCCGTTAATTTGGGTCAACAGCGTTTGGGTAAAAAGGTTATTGTCGTTGAACATGCGGGTGTGAAATTTGATGATAAGGTGTTGTTTAACGATTTTAATTTACGCGTAGCTGGTGGTGATCGGATTGGTATTACAGGTGAAAACGGTGCAGGTAAATCAACATTTTTGAATGTCATTGCTGGCAAAATACCTTTGACAAGCGGTGTCATTGAATTAGGTGAAACAGTCAAAATGGCTTATTATACGCAGGTCACCGAAGAAATTCCAGATGATAAGCGTGTGATTGCCTATTTAACAGATGTTGCGGGTTCAGTGACTGATAAGGATGGTAATCAGGTGAGTGTGTCTGAACTACTTGAACAATTCTTATTTCCGCCATTTATGCATGGCACATTGATTCGTAAATTATCAGGTGGTGAAAAGCGACGATTATATTTACTTAAACTCTTGTTACAACAACCAAATGTTTTGTTGTTAGATGAGCCAACCAACGATTTAGATATTGGGACATTAACCGTACTGGAAGACTTTTTATCAAGTTTCTCAGGTGCTGTGATCACAGTATCACACGATCGTTATTTCCTGGATAAAGTGGCTAACCAATTGTATATGTTCCAAGGAAATGGTATTGTGGAACGCTATGATGGCTTGTTCAGTGACTATTTAGCGACACATCTTGATACCAAACCGACATTAATCGAAAAAACAATCATTGAAAAACCACAACCAATAACAACACAGAAGAAGAAGTTGACTTATAGTGAGAAAAAAGAATGGGCAACGATCGAAGACGATATTGCACAGCTTGAAACACGATTGGGAGAAATTCCTAATGATATGCTTAAAAACGGCACAGATTATGTCAAATTAGGCGAACTACAAAAAGAAACTGAGGCTTTGGAACAGCAATTGGACGAAAAAATGGTACGCTGGGAATACTTGAGTGAAATCGTGGACAATTAATGTCATTGTGTTTCGGATTAAAGTGTTGTGACATCGAGGATGTTTCTTCGTATGATGGTTTGAGGAAAAAAATATGAACTTAAACCAGCAATTGTTAGCGATTCACTTGACACAAGGCATTGGCACAGCCACAACTTCATACATTATCAAATTGATTAATGAGGACGTGACACCAACGGTTTATCCTTGGTCATTAGACTTTCTATTAAAAATCGCCAAACCAACCTATCATAATCGTATCCGTGCGAGTTATGCGGGTGCTTTACGACAAGCACAAGCTGTTAATGCGTCGTATATCACATTTTTTGATGCGGTGTATCCTC
Source organism: Leuconostoc kimchii IMSNU 11154 (assembly GCF_000092505.1). NCBI lineage: Bacteria > Bacillati > Bacillota > Bacilli > Lactobacillales > Lactobacillaceae > Leuconostoc > Leuconostoc kimchii. Next base: position 1,957,422 of record NC_014136.1, read on the forward strand.
AACGTTTGCGTGAAATATTTGAGCCACCAATGATTTTATTTTATGCTGGTCGATTGGATGCACTTAAGTTACCTAGTCTATCCGTTGTTGGTACGCGGCAGGCGACTTCATATGGCATGTCGACTTTACGACATATGTTACCAGACGTGATCAATGCCGGCGTTGCTATCGTGTCAGGCTTAGCTCAGGGGATAGATGTGATGTCGCATCAAATAACATTTGCGCATCAGGGGGTGCCCATTGCAGTCATTGGTACAGGAATCGATATTTTCTACCCTAGACGAAATGAGTCACTTCAAAAGCAAATTGCATTACAAGGCTTAGTATTAAGTGAATATATGCCTGGAACTGGTCCTCAGCGGTCGCATTTTCCAGCGCGTAATCGTATTATTGCGGGGCTATCTTCAGCAACTTTAGTGGTCGAAGCAAAAAATAAATCGGGTAGCTTGATCACCGCTAATATTGCGTTACAAAATAACCGTGAAGTATTAGCTGTGCCTGGTTCGATTTTTTCAGAAACTTCTCGTGGCACAAATGAATTACTCAGTCTTGGTGCAAAATTAGTGACGCAACCACGAGATATACAGGATAGTGTCCAATTACTTGATACGATTTAAAAATATCGGGTGTGGTAGTCACTATTTTTTAAAATTAGGGAGCCAAATAAAGTTAGGTTTAACTTTATTTGGTTTTTTGTTGTTTATCAATCCATTTTAAGAAATAGGATTGTTTTTTATGAGATGTAAGTGTAAAATATGTTGTAGGGAATGTAAACGCTTACATTCGTGATCTAAATATCAGTGTACACTGACATGAAAGCAAGAGGAAAAGTGAATGAAAAATCTCATTTTGGTAAGCCATGGCCAATTTTCAGAGGGTTTGAGAGATGCTCTCAGTATGTTTATCGGCGATGATATAGCAACTGTTAAAGCTATTGGATTTCAATCTGATGAAGATATTGGCCAGTTTGAAACGCGTGTTAAAAAGTTAGTCGCTAGTTTTGATGTTGATGCCTCGTTAATTGTTTTGGCTGACATTATTGGTGGTAGTCCGTTAACGGCTGTCACGAATATTTTAAATCAACAGGATAAATTGACAAACACTGTGATTCTAGGTGGCATGAATTTCCCGATGGCACTCAATGCAGCTATCCTAAAAGACAGTTTGGATCAAGACGCATTCGTAACAGCTATTTTGAACGAAGCAACAACGGCAGTAAAAAAGTTTGAAATAGCTAATGAATCAGACGATGATGAGGAAATTTGAAAGGAATAAAAACTTATGAGTATTTCATTTGTACGTATCGATGACAGAATTATACACGGTCAAACTGTGACCCGTTGGGCGAAAGAATATCCTTGTGATGGTTTGATCGCAGTGAATGATGCTGCTGCAAACAACCCTATTTTAAAGGATGCTTTTAAAAGTGCTTCTGAAAAGAAAACTTTTGTATGGACATTGGCACATTTTAAAGAAAAGGCACAACAAGTTTTAGATTCTGATCGCCAATACTTTTTAATCACTAAGACACCACAGGATATGAAAACAATTCTTGTTGACTATGGATTTGTCCCAAGTGAGATTAAAAAAGTCATTGTCGGACCGGCTAATGATCGACCTAACGCCATTAAACTTGGCAATAACCAATCAATTTTACCCGAAGAAGCAACTGCTTTTGAAGCCATTCAAAAACAGGGATATCAAGTCAAGTTTCAGCTTTTACCTGATGTTTCAATTGGTTATTGGGATGATTTCAAAGGTAAATTTGATTTGTAAACTAACATAAAAGGGGTTAGGGAAATGACAATTAGTTGGATACAAGCAAGTATTCTAGGTATTTTTGCCAGTTTGTCTTCTATGCCAGGTATGGCAGGGTCTACGATTGGTAATTACACGTTAGGGCGACCATTAGTCGGTGGTTTGGTGTGTGGTATTGTATTAGGTGATATGAAAACAGGTATTGCTGCCGGTGTTGCCATGCAGTTGGTCTATATCGCCTTAGTAACGCCAGGTGGTACAGTTTCTGCGGATTTAAGGGCCGTGTCTTATATCGGTATTCCGTTAGCCATGGTTGCTATTCATGCACAAGGACTTTCAGCAACGTCAGCAAATGCTGCTGACTTAGCCAAGTCAATGGGTACCTTGGTTGGTACTGTTGGTACTGTATTGTTTTACGGAACAGCAACGATGAACCTTGTATGGCAGCATATGGGTTGGCGTGCAGTTGAAAAAGGTGATTTTAAAAAACTGTATGCGGTTGACTGGGGTTATCCTTGGATTTCACATCTATTCTTCTCTTTCATACCAACCGTGCTGATGACGCATTTTGGTTCAAGTGCCGTTCAAGCGCTTAAAACAGCGTTACCAATGGATGGCATTCCAATGAAAACCTTATTCACAGTAGGTGCTTTACTACCCTGTGTCGGAATTGCTATTTTACTTAAGCAAATAGTAGAAGGACCACTTGACTTTATACCATTCTTTGTGGGATTTACCTTCGCGGCATCATTGAAACTTAATTTAGTTTCTGTAACAGTTGTATCGTTAATTTTTGCCATGATTTTTTACAAGTTGGATATGGCAATCAGCACTAATAAGCAACCAGTGGCTAGCGCTTCAGGTGGTACAGTGATTGATGATGACGAGGAAGAAGAGGATATTTAAGATGGCTAATACAGAAAAGAAAGTACTTTCTCGTAAGACGCTAAATCGATCTTTTCATCACTGGTTTTACGGTCATTTAACAGCATTTTCTCAAGAGCATATGCAAACGTTTGGGTACTTAACTTCAATGTTACCTATTGTTGAGGAACTGTATGATAATAAAGAAGACCAAGAAAAAGCAATGAAAACCTATACAGCGTTCTTTAATACAGAACCACAGTTAGGAACAATTATTGTTGGAATCACTGCTAGTTTGGAAGAAGCCAGAGCTAATCAAGTTAACAGTGGTAGCAGTGGAGATGTTGATGATACAACGATTAACGGATTACGTGCAGGTTTGATGGGGCCTATTGCTGGTATTGGCGATTCGTTGGTTGTCGGAACATTAATTCCTGTTATTCTGGGTATAGCCTTGGGTATGTCTGATGGTGGTTCACCGTTGGGCGCAATATTTTATATTATCGTTTGGAACCTAATTGGTTACTTTGGTATGCGTTTTGCCTACTTCAAAGGTTATGAGTTGGGTGATAAAGCAGTTGGTATTTTAATTGGCGCACAAGGTAAAGCCGTTCGAAAAGCAATTGCCACAGTGGGTGGTATGGTTGTTGGAGGCGTTGCGGCTACTTGGGTTACGGTGAAGACGTCGTTTAGATTAACAAATTCATCAGGTAAAGCTTACTTGGTATTACAAGATAAGTTAGATTCAGTTTATCCAGGACTATTGACTGCTGCTTTCATTGTTGCTTGCTGGTGGTTAATGGCTAAAAAGAATATTTCACCAATTAAAGTCATGTTGATTTTGGTTGTTGTTGCTCTAATCGGTGTGTTAGTAGGATTCTTTAACCCAGGATTAACTTATTAAGTCATGAGGGGTGTGATATGATAACAGATGCCAAAAGTATGTCACAAGGTTACAAAGATGAAATTGTGTTTCAAGAAAACATGTTACGTAATTTGCAGCATTGGCAATCTTTTTTCTCATTGTTAGTTGGTATTGGCGTGTTAATGACCTATTTTCTGAGACATCAAAGTCTTTGGATAGTTATCACTAGCGTGGGGGTAAGTGTTGTTAGTGCTATCCTAATGTTAATCGTAGGTTATGCAATTTATAAAGGTAGAAAAAATGTGACTAAAGTGATCGATAATTACGAAAAAGTGATGAAAGAAATTGTTGAATAACGTCAGAAATTTAATGATTTGTCAGATAAAAGGCGTCAACTAGGATTTAATCTAGTTAACGCTTTTTTAGTGATCGTCAATACAACGTCAGACAGTTGGTACGACCTTATCTTCAAGATAATAGTTGATAGTATTTTATTGTATGATCAAATAGTTTTTGAAGTTGAGTCATATGAAGCGACCTAACAATATTATAGGCTTCATGAATTGTGGTTTTGTTATTTTCAAATAGGCCACGTAAAAATAATAGCCAAGTTTGGAAAGTCATGTCTTGTTCAAAGTGGTCAATAAAATCCAATCGTAAGAACAGTGATTGAGTGATAGTCGTTTTTTGTTGTAACATAGTTGATTCTAAAAACGCGATTAGAGTAGGTGCTACCATATTGCTCGCTGCTGTTGATAATTTGTTGTTGAGGTATTGATTTAAAATATCATTAATATAGGGCTTTAATTTTTCAACGTTTATCATATTGTGTACAAAAAAAAACAAACAAAGATCATAGTATTGCCAATTATCAATAGCAAAAAAATAATCTATGAGTTCACGCTGTATTAATTCGCTTGCCAATGCATAGTCCAAACGATATAAGGTCGATTTAGCCATTAGAGCAAAATGTCTTCGTGTCAAATTATCTGGCTGTTCGATGGTCTTGTCTTGAGCTACATCATAAATATGTTGTAATGCAACTTTATCTTGTTTGACATACGCCTGCTCTAAAGCTGATTTTATTAAGTCTAAATTGTTTTTTTTTCCCAAATGTCGCTTCGAAGTACTCTTCAATGGGTATGTTTAAAATTTGACAAATTTCTTGTAAATTGTAATCAGTTGGGGAACTTTGATTATTCTCTATTCGGGAGATCATCGATTGGGAACCAATTAAATGACCTAATTCTTTTTGAGAAATGCCTCTCGATTTCCTAATTTTTTTAATGATTTCATCGTTTTTTATCATAGTAAATTTCTCCGGGTCATAATATTCATTTTTGAATATTATGAAGTTGTGTATTTTATTAGTGTATATTGAAAGGGTTGTTGATGTCAATAAGCATTTATTGAGAGTGACAATTAACGAAAAAATGACTATTTTTGGAGAAAAATAACATGAAGAATGAAAAAACAACATGCCGTAAGAAGCTTTATAAGTCGGGTAAATTATGGGTTGCCGCTGGTATTTTGAGCTTTGGGTTAGCAGTACAACAGCAAGTATACGCCGATACAACACATGGTGAATCGACTACTCAGGTTGTAGCAGCAACAAACGTTGATACATCTGTTTCAGATACGCCTACCGTGACAGATGCAGGTGCAAAAGATGCCACCACAAGTCATGATAACGTTATCGTACATGACGATCAAGCAGCGAATAGCACACAAACAAATAATCAGAATCAGGAAACTAATCATGCTGATGCGGTGACAGCGCCAACGGATGTGGCCCAAACAGATTCTACTGCCCAAGTTGCTCCTATAGCAAGCACGAATAGCGATGACACACAAGTTGATGTGACGACAGGCACCGTGAACGATGTCAATAATAACCAACCTGACGCTGATAAAGGCGCAAGTGATCAAAAAAGCTCTGATGTCAATCATGCTGACACGCAAACTAACGTTAATAAAGATGCTAGCGTTAGCAACACTAACAATACGGATAAAGACGTTAACACCCAAATTGCTTCTGACAAAGACGCAGGGAATCAAACAGATCCTACCCAAGATACGAATGAACAGCGCACGACAGATAAAAAAAATGATGACAATCAGGATATAACTGATACAACAACTAATAATCCGTCGGCCAAAAATGATAAACGTGACACAAACACACCTGAACCAATACAATACAGTTCAAAAAATATTCAAACAGTTAATGGTCAAACAGTTTATGTTGATGATAATGGTCAAATTAAGAAAAATTTTACTGCAATTGTAGATGGTCATGTTCTATATTTTGATAAAGATAATGGTTTTTTAGTCCCAACTGATGATTATAAATTTAAACAAGGGCTAACAAGTCAAAATGATAATTTTTCCCAACATAACGCTGTTCATGACGATACGGCAGACAGCTTTACTGACATTGATGGTTATTTAACCGCAGATAGTTGGTATCGACCAACTGACATACTCACGGATGGTAAAAATTGGACACCTTCAACGGACAACGATTTTCGACCACTATTGATGAGTTGGTGGCCAGACAAAGTCACACAAGTTAATTATTTGAACTATATGAAAAATGCTGGTTTGAGTCAACATTCAGTTGATTTTACTGACGAAGATGACCAAAGTGATTTGAACAAGGCAGCACACGATATTCAAGCTAATATTGAACAAAAAATAAGTCAAGATCAACAAACTGATTGGTTAAAACAGACAATATCTAATTTTGTTGATAGCCAACCAAATTGGAATATCGCTAGTGAGTACCAAACAACTGGTGATGACAAGGATCACTTACAAGGTGGCGCTTTACTATATGTTAATAGTGATAAAACACCTGATGCAAATTCTGATTACCGTCTTTTGAATAGGACCCCAACTAATCAAAAAGGTTATTATTCTTATTCAGAAGATCCAACGCAAGGTGGTTATGATTTCTTATTAGCCAATGATGTTGATAATTCTAATCCTGTTGTTCAAGCTGAACAACTTAATTGGTTATACTATTTGTTGAACTTTGGTTCAATTACTAATCAGGATGCCGATGCTAATTTTGATAGCATTCGTGTGGATGCTGTTGATAACGTTGATGCTGATTTATTACAAATTCAGTCTGACTATATGAAGGCAGCCTATGGGGTCGATAAGGATGACGCGACTGCGAATCAACATCTATCTATTTTAGAAGACTGGAGTGATAACGACGCTCAGTATGTCAAAGACCATGGTGATAATCAGTTGTCAATGGATAATAAACTCAGATTGTCTTTGAAATATTCTTTGACAATGCCGGTTACTGATCAAGATGGGCATGCCGTTCGTAGTGGATTAGAGCCGCTCATAACAAATAGTTTAGTGAATCGGACAGTGGATGATACGGATAATACTGCGAGACCAAACTATTCCTTTGTAAGGGCACATGATAGTGAAGTTCAGACGGTTATTGCTGAAATTATTAAACAAAAAATCAATCCTAATTCAGATGGCTTGACACCAACACAAGACGAGTTAACACAAGCATTTAAGATTTATAATGCTGATCAGTTGAAAACGGATAAAGAATTTACACAATTCAACATACCAAGCACTTATGCTTTGTTGTTAACCAATAAGGACACGGTACCGCGTGTTTATTATGGTGACCTTTTCACTGATGATGGTCAATATATGGCGAACAAATCGCCTTATTATGATGCGATTAATACATTGCTACAATCACGTTTGAAGTATGTAGCTGGTGGACAGACGATGGCAATGCACTATGTTACTGGCGATTCATCGATGGCCGCAGATTCTAATCATGGTGTACTCACATCTGTACGTTATGGTAAGGGGGCTATGTCAGCGACCGATGAAGGTACAAGTGAAACACGTACGCAGGGGTTGGCAGTTATTGAGGCGAACAATCCTGATTTGAAACTAAGCCAGTCAGACCAAATTGTTGTTACAATGGGTGCTGCTCACAAAAATCAAGCTTATCGCCCAATATTATTGACGACCAAAGATGGCCTGGTTACTGAAATTAATCAGTCAGATACGGATTTGTCAAAAATCAAATATACGAACGGCGATGGACAATTAATTTTTGATGCTTCAGAAATTCAAGGCGTTGCTAATCCACAAGTTTCAGGATATTTGGCAGTTTGGGCACCGGTTGATGCACAGGACACGCAAGATGCAAGAACAGCAGACAGCGAGCTTACGTCAATTAATAATGGTCAAACATTGCATTCGAATGCTGCATTAGATTCTCAAGTTATTTATGAAAGTTTTTCTAACTTTCAATCATTCCCAACCAATGCAGACGAATATACAAATACAATTATCGCTAAAAATACACAACTCTACAAGGACTGGGGTATTACGAGTTTTGAATTTGCACCACAGTACCGATCAAGTACAGAGGGTAGTTTCTTAGATTCGATTATTCAAAATGGCTACGCATTTACTGATCGTTATGATCTTGGATTTAACATACCAACAAAGTATGGCACAGTCGACGAATTACGCGATGCAATTAAATCTTTGCACGCATCAGGCATCAAAGCGATGGCTGACTGGGTGCCGGATCAAATTTATAACCTAACAGGTCAGCAAGTGGTTACGGCAGAACGTGTCAATAATTCAGGTGTTTATAATAATAATTCAGTGATTAATAAAACACTTTATGCGGCAAAAACTGTGGGTGGGGGCGATTATCAAAAACAATATGGTGGTGCTTTTCTTGATACCATCAAATCGCAATATCCTTCGTTGTTTACCACCAATCAAATTTCTACTGGGGTACCAATGGATCCAAGTGAAAAAATTCAGGAATGGTCTGCAAAATACTTCAATGGTAGTAACATCCAAGGACGAGGTGCTTACTATGTTTTGAAGGATTGGGCAACTAACGACTACTTTAAGGTTGCCTCAGGAGATAAAAATGCCTTTTTGCCAAAACAATTGGTGAATCAAACATCAAATACAGGATTTGTTTCGGATGACAAGGGAATGACCTATTTTTCAACGAGTGGTTATCAAGCGAAAGATACCTTTATTCAAGATAAAAATTCAAATTGGTATTATTTTGATAAGAATGGCTACATGACTTATTCTTTCCAGAAAATCAATGGCGCAACCTACTACTTCTTGCCAAATGGTGTTGAGTTGCAAGATGCCTATTTGACTGATGCTGATGGGAACACGTATTACTTTAATCAACAAGGTAAACAAGCAGCTGGTGATTATTTCATGGACAGTCAGAAGCAATGGCGCTATTTTGACAAAAATGGTGTGATGGCAAATAAAGGGTTAACAACGATTAAAATAGACCAACAAACACATGTTCAATACTTCAACAGTGACGGCATTCAAGTCAAGGGGCAACTAGTTACAAGTGCTGATGGGCAATTGCGCTACTTCTCTGCTGATTCTGGTGATATGTTGACTGATCAATTTAAGCAGTTAGAGGACAACTCATGGGTTTACTTTGGTTCAAACGGTGTTGCTGTCAAGGGTCAAAGGACTATTCAAGGACAAAAGCTGTATTTCGACGATAACTACCGTCAAATCAAAGGACATGAGTATGTTGACAATCAAGGGCGAATTACTTATTATGATGCTGATTCAGGTGAGATGATTGTTAATCGCTTTGAGAAGCTATCTAATGGTGATTGGGCATACTTTGGTGCAAATGGTCGTGCTGTCAAGGGAAGTCAAGCAATCAAAGGTCAGAAGCTTTATTTCGATGATCAATATAATCAGATTAAGGGGCATGAGTACGTTGATAATCAAGGACGGACAACTTATTATGATGCTGATTCTGGCGAAATGATTGTTAATCGCTTTGAAAAGCTGACAGATGGTTCATGGTTTTACTTTGGTGCAAATGGTCGTGCTGTTAAGGGTAATCAAACAATTAATGGTCAAAATTTGTTTTTTGATGACAATTATCACCAAATCAAAGGACAGGCGGTGACTGATAAGCAGGGCAAAACGCGTTATTATGACGCAGATTCAGGAGAGATGGTAACAGATCGCTTTGAAAGATTGTCAGATGGCTCATGGCAGTATTTCGGTGTTGACGGCGTGATGAAAATGGCTTAACAAATTTCAATTAAAAAGTGTTCTATCGTAACTTCATCAATCGTTGCGATAGAACACTTTTGCTGTATGTTGGACAATGACTGGGTTAATGCCTATCAGTCTTTGTTGTGACACCTTGTTGAAAAGTAACCGGTAATACAGTGACTGAATTTTTTTGACTATGCTGTTCTGGGTGGGGGAGTTGCAACAATAGTCTAGTCACTGCCTCTGATGCAATTTTTTCAATTGGTTGGCGAATAGCGGAGAGGAAGGTAGGTTGCCTTTGATAGGTACGGGCAGCATCAAAGCCAATAATTTGAACATCAGCAGGTACATTAATATCATACTGAAGTAAAATATGCCAGAAAGCGTTCGCATATTCATCGGAATCTGAAAAAACACCGTCGTATTTAAACGCATGATCGCTTTTATTTTCTAAAATGAAATCTCTAAAGTCATCAATGAAATTGGGGATGTCTCGTGATAAAAATGTGTCATAAGTTAGATTATTCTCTGTGCAATAATCTACAAATCCTTGTTGTCTCACACTTGAAATGTCTTTGATGGGTGATTTGGATGCAAAAAGAAGGTGTTTAGCACCGCTGTCATGTAATTTTTGAGCAGCTAATTTTCCGCCTTGATAGTTGTCTGAGATAACCATAGGAAAATTATCAGATACTTTTTTCTCGATAGAAACAAGGGCAATATTAGGCGATACTAGGTCAGCAACGTCAGCATACGACATTGTAATGATACCAGCCACCTTTTGTGTATTTGCCATTTGAATATATTCCAGTTCTTCTGTCGGTTCACTGTTGGAATTACACAAAATCATTTTATAACCAAATTTTTTGAGCTCTAGCTGAACATGATAACTCAGTTCGGAAAAAAAGGGGGTGTTAACTGTCGGTATGATAAATATTACATAATTTGAGCGACTTGTTTTTAAAGCGCGAGCGGTAGCATTTGGAACATAATTGAGTGCTTTAATTGCTTTTTCAATTTTGATTTGTGTATCAGGTCGCGTTTTTTGACCATTAATATAGTTAGAAACAGAACCGCGTGAAACACCCGCTATGCGAGCGACATCATTCATATTAGACAACATAGCACCTGCTTTATCTTATAAAAAGAACGCCCTTGGTTAGGACGTTCTTTTTTGTTTTGTTAAACAGAAAATCTTCCTGATAACATTTTATCAAATAATTCTGATATTTGTTGCTGTTTCATTTGTTCAAGTTGTGAAACTTCTAGCTGATTGAAATCATTGATCAGATAATAGGCTTCTAAATATAATGTGAGCTGACTTTTAATAAATTGTTGATTAGTCTGTTTATTGTCTTTTGGTGTTTGACCAATGATTTTCATAGCGAAGTCATTAGGATTAATATGAAGTTGTTCTTCAGACATATCGATTACCTCTTTATGATTTTTTTTATTGTGCTGCATTAAGATCTTCTTGATCCTCACGACTATGCTTTAAGGCGAGGTCACGACGCATAACCTTTTCCCGTTCCGGTGTTAAGCGGTAAAGAAGAATTAAAATAAATGAAATGACTAAGGCAATCATAGGCACCCAAACATAGTTAGCTTCAATACTGAAAAGGGCAGAAGCGCTTTGTACTTTGTTTGGCACATAGTGACCAGCTGACAAAAGCATACCTGTAATAGCGCCACCCAAGCCCATGCCAAACTTAGCAGTAAAACTAGATGCTGAAGTGACGATACCTTCGGCTCGAACATTGTTTTTCCATTCACCATAATCAACGGCATCTGCTAATAGGACAGCAATCAAAGCACCGACAAAGCCATTACCAAAATTTCCTACGATTGTACCGATAATAACTATTGGAATATTCAGAAGTTGAGCACCTAAACCAAGTATTAATTGACCACCGATACTAATGCCTAGTCCCGTTAACAGGGTTCGCTTCTTTCCGAGTTTAGTGACAACATAGGGTGTGATAAAGACAGAGATTAATCCAACAGCATTAAAGAACAGTGCTAGTGAAACAAGTCCAGGTCTTTCTAAATTGTATTTAAAGAAATAGATGGTAACTTGTCCTTTAGTTTGCATACCTAGCCAATAAATAAAATTTAATCCGACAACAATCACCCAAGGCCAATTATTCTTTAGTGCCTTTAGTGATGTTTTAATTGGTAAGGCTTTTTCTGAACTACGTGTCTTGACGTGTTCACGAATATTTGCAAAAACAATTAAATAAATAACAAAGAATACTAATGCTGCCATGACGGCTAGCCAGAAAAATCCCTTTCTAGAATTATCGCTGCCACCAAATAAGGTGACCAATGGTAGGGCAATAACGGATATTAAGGTGCCACCAAAATTTGAAAATAAAGAACGAATTGTTGATAGCAATACACGTTCATCTGGATTGGACGTCATACTTGGTAAAATAGATGTCAGTGGGATATTGACGGCAGAATAAAATACATTGATGCCAATATAAGTGACATACGCCCAAACAATTTTCCAGTTCATGGGTAAGTCAGGTGTTGTAAAGCACAGGATTGTAAAAATTGTAAATGGTGCGTTGAACCACAACAAGTAGGGCCGGCTACGACCCCATTTCGTATGGGTATGATCGATCATAATACCCCAAAATGGGCCGTCTAACGCATCAATTACACGTGCAACTAACATTAATGTACCTACAGCTGCGGCTGTTATACCAAAAATGTCGGTATAAAAATACATTAAATAAGTGCCGATTAAACTAAATGTAAAGCTGCAGGCAAAATCGCTAAGACCGTAACTAAAGCGTTCATTCCATGGTAGTTTGCCTGTAACTTGCTGATTTTGAACTACATTATGATTACTTGTCATCATATTAACCTTCTTTTTTAATATCAATGTGTAATTTTAGTGTTGTAGCGATAGGCTTTGACTTCATATGGGCGTAAGGTATCGCCTTGATCATCTTGGTAGTTTTGAATGAGTAATTCGTGTTCATTTGGAAAATCGTAATGTCGATTAAGTGTTGTATCAGTGAAATTAGCAATGATTAATACTGTTTGTGATTCATTGTATCGCTGATAAGCAAACACATCAGCGTCATCTTCATTACCTATCACGAGATCAAATTGACCATCCGTGATGACGGGTAGCGTATGTCGTAAATCAATTAAATGTTTGTAAAAATTTAAAACTGAATTCTTGTCAGATATTTCTTCCTTGACGTTAATGGTTGTATAGTTTTGATTAACAGACAACCAAGGATCATGTTCACTGAAACCTGCGTTATGGCTATTATCCCATTGCATCGGGGTTCGAGAATTGTCTCTCGAACGCGCTCTGAGGTAATTTAACATGGTTTCTGGTTCAACAAGGTGTGTCTTATTGACGGCATCTTCATAAATATTTAGTGTTTCCAAATCACGATATTGTGACAATGTTTGATAGTTCGCATTTGTCATGCCTAGTTCTTCACCTTGAAAAATGTAAGGGGTGCCTTGCATGAAATGTAGAACAGCCGCTAGCATTTTGGCAGACAATACTCTGAATTCTGGCGAATCATTGCCAAATCGAGACACGGCACGAGGTTGATCGTGATTATTCCAGTACAGACTGTTCCATGCTTTACCTGCAAGACTCTTCTGCCATTTGACTAAATTCGCACGTAATTCAGGTAAGGTGACACGGCGATCAGACCACTTACCAAGTGCTGGATTTGTATTACCATCTAAACTGACATGTTCAAATTGAAAAACCATATTTAATTCACTATCGTCAACGTTAGCATATTTTTGTGCCTCTTCAGTAGTGACGCCAGCTGTCTCACCCACAGTAATCCAGTCATGCTTGGATAACACTTTGTGATTCATTTCTTGGAGATACTCATGAACATGAGGACCATTGGCGACCATTGAACCCGAGTCACCGTATACTTGATCGTCAACTAATGGTGCGTCAGGTAAACCTTTTGGTTTGGAAATTAAGGAAATCACATCCATTCGAAAACCATCAATACCCTTGGTAGCCCACCAATTCATCATATCGAAAATATTGTTTCTGACATCAGGATTTTCCCAGTTTAAGTCTGGTTGTTCTTTTGCGAATAAATGTAAATAGTATTGACCAGATTGTTCATCATAAGTCCATGCTGGTCCTGAAAAAAATGATCCCCAATTATTTGGTTCATGTCCGTCAACAGGATCACGCCAAATGTAATAATCACGATACTGGTTATCTGGCTCGGAGCTGGCTAAACTTTTTTTAAACCACTCGTGTTCAAATGAACTATGGTTGACGACAAGATCCATCATGACTTTTAAATGACGTGCATGTGCCTTGGCAAGCAGTTCTTCAAAGTCTGACATGTTACCAAAGGTTGGATTAATATCTTGATAATCCGAAATATCATAGCCACCATCAATGTCTGGCGTTTTGTAAATTGGGTTAAGCCAAATGACATCAACCCCAAGTTGCGCAATGTAATCTAGTCGATTGATAATACCGCGTATATCACCAATACCATCGTTGTCGCTATCTTGAAAGCTTTTTGGATAAACTTGATAGACAACAGCGTTTTGCCACCATTTTTGTTTAGACATATTAGACCTCTTTTCCTTTACTTGGAACGTTCCATTTATCTGTTCAGCTATAGTATAAACCCAAAGAATAATTTATGCAAGCGCTTACAATTAAAAATATTAAGTCATTGGTTCACTGTCATCATGCGAGATAATAAAAATAATTTTATTGACTAGAGCGTACATTGCTGTTAATATTTAAACTGTTAAACAATAATCTTCGGGGCAGGGTGTAATTCCCGACCGACGGTGATGGTATGTGTATCACGTACCTCAGTCCGTGAACGAGGCAGGTTGACTGTCTTGTTGACACAGTGAAATTCTGTGACCGACAGTTAAAGTCTGGATGGGAGAAGATTTAGAATCGTTTTGGTGCTTTTTATGTATCAAACTTTTTTGAATTGACCTAAACTATCATAACCCGATGTGTATTCATAACACATCGGGTTTTTTGTTCTAACAATTCAGGAGGTGAAAGATGAATGATTTAACATGTATGGCTTTAGCTGCTCAAGAAGCAGCCAAAGCAACTACTTACAAAACGTTTGATAATCCGCGTGTTGGTGCGATTATCGTTCAAAATAATCAAATTATCGCGACGGGTCACCATGAAGCATTTGGTCAAGCACATGCTGAAATTAATGCGTTTAATCATTTGAAAGATAAAAAATCAAATTATTGGCGCAACGGTGTATGTTACTTTAGAGCCTTGTTCATCAGCTGGTAAAGTTGGTTCATGTGCCAAGGAAATGTCGACATGGGGACTCAGACGTGTCGTTGTTGGTAGTATCGATCCAAATCCGACAACGAATGGTCAGGGAATTGCTTTGTTAAAAGCGGCAGGTGTTGAGGTGGACGTTTTAAATACAAATCACAGTGCATGTCTTAATCCAGAATTTTACTATTATTTTCAATCAAAAAAACCTTATGTCCAATTGAAATTAGTTGTATCAAAAGATGGTTTTGTGTCAGCGGGTCATCACAAACGTACAAAATTAACTGATGCTCGCGCTGATATTGATGTTCATCAAGAACGCGCGGCAAAAAGTGCCATTATGATTGGCAGTCAAACGCTTCTCGTTGATCAACCGCAGCTGACGGTTAGATTAGTTGCTATTGATCATCAGCAGCCCATGCGTGTTGTTATTGATCGACGTGGTCGGTTACAAAACAGTCATTTTGATTTTTCTAATCGTTGGATTATTTATACCGAGAATGTGGCATTTGCTAATCAAAACCACAACGTTTATCTGATGACTCATGGTTTGGCGGGTGTGTTGCGCCATTTGGCCCAACAAAATATTCAATCTGTCATGATTGAAGGCGGTCCGAAACTCATGAATGCATTCATAGCAGAAAATCTGTGGCAAGAAATGTTGATCTATGAAACAAATGCGACATTAGGTAGCGGTGTACCAGGCGTGATATGCAAGCAAATGCCTGAATCAGAAACACGCGTTGGTAATGCATTGAAAAGACGTTATATCAATAATTAAGGAGGTGTAAGCATGTTTACTGGCATAACACAAAACATTGGTCAATTAGAAAATATGATGTTAATCAATGACAAAAACATGCGGTTGCGAATTTCAACCGAAACAAATTATTTTAGTGATAGCGCATTGGGCGCTAGCATCATGGTAGACGGCGTTTGTCTGACGATGATTGCATCTGAACAAAATTATGCCGATTTTGATATTATGATGCCAACATTTGAAACAACGATTGTTCAAGATTATCGTGTCGGACAACGTGTTAATCTTGAGAAGGCAATTTTGGCATCAGAACGTTTTGATGGCCATTTTGTTTTAGGACACGTTGACACTACTGCACAAGTGATTCACAGACAACAGGTAGACGAAACAGTTATGCTTACTTTTCAAGTAGGACATAATCAAGTCATGCGGCAAATTGTAGCCAAAGGATCCATCACCATATCTGGTGTTAGTTTAACTGTCGTGAAAACGGTAAATGATACTTTTCAAATTGGTTTAATTCCCTATACATTAACACATACAAACTTAGACTCACTTGAAGTAACTGATCGCGTGAATATTGAAACGGATATTTTAGCAAAATACTTAAATCAGGAGGATTAGTATGTTAACGAGTTTTGAAAAAGTAAACTTAGCAGTCGAATCGCTCAAAAAAGGGCAATTAATCATCTTAACGGATGATCAAAATCGTGAACATGAAGGGGATCTCGTTGGCTTGGCTTCATTTGCAAGTGGTGAAACAATTAATCGCGCGCTGTCAATAGGACGTGGCGTTCTGGCCGTTCCGATGACCAAAGATCGGGCACAACAACTTAATTTGGCACAAATGACAACAGACAATTCTGAAAAATTTCAAACAAAGTTTACTGTCAGTGTCGATCATGTCGATAGCACAACAGGTGTGTCGGCCTATGAACGTGCGTATACGATTAAACAGCTCGCTAACTTAAGTAGTCGGGCAAGTGATTTTGAAACGCCGGGGCATGTTTTTCCTTTAGTTGCTGAAGATCATGGTGTTTTGTCAAGGCAAGGCCATACGGAAGGCGCGGTCGATTTGGCTAAGATTGCCGGTGTACCACCAGTGGCTTATATTATTGAAATTTTGGCAGCAGACGGTACCATGGCTCGCGAAGATGCTTTGAATCAGTTAGCTGATACCTATCATTTAGTCCAATTATCAATACAAGATTTGATTGCCTATCGAGAAGCGCATCAAGCGTTTTCCATTCAGAAACAAGCAACTGTTCATTTGCCGACAGCGCATGGTGATTTTAATTTAACAGCTTATGACACCAAGAATGGTCAGCCTGATTTATTGATTAGTAGTCAAACAGTTGCTAAAGACGTTCCGTTGGTACGTTTGCAATCAGAATGTTTGACCGGAGAAGTTTTTGGATCGTTACGTTGTGAATGTGGCCCACAATTAGATGCAGCTCTGGATATGATTAATCATGAAGGTGGTGCAGTGGTCTATCTTCGCCAAGAAGGTCGTGGCATTGGTATCAATGAAAAACTTAAGAGTTATATTCTACAAGAAAATAATTATGATACCTTTGATGCTAATGTCGCTCTAGGACATCAGCCAGATGAACGTGACTACAAGCAAGCAGCTGAGATTTTAAAATTAGCGGGTTTAACTCGAATCAAACTACTGACCAATAACCCCAATAAAATGCAATCGTTGATTGATTACGGTATTGAAGTTGTTGCACACGTCCCTTTAATTACAGGTATTAATACCATCAATAAAGATTATATGACCACTAAAAAAGAAAAATTCAATCACATGTTGTGATGTTTAGGAGAAAAAATTAATGATATATAAAGGTAAGTTGGTACATCACGAAACGCGTCGTATCGCCATTGTGGCTAGTCGTTTCAATACATTGATCGTTGAGCAATTGATCAAAGGCGCAGAGGAAGCGTTAGAAATGCATGGTGTTGCATCAGAATCGATTGACATTATCTGGGTGCCAGGCGCACTGGAGATACCCTTAGCAGCAAATAAATTGGTTCAAACAAATCAGTATGATGGCATTGTGACGTTAGGTGCAGTAATTAAAGGGGATACGGATCACTATGACCTTGTTATCAACGGTGCTTCAAATGGTATTGCCCAAGTTGGCTTAAATTCAAATGTCCCAATTGTTTTTGGTGTACTAACAACTGATACTTTGGAACAGGCACAACATCGATCAGGCGCTAAAGCTGGTAACAAAGGATCAGAAGTAGCGATTAGTTTGTTGGAATTGTTGTCAGTATATGACCAAATCGATTCTGAAGAATAAATTAGATAGTAAAACAAACGGCAAATGGTAGATTGATCTATCATTTGTCGTTTGTTTTAGAGGGGATAGTGATTGATTATGATTTTTAAATGATTCAACAAATATTGTTTATCCAGTTAACCATCATTTCATTCTTTGGTACGTGAATATTGAGAGAGAATAGTAATCAACATCTTCTCTTCGGAGGTTAGAATGTGATTTTTTCTAAATGCAATACTACCTATGAATGTAGGCTGATTCTCGTTTGTTAATGGTAAGGTAACGATGTCTGCTGTTGTCGGCTTAACGATGTCAGCCAACAAGGCAATACCTAAATTTTCTGAAACCATATTCATCAAAAAATTGATATCTGAAGTTTTCATAAAAAATTTTGGCCTGATGTTTCCTGCACTGGCAAAATAAGCTATTGCTTGATTATGAATAAAGCTCGAATCTAACGCGACAAAGTGTTCTGATTTTAGATCAGCAAAGGATAGACTTTTCCTTTTTGAAAGGGGATTTTTATTCGAAACGTAAATTTTAAAATTAGCTTGTACAAAGGGTTCCTGCAGTAATTCATCGGTGACGTCACTATTTAGTGACCCTAATAATGCAATGTCAACCTCGCCATCTATCAAAGACTTTTTCAACACATTAGATCCAGCTTCATAAATGTGCATATTTTTAATATTAAAACGTTTGTCAAATTCTTTACTAGCTACTGCAATCTTTGCAAAATATGCACTTTTTAACATTGGTGGTAAACCAATTGTTGTAATATGTGATTTCAAGTGATTCAATTCGTGTAAAGCATTATCTAATTCCGTCGTAATGGAGCTGGTATGCTTATATAATTGTTCACCTGCGGGCGTAAATTTTAGTTCAGTTTGTGAATTTCCCCTGATAACTAGCTTGCTTTTAAAATACGTTTCCAATCGTTTTAATGCTGTACTAATTGATGGTTGGCTAACGCCAAAAGTTTGAGCTACTTTGGTAAAACTTTTTTTCGTATATAATTCATTAAAGTATGTAAAATCTTCTGTCTTCATTAAAAACCCCTTAATATCAATGTTAATCATGATGTATATAAAATAAATTTATAGTAAATGCCTAGTTTGACTATAAAACAAATGACCGCGTATAGTCAAATATGTTGTCAATTAAAATATAAATTTCTTGGAGGAAATAACATGACTACAACAGGATATAACATTTTGCGTAATCCATTTTTAAATAAGGGCACGGCTTTTTCTACAGCCGAACGTGAACAATTTGGTTTAACTGGTACATTGCCAAGTCAAGTGCAAACGATTGAAGAACAAGCGGATCAAGCTTACAAACAATTTCAGGCGAAAAGTCCTTTACTTGAAAAAAGAATATTTCTTATGAACTTATTTAATGAGAATGTTACATTGTTCTATCATTTAATGGATCAGCATGTTTCAGAATTCATGCCAATTGTTTATGATCCTGTTGTTGCAGAGTCTATTGAACAATATAATGAAATTTACACTAATCCGCAAAATGCAGCATTTTTGTCAATCGATCATCCAGAAAATATTGAAAATACTTTGAAAAATACTGCTGATGGTAGAGATATTAAGTTAGTGGTTGTGACCGATGCTGAAGGCATATTAGGCATGGGGGACTGGGGCGTTAATGGTGTTGATATTGCTGTTGGTAAATTGATGGTTTATACAGCTGCCGCTGGAATTGACCCAGCGACAGTATTACCAGTAAGCATTGATGCAGGTACGAACAACAAAACATTGTTGGACAATCCTTTGTATTTAGGAAACAAGCATGAACGTATTGCTGGTCAAGAGTATCTTGAATTTATTGATAAGTTTGTGGCTGCTGAACAAAAATTGTTCCCAGAGTCATTATTGCATTGGGAAGATTTTGGACGTTCAAATGCACAAGTCATTTTAGATAAATATAAAGACAGCATTGCCACATTTAATGATGATATTCAAGGAACCGGAATGATTGTTTTGGCAGGCATATTCGGTGCTCTAAATATATCGAAGGAAAAACTAGTTGATCAAAGATTCCTAACGTTTGGTGCTGGTACAGCTGGTATGGGTATTGTTAATCAGATTTTTTCAGAATTAAAACAAGCTGGGCTATCTGATGAAGAGGCTCGCAGTCATTTTTATCTTGTTGATAAGCAAGGCTTGCTATTTGATGACACTGAAGATTTAACTGAAGCGCAAAAGTCGTTCACGCGTTCTCGGGAAGAATTTGTTAATTCAGAACAATTAGATAATTTGCAGGCGGTGGTAGATGAAATACATCCAACTGTTTTAATTGGTACGTCAACACAGCCAGGAACATTCACAGAAAACATTGTAAAATCGATGGCACAAAATACAGAACGTCCAATTATTTTTCCTTTGTCAAATCCGACAAAGTTAGCTGAAGCAACTGCAGAAAACTTAATCAAATGGACTGATGGCAAGGCTTTGATAGCAACTGGCATTCCTGCAGATAATGTTACCTACAAAGGCGTGACATATAAAATTGGACAAGGAAATAATGCGTTAATTTATCCTGGATTAGGTTTTGGTCTTGTTGCCTCAACGGCCAAGTTGTTGACACAAGAAACCATATCTGCAGCAATCCATGCACTAGGTGGGCTAGTTGACGTTAATGAACCAGGTGCAGCTGTATTACCACCCGTTTCAAATCTAACTGAATTCTCACAAAAAATAGCTGAAATTACAGCGCAAAGTGTTGTAAAACAAGGGCTTAATCGCGAAAAAATTGATGATCCAAAGCAGGCTGTGCAAGATGCTAAATGGTCTGCGGAATACTAATTAGGACATAGATGAAATGACAAAAATAAAAATTAGTGGTGTTAGTTTGCCATTGTATATCCTGATGGTGATCATATTAGCCATTACGATTGCACTCAATAAATTGCCACTTAATATGCTTGGTTTGACATTGTTGTTAGTTTTGCTTGGTCATCTTTTTTACTACATTGGCAATATCTTACCTGTGTTTAAATCCTATCTTGGCGGTGGATCTGTTTTTACCATTTTCGCTTCGGCTGCATTGGCAACAAGTGGCATTATACCTGCGAATGTCGTAAATGCTACTAAAACATTTTTAAATGACCAAGGGTTATTAGACTTTTATATTGCTGCATTAATCGTTGGGGCCATTCTGGGAATGAATCGTAATTTATTGCTTAAAGCGGCTGTCAGATTTATCCCAGTATCTTTAGCAGCCATGATTATAGGATTTTTTGCTGTTGGTTTGGTTGGCATGTTATTGGGAATTGGTTTTGGACATTCAGTGATGTTTGTTTCTATGCCAATGATGGCAGGTGGTATAGGTGCTGGAGCTGTGCCACTGTCGCACATTTACGCTCAAGGTTTGGGTGTGAGTTCCGGATCAATGTTTTCTCAATTAATACCTGCCGTTACCTTGGGGAATGTTCTAGCTGTTATAGGTGCAGCATTAATCGCAAAAGTTGGCGCAAATACGAAGTATGATGGTCATGGTGTCTTATTACCAATCAATGAAGATGAAAAAAGCAAACCAATAAAGAATCTGGATGTTACGCGTATTGGGGTTGGCATGATGTTAGCCTTTTCATTCTTCTTGGTTGGCACTATTTTAAATAGCTTTATTCCTAAAATTCATGCATATGCTTTCATTATTATTTTGGTTATTATTGTTAAGGCATTTAACTTGATTCCGAATCAGCTTGAGGAGTCAGTAGTCATGTTCAACAAAATTATCATGGGCAACTTGACACATGCAGTATTAGCCGGCATAGGGTTGGCATTGATTGATTTGCATGTATTAAAACAATCATTGACCTGGGAATTTGTTCTTTTAACGTTAACCAGTGTTGTTGTAATGGGTATTGCAAGCGCCCTGATTGGAAAACTGTTTGGCCTATATCCTGTCGAATCTGCGATTGCTGCAGGAATGGCGGACAATAGTATGGGTGGCACAGGTAATGTGGCGGTACTATCCGCTTCAAACCGAATGGATATGATTGCTTTCGCTCAAATGGGGAATCGAATGGGCGGTGCAATCGTTCTGATTTTGGGAGGCGTGCTCATTCATTTCTTGCATTGAAAGAAATAAGAGATCATCATTTAAGTCGTAATGAAAATTACGATTTTTTTGTATTCATTTAATGTTATGCTTGCTTAAATGAAAACTTGTTCGTTTAATTGGATTATACATAATCGCTTTTGGAAATTGCTGATGTCAAATGGCATAAAATCCTAGCGAGTGTTTGGCATCATGATTATGAAAGCTACGTCCCATTTTACCAAACGAGATGGTATCTGGTATATTAGATTTTGCACAGCACACAAAATTGAATTGATGACGGTGTCTGAGGTGAATATTCTCAAAGGCGAAGCATACAGTGATTTTCAAATATTATCATGTGGTCATTATTGTGGGAACAGGTACAAATAGAAGGAGAAAAAATGAAACAAGTAGTTTTTGTCATGTTAGATGAATATGCAGATTGGGAAGGTGCGTACTTATCAAGTATGCTTAACCAAAGTGATGGATGGGAGGTTAAAACGGCCTCAGTAAGAAAGAAGGTAGTTCCGATCGGTGGTTTTCATACTGTAACAGACTTAACTTTGGATCAAATATCATCAGACATTGATCTTTTAATTCTGATTGGTGGTAACTCGTGGAATATTGAAAACACAGAATTAAAGCAGTTGATTGGTCAACGATTGGATAATAATCAATCTGTAGGAGCAATATGTGGTGCAGATAGATTATCTAGCAAAGAATGGGCTATTAAACAATCATAAACATACTGGAAATACGATTTATCTTTGGAATGATTTTACTAGCTATACAAATAGTCAAAAATTTATTAAAAAACAAGTTGTCTGTGATTGGAATTTGGTAACCGCTAATGGGACTGCTGCATTGGCATTCACGGCCGAAGTATTGAAAATGATTGATTTTAATGATATTTATTCTATTGAGAAGCAGGTGGCTTTGCAAACGTTAGGCTTTTATAAATATTCTGATAAATATGGAAATCCTTTTTTATAAAAAGAGTTTGAGCAAGCCAAAATTATGACTAATGATCTAGTAAGATGATTAGTACCCTCTTTCAAAATGACTATTCGTTTATTTTGTGGTGTACCAGACTTCACCATTTAAACGTGATGGATAAAATTTAAATATTGTATTGTACGATGGGTAGAGAGAACATATTTCTGAGATAGTGGTGAGAATTCGAAAAAAATAAGATTAAAGGTTAACGCTAGCATTTAGAACAGGAGACTTACAATGATAATTGATGAAAATAGGCAATGGCTAATCGACTTTTATAAAGAACGTGAATGGTATCAATAACATCTAATGCATTCTGAATGATTCGGTTGCTATGGTTTAAAAAGTATATGTGTGTTATCTAGAGTTAAAATATTTTCGGCATAAACTAGTTAACATAATATCGATAGAAAAAATTTGAAATGTTGATGTAACAGTGTTTTAGCAGACACTTCAGCACTTGACAAACTAACAAATGAGACGTATAATTTGGTATAGTTCAATTCAAATGTCGCAGACTGTGGTTTGCGACATTTATTGTTGAAAGGTGGTTTATGGCAAGTAGAATTCCAGAAGCATTTATTGCTGAAGTGCGACAAAAAGTAAATATTGTTGACGTGATTGGTCAGTATACTGATCTTGTCAAGCGTGGTCGCCAATGGACTGGTTCTTGCCCGTTTCATGACGATCGACACCCGTCGTTATTTGTTGAAGAAAATAAGCAAGTATTTAACTGCTTTTCATGTGGTCGATCAGGATCTGTGTTCTCTTTTGTAATGGAGAAAGAAGGACTTAGTTATCCAGAAGCTATTTTGGCGTTAGCTGAGCAGGCTGATATGACAGTCGATAGTGGTATTTCTGCTGGCGTAAACCATCAGGTGGACGGCACAACACAGAGTATTTATCAATTACATACAGCAGCACAGCGTCTTTATCAGCATATACTACTTAACACAACGTCTGGGGAACAGGCATTAGCGTACCTTCATGATAAACGCCAACTAACTGATGACATCATTAAGCAGTTTGGCATTGGTTTTGTACCGGAAGATAATGCGTTGTTGAGTTATGCTAAAGATCAAAATATTTCTCCTGAAATTATGACGGCATCTGAGTTGTTTATAACCAATGCTCAGGGGGATTTGAGAGATCGCTTTTCTGGACGCATTGTTTGGCCAATTAAAACGGAACGTGGGCAAGTTGTTGGTTTTTCTGGGCGTGCCTTAAATCAGGATAATAAAATTAAATACATGAATAGTCCTGAAAGTCCATTTTTTACGAAGGGCAAAATTTTATATAATTTTGACTTAGCTAAAAACCACATTCGCCAGACAAATACAGTGATGATTTTTGAAGGGTTTATGGATGTTATCTCTGCTGACATGGCTGGTAAATCAGTTGGTGTTGCAACAATGGGAACTGCGTTGACACGTGAACATGTTCAGCAGTTGGCACGCGTTGCTCAGCGTATTTTGTTAGTATATGATGGTGATGAGGCAGGTCAAAACGCAGCACGCCGTTCCATCAATCTTATTCGCGAGCACGCTAAAAATATGGATATTGGTGTGGTCCATTTACCAGATAATCTCGACCCTGATGAAGTGCGTATTCAGCGTGGATTGAAAGTGTTACAACAGGTGCTAGAGCAAAACATTCAAACACCTGTTGAATTTTTAGTTAATGCAGCGCGTTCTGGTAAAAACCTCAGTAATCAAGTACAGTATCTATCTTTTTTACAAGAAGTGATGGACACATTAAAATTAGCGACACCAGTTGAGCAAGATATCCAATTAACACGTATCGCTAATGAATTTGGTACTGAAAAGCAGGCATTACAAGCACAGCTAAAGCAAAGTATTAAGCAAAAGCCACATCAAAATCGTGATCGTAATACACAAGACGAATATGTAATGGAACCGCCTGTCTATCATGATAATTTTGAAGCTGAAGCGCCCATAAATGTTACGATTAATCAAACCATCACGCAAGTCGAGCAAGCAGAACGGGCACTTTTGATGGCGATGATTAAGTCACCCCAGGTCATGTTGCGGGTGAAAGAAACGACAGGGTTTGCTTTTCTACATTCTGACTATCAACTGCTGATGATGTTAACAAATATTTATCAGGCACAAAATCCTGGCCCGTTTAACCTTGCACAATATATGGACTTTGTTCAAAAGCCAGAGTTAAATCAAAAAATCATGGCAATGGAGCGTACATATGGCGATCTAGCTATTGAGAAAGAAGCTATTAACGATTATTTACGTATTATTATGCAAGATGCGCCTATTGAGACACAAATCCATAAACTACAGCAACTCATTACTATCGCTAAGCAGCAACACGATGATACAAAGCTGTTACAGTTAATGACAGAATTGATTAATATCAAGAAAAAACAATCACAATGATACTGTATTCAGGAGTCCATGTGCATCGCACACTTCTGACAAGCCCCTATCCTAGGAGGGAACAACTAATGACAACAATCTTATCTTCAAGTAAAATTTCAGATATTAAAGATTATCTAGATGAGCAAAACATTTCATATAATAGTCGTGCAAAAAAGGCTGAGTTGTTGGCTTTAGCACAAGGTAAGACACCTGAAGAAGCTGCAGCAGCAGGAAAAGCTTCGAAACCTAAAGTAGCCAAAAAATCAGGAATTATTAAGAATCCTGAATATGATAAAGCCGTAAAAGCGTTAATTGCTGAGTATAAAGCAGCCAAAGCGATTACATATGTTGCCTTATCACAGCGTTTGGCTGAACCATTTAATTTAGATGGTGAAAATATTGAACGTTTGATGGAAAAAATTGAAGACGCTGGTGTAGCAATTGTTGATGAAAAGGGTGAACCGGCGCCAGAAGTATTAAAAGCAAAGCAGAACAAGCCTTCAAAGGAAGAGCTGGAACAAGCGCAAGAAACACCAGCTGGTATTAAAATTAATGATCCCGTACGTATGTACTTAAAGGAAATTGGCCGTGTTAACCTCTTGAAAGGTGATGAAGAAATTAACATTGCCAAACGTATCGAAGATGGCGATGTTGAAGCCAAACAAGAATTAGCTGAGGCTAACTTGCGTTTAGTTGTTTCTATTGCGAAGCGCTATGTTGGCCGTGGTATGCAATTCTTGGATTTGATTCAAGAAGGTAACATGGGCTTGATGAAGGCTGTTGATAAATTTGACTATACCAAGGGATTCAAATTTTCTACCTATGCCACGTGGTGGATTCGTCAAGCGATTACACGTGCGATAGCTGACCAAGCGCGTACGATTCGTATTCCAGTGCACATGGTTGAAACAATTAATAAGTTGATTCGTATTCAACGTCAGTTATTGCAAGATTTAGGTCGTGAACCATTGCCCGAAGAAATTGGTGCAGAAATGGACTTAACACCTGATAAGGTACGTGAAATTCTCAAAATTGCGCAAGAACCTGTTTCGCTTGAGACACCTATTGGTGAAGAGGATGACTCCCATTTAGGAGATTTTATCGAGGATAATGAAGCAATTTCACCAGCTGATTCAGCGGCTTATGAAATGTTACGTGAACAGCTTGAGTCTGTTCTAGAGACACTAACTGACCGTGAAGAAAATGTCTTGCGTCTACGTTTTGGTCTAGAAGATGGACGAACACGAACATTAGAGGAAGTTGGTCGTGTCTTTGGCGTAACTCGAGAACGTATACGTCAAATAGAAGCAAAAGCATTACGTAAATTACGTCATCCTAGTCGCTCAAAGCAATTAAAAGACTTTATGGATGATGGCAATAACTAAAGCTAGTCATTTATAGTTCAAAACCACGATTTCGTGGTTTTTTTTATTATCCTATGGTATGCTTTTAGATAGCGGTTCATCAACCTTCCCGCTTATAAAAAAACTAGGAGATTTTTATGTTACAAAATACGTTAGAACATGGCACAGACAGTCGAGCACGGCATATCACACTAGTTGCAATTGTTGCTGCTATTTATGCTGCCATTACGTTTGTTATCCAACCAATCGCATTTGGCCCCGTTCAGCTGCGGGCATCAGAAGGTCTGAATCATTTGGCAGCTTGGAACAAACGCTATATCATTTCACTAGGATTAGGTGTCTTTATCGCTAACTTAGTGTCCCCGTTGGGGTGGATAGATTGGGTATTTGGTACGCTGGGGACAGTTATTATGACCAGTATCACGTACTTATTAACGCGTCAGGTTAAGCAAGCAGGACTTAAGATTTTAATCAGTTCTGTTGTCGTTGCAACAATTGGTATGGCAATACTAGCCGCAGAATTCACTTTGGCGTTCAACATTGGCGCAAAAAGGTGCCTTTCCGTCCGGATCAACTGGTGGTATCATGTCACAATGGTTAGCGTACTATATTAGTGTCGTGCCAGGTGAAATTGTGTCATTAATTGTTGGTGGTATCGTGATCTACGCCCTAAGTAAGGTTATTAATTTAAATAAATAATGATTGAACAAGACTATACAAATAAAATTATATTGTTAACCGGTGCCGCATCAGGCATCGGTTTTTCGCAGTTGGAAACGTACCTTGATGCAGGGGCAACTGTTTACGCGCTAGATTCACATAAAATACCTATTCATCATATGCGTTTGCACGCTTTTCAAATTGATTTAAGTCAGCATGAACAGTTAACTGTGTTGCTCGAAGAGTTAACCAATACGGTTAACTTTGACATATTGCTCAATACTGCAGGCGTTTTAGATGACTATAAGAATTCATTAAGCACTTCCTTAACACAATGGCAATCAATATTAGATACGAACTTAACATCAATGTTTATTGCAAGTAATGCGGTTTTACCTGCAATGTTAGCACGTGGACGAGGACATATTATTAATATGGCGTCAATTGCTGGTTTCTCAGCTGGTGGTGGCGGTGCGGCATACACGACAAGTAAGCATGCAATTATTGGCTATACCAAGCAACTAGCTTTTGATTATGCCTCAAAAGGCATACATGCTAATGCTATTGCGCCAGGTGCAATTAAAACACCAATGAATCACGCGGATTTTGCCGGTGATGCTAAAATGGCAAAACAAGTGGCGGATCAAACGCCTGCAAAGCGATGGGCGACAGCACAAGAAGTAGCTGACCTGACGTTATATTTGACTAGTCCACAAGCTGATTATATTAATGGCATTGTTTTGCCAATTGATGGCGGATGGACACTGGGTCATTAATTCAGTAAGGTGTCATTCAGTTAGGAGATATCATATGTCGTTATTTGATGACATTGTTCATGACAAACAAAATATTGATTATACCAAGGCTGGTTTATTACCTATTTTTGTGACACCCCCAACTGCGGAAATATTAATCATTGGTCAAGCACCTAGTTTACAAGTTCAAAATAGTGGCATTATGTGGCATGATGCTTCTGGCGAACGTTTAAGGAAGTGGCTGGGAATTGATGATGATACTTTTTATCGTTCTGGTAAAATTGGTGTTTTACCAATGGATTTTTACTATCCTGGTAAAGCAAAATCGGGCGATAAACCACCACGAAAAGGTGTTGCAGAAACTTGGCATAAGCAATTAATTGCTGAGATGCCCAATATTAAACTAACTATTTTGATTGGTGCTTATGCGCAAAGATACTATTTACCTATTGATAAAAAGGATACAATAACACACGTCATTTCGGAATACCGTATTTTTTTGCCGAAATATTTTCCGATTGTGCATCCGTCCCCGCGTAATAATATTTGGCTAAAAAAGAACCCTTGGTTTGAAGCTGATGTTGTACCAGCATTGCAACAACAGGTAGACCAGATATTGAATCGATGATTACTATCCAGAAATGTGGCATTGATGATGCCACATTTTTTTAAATTGGTGCTATAATAGTCTCAAACAATTTTGTTTGATAAAACGTAATATATTTTGGTAAAGGAGCAGCAATATAATGAAGGCAGCAGTATGGCATGATGTTAAGGATGTTCGCGTGGAAGATGTTGAGCTGAAACCAGCTAAGGATAATGAAGTAGTTGTCCGCGTTTCTTATGCAGGTATTTGTGGTAGTGATTTGCATGAATACCTTGAGGGACCAGTATTTATTCCTGTTGATAAACCGGATGAATTGACTGGTGGTCAGGCACCTCTGACAATGGGTCATGAATTCTCAGGCGTGATTGAAAAGATTGGTACTGACGTGACACACTTTAAAGTGGGAGATCATGTGTCAATTAACCCAACTGTAACCAAGGGTGTATCATCAGATGATTTAGATGTTTATGATGGTTATAGCTTTATCGGGTTGAGCACAGATGGTGGATTTACATCGTTTGTCAATGTGCCAGAAGAAAATTTGTATCATTTGCCAGAAGATTTTTCATTGAAATTGGCTGCTACAATTGAGCCAACAGCGGTTGCAGTGCAAGCTATTAAAGAAGGCGGCCTCAAATTTGGTGAAAAGGTTGTTATATTTGGTGCTGGCCCTATAGGTGTTTTAGTAGCAGCCGCCGCAAAAGCAGCTGGTGCGACTAAAATTATTGCGGTTGATTTGTCAGAAGTGCGTCTTAATAAAGCCCTTGAGATGGGTGCTACTGATGTGATAAATCCTAGCCAAGTTAGTGATACGATTGCTGCCATTAAAGAAATTATTCCAAATGGTGCTGATGTTTCTTTCGAAGTTGCAGGCGTACAACCAACTTTCGAACAAGCTATCGATGCAACACGCGCACGTGGTACAGTAGTTATTGTATCAATATTTGCTAAGCCAATTGCCTTTGACCCAATGCAGTTAACAAATGCTGGTGTTAAATTAACATCAACAATTGCTTATTCAAAAGAGACATTCGAACAAACTGTCGAACTTGTCAGCAGTGGGCAGATTGATGTCAAACCTGTCATTACTGATGTTATTGAGTTAGATAATATTTTGTCAGATGGTTTTGAATCACTGACGCATGACAAATCACAAGCTAAAATTTTAGTTGATTTAACAAAAGAATAATCAAAAAGTAGTTAGTTCCTTTTGAAACTGACTACTTTTTAATCATTTTGAAAAATGTTAAAATTAAATCAACAATAGCTATTTTATTTGATTTAGAAGGGAGAATACCATGTCTGATGATGTATACCAATTTACTGTTACGACAGAGGACGGCAAAACTTATTCTTTGGATAAATTTCGTGGCCGTCCAATGATTATTGTAAATACTGCGACAAAATGTGGTTTTGCACCACAATTTTCAGATCTTGAAAAGATCTATCAAACCTATCAAGAACAGGGATTAGTTATCTTAGGATTTCCTTCTAATCAGTTCAAGCAGGAGTTAGATTCTAGTCATGAAGCTGCCCAAGCTTGCCAATTAACTTACGGTGTGACATTTCCAATGCACCAGTTGATTGCGGTTAATGGTAAAAATACCGATCCACTATTTAAATACCTCAAAAAAAATGCAGATAGTCCATTAGGAACCACGATTAAGTGGAATTTTACGAAATTTTTAGTTAATCGTGAAGGGCAAGTTATCAAACGTTTTGCTCCTAAAACGAATCCAGCTGATATGATACCAGATATTAAACGTGTTGTAGATCAAACAGTTTAAGGTGTTTGATGTCATATTATATTAATTTGAAAAACAGAGAATCTGTTAAAAACATTAACAGGTTTTCTGTTTTTTTATATTTGGTTACCTCATAGAGATATTTCGTATATAATAAATGATGTAGAAGGAGATATATATGAACATCTTGTCGTCTTGGCAGAAACGCCAATTGTATCGTTACTTTGTCTTACTGGTTATTATCTTACTCATTTTCTTTTTAAGACAGTTTATGTCTTTGTTGTTACTAACGATTATATTTTCTTATTTAGCTATCAATGCAGCTAAACGTCTATCCCGGTTTTTGAAGTTGTCGCGATCCTTTGCGATTGTGGCAGTTTATGCCATATTTATTGCAATTATTGCCTTATCAATCAATCACGGTGCGTCGACAGTTGTACATCAAGTGAAAAGTATGATCACATTGACAATGGATTCCAGTTGGCATGCGAATGGCTTTTTGAAAGACATTTATAAAAATATCCACCAGTACATTAATTCACTTAACACCGATCAATTGATTTCCAAAGGCTTCTCACAATTAAATCAAGTAGGACATGTGCTTTACGAATTAGTCCTGGCGCTCTTGTTTAGCTTTATATTTAGTATGACCTATCCACAGCTAAAATCATGGTCTCTAAATTTTTTACACAGCCCCTATAAAAAATTTTTTGGTGAGTTTTACATCATTGTCCATCGCTTTATTATTATTTTAGGACGTTTGTTTGAAGTGCAATTGCTGATTGGTGTAATTAACACGATAGCCATGGTTATTGTCCTTTACTTTTTACATTTTCCTTATCTGATCGGTTTTACAATTTTGATTTTTATCTTAGGATTAATTCCTGTCTTTGGTGTGGTTATTTCCTTAGTACCATTAGCAATTACAGCGTTTATCATCGGTAATTGGCATACAGTTTTGATTATTTTAATCGCAGTAGCATGTATTCACTTTCTTGAATCTTATTTTTTACATCCACATTTTATGTCACAACGAACACATATGCCAATACTGGTTATTTTGCTGAACTTGATTATTATGGAAAAAATATTTGGTGTGTGGGGGTTGGTTATTGGATTACCTATTTTAACTTTTTTGTTAGATTTTTTCCGCATTCAAAAATTTCACAGTCAATAACAGTATGAATTGGATTGGTAAGGCATATGAATTATTTTACAAGCGAATTAACTGCATGATGAAAAAAATTATTATATAATGGCTCCTATAAGCAGTGAAGGAGATAAATTTTATGCTAATGGATCCAGAACAGGTAACAAAAGTAAATTTTCAGGCAAGCAAATTAGGTATTGGTACCAATAAAGTAGGCGGGCACAATTTATTTGACGGTTTGGATGATCATAACGGTTATGAGGTTATTAAAGAAGCCTTAGATTCTGGGATCCAGATGATTGATACTGCTTATATGTATGGCCTAGGTCGCTCTGAACAAATCATTGGTGAAGCCATTAAAGGCTATCCAAGAGAAAATTTTAAAATTGCAACAAAAGCGGCTCAAGATCCAGATAATCATTTATCATTGAATAACGATCCCGCTTTTTTGAAAAAGGCTGTTGACGATGCATTACGTCGACTCCAAACAGATTACATTGACATTTTCTATATTCACTTCCCAGATGAAAGAACGCCTAAAGATGAGGCAGTGGCAGCATTAAATGAGTTGAAAAACACAGGTAAGATCCGAGCAATTGGCGTGTCTAATTTCAATTTATTGCAAATTAAAGAAGCCAATAAAAATGGCCAAGTAGATTATGTTGAGGATCATTATAATCTTGTGCATCGTGACGTTGAAAAGACAATCTGGCCATATCTAAAAGAGAATCATATTCAATTTGTGCCTTATTTTCCGTTAGCGTCAGGGCTATTGACTGGAAAATATACAGCGCAGGATACGACCCAGTTCAGTGAATGGTCAACTGAGTCTTTTGAGGTCATCATTAATAATCTAAAGAAAATCAAACCAATCTCGGAAAAACACCAGGCAACAATCGCACAAACTGTTGTAGCTTGGTATATTGCTAATCCAGAAATTAGTGCTGTTATACCTGGCGCTCGTTTGCCTGAACAAGTAGCTAATAACGTGGCTGCTTTAAAAGTAACCTTGTCACCACAAGAATATCAAACAATTGATCAATTATTTGGTCAATTCTAACATAGCAAACAAAACAAGCTTTTTGATAGGCTTGTTTTTTTGTGGCAGAAATAGTAATCATTAAGCAAGTTTAAGGTTGTTTACATATTAGCAGTTTTCTTCACTTGATTGTTACGCGATAAAGATACGATATTTACATGAACTTGCTATAGTGGGTTTGTTAACAAAGCTAATTAACATCGATGTTCAATGAAAGAGGGAATATAAGCGCAAATGTCTATTGAACTACAGCACATAAAAAAGACTTATGATAATGGTGAGGAAGTCTTAACCGATATTAACGCGATAATTGAGGACGGTCAATTTTATATTTTGGTTGGCGCCTCAGGATCTGGGAAAAGTACTATTCTTAACGCAGTTGCAGGATTTTTAACAATTGACTCAGGACAGGTTATCATAAATCATCAAGATGTGACGACTTTACCACCTAAGAATAGACGTTTATCAATGGTTTTTCAAAACTATGCTTTGATGCCTAATCTAACAGTTTCAGAAAATATTATTTTTGGCTTGTCGGCCCGGCATGTTAGTAAGGAAATTAAAGCACAAAAGCTACGTGAAGCATTAAGTTTAGTTCATTTAGAAGACTATCAAGATAAGCGACCGGGAAGTTTGTCAGGTGGACAAAGGCAACGTGTCTCACTTGCGAGAGCGTTGGTTTCTGAGGCTAAAATTGTTTTAATGGATGAACCGTTATCTAATCTAGATGCAAAACTGAGAGCAGAGATGAGAAAAGAGATACGGACATTACAACAACAATTAGGATTAACTGTTATATATGTGACACATGACCAAACTGAAGCCATGACAATGGGTGATCAAGTCATGTTATTGAATCAGGGCAAAATTGAACAAATCGGTGCACCACTCGAACTTTACAATCATCCCGCCAATACATTCGTTGCTGATTTTTTTGGCTCGCCAGCTATTAATTTATTAGCCGTTGAAATTGATCAGAATAGGCTCACGTTAAGCAATGGCATAACAGTACCACTTAACAGCTCGATTAAAAGTGGCTCGTACCAAATTGGCATTCGACCAGAAAATGTTATTATAACACCGACAGGACGATTTTCAGGTGAGATTACTCAAATTGAACCTTTGGGCGATGGAACAAACATTGCGATTGACATGAAGTTGCCCGACTTAATAAGAATAAAATTGAATGAACAAACAACACACCAACTTGGTGATTCGGTAGCATTTGATTTATTAAACGCGAAAGCTATGATTTTTAATTCTGATGGTCAACTCATAGATATTGGAAAAGAATCATTGATGGTGGGGTAAATGATGATTAGTCAGACACGCCATCAAACACAACGAGGTCAACCGAAGACCAAGGTCACAAAACCAAGATATAGGCAAAATACATTAGGTTTTCTACTACTACTACCGTCTATTTTAGTTCTCAGCGTGTTTGTATTTTATCCAATGGTTAAAACATTTTGGCTCAGTACAGAACTAACAGATTTGGCAGGCCATCCGATTAAGTTTATTGGGTTAAGGAATTTTCGCAATTTGATGTTATCGGATAGTTTCATGACATCGTTTACTGTGACGGTCATTTTCGTTGTCTTAACAACATTTTTGACAATTATAATATCTTATGTATTAGCGATGTTTGCTAGTCAACGCATCCGCGGTATCGCTATTTTCAGAACCATATTTTCGTCAACTATGGGCGTTTCGGTCACAGTAGCTTCAATTTTATGGTTGTTTATATTTAATCCGCAAATTGGCTTGTTGAGTAAATTATTATCCTTGTTACATTTACCACCAATCAACTGGTTGTCTGATCCAATTTGGTCATTAGTAGCCATTATTGGTACGACTGTTTGGATGAATATTGGTTTTGCTTTCTTAGTGTTGCTAGGCGCTATCCAAGCAATTCCAGAAGATTTGTATCGCGTTGCAGATTTGGATGGTGCCTCTAAATGGTTACGGTTGCGTAAAATCACGTTGCCTGGTACAAAACCAACGACATTTTTTGTGACAGTGGTTACCCTGATTAATGCGTTTCAAACATTTGGACAGGTAGATATTTTAACAGCAGGTGGACCAGATTATCATACTAATTTATTAGTTTATGCGATTTATCAAGATGCTTTTGTTAATCACAGCGTGGGTCGGGCTAGTGCACAATCAGTTATTTTGACGCTGATTATTATGTTATGTACGGTGATTCAATTTCGAGTTAATAAGAGAAGGGCGGATAAAAATGCAAAGTAACGCCATTCAAAAAGCCATACGGTTTACTGGATTGATAGTTATAGCCATTGTTCTGATGCTACCATTGCTATTGGGATTATCCTTAAGCTTGTCATCCAGCGCGTCCATTTCTCAAGGTAGGTTAATTCCCAACCATCTAGTATTCAGTAATTACGTTCAGGTATTTACAACGACGCCGATGTTGAAGTATTTGGCGCACAGCCTTGTTGTTTCAGGGTTAGTCATGATTGGTCAGGTCATATTGTCAATTATGGCAGCATTTGCTTTTGTATTTTTAAATTTTCGGTTTAAAAAAACGATCTTCGTGCTATTCCTCAGTACTATGATGTTACCTTTTGAAGCACAAATTATTCCGAATTTTGTCACCATGCGCGATTTGAATTTACTAAATACCTATGCTTCTATTGGGTTACCATTTCTAGCATCAGCATTTGGTACTTTTATGATCAAAACTAGTTTTGAACAAGTGCCACTGGAATTAAAGCAGCTAAGCGATGTTGAAGGACTAACCCAATTTCAATTCGCGACGCGTGTCGTTATCCCCTATACCAAAGTCAATATTATCACGTTTGCTTTGTACAGTTTTTTAACAAATTGGAATATGTACCTGTGGCCTTTGATTGCAACGACAAATGACAAAGTGCGTACGGTACAAATTGGTTTACGTCAACTTCGGTCACAAGATACGGCTAGTAATTGGGGATTAATCATGGCTGTAACCATTATTTCAGTCATCCCGACCTTATTAATTATATTGTTAGGTCAAAAATATTTTAAAAAAGGCCTGACTAATGGCGTGATTAAATAAATTTTTGATAGGTTATCTCGTAGTTTAGAAAATAAGTCAAATTAAAAAGGACAAATCTAATCATGTTACAAAAAATAGCAAAGTATGCCGCCTTGACAACAATCGGACTATCTGCCATTGTGCCATTGACACAGATCCATGCAGACACGACTAGTCGTCAGAATGTTGTCTTTTGGCATTCTATGACTGGTCAGAATGCAACAGCTATTAACCGCGTTGTCGATGACTTTAATGCTTCTCAGACTAAGTATAAAGTTATTCCGGAATTTCAAGGACAGTATGTTGAAGCATTGCCTAAATTTCTTTCAGTTGGCGGTACCAAGAAGGCACCCGATTTGTTTCAATCGAACGAAATATCAACGAAACAATTATCAACGTCAGGTATGATCGAACCAATGCAAACACTCATTAAAAAATATCATTACAATACTAAAAATTTACGAAAAAACATTTTGAATTACTACACGATTGATGGCAAACTTTACTCTATGCCTTTCAACTCAAGTGCACCAGTGTTGTATTATAATAAAGACGCCTTCAAAAATGCTGGTATTGATAACTTACCGCAAAGACCGACATATGATCAGGTAACTGAAGCAGCCAAAAAATTAAAGGAAAAATCAGGCAAGGCAAGGTTGTCAATTTTACCTTATGGTTGGACTTTTGAGGAATTGTTGGCCAATCAGAAACAAACTTTAGTGAATCATGGTAATGGGCGCACTAAAACTGCTACAAAAGCAACTTTTAACAATAAAGCTGGCAAGAACATCTTAAATTGGATTAAAACAAATGCTGATGCAGGGACGCTCGTTGATTATGGTACTGGTGCTAACGCTGGTGATACTGAATTATCAGCATTTACATCAAATCAAATTGACATGTTTATTAATTCCTCTGCATCACTGGGTAATATTAAAAAAGATGCAAAGTTCAATGTTGGTGTAACCTACTTGCCAAATCCTAAGGGTGTGAAAGCAAACGGGGTTGTTATTGGTGGTGCAAGTATTTGGTTGTCAAAAGGTAAGTCAACCAAATCCCAGAAAGGGGCTTTTGAATTTTTGAAATTTGCAACATCGGTCAAAGAGCAAGCACAATGGTCAATCGATACTGGATATTTTGCTGTGAATAATAAATCTTATGATACAAAGGCATTAACTGATGCCTTTAAGGAAACCCCAATTTTGGCGGCACCTGTGTCACAGTTAAAAGCAACGACAATTAATAAAGCAAGTGCAGGCGCTTTAATTACTGCGATGCCAAAGGAACGTATTAACACGCAAAACGCTATGGAAAACGTTATTAATGGTAAAGACGTCGACTCAGAACTCGCTAAAGCTGAAAAACAAACCACTGCAGATATTAAAGCAGCAAATGAACAATCAGGTGAGTAATAGATAAAAAATAGTGTTACAAAAAACCAATGATTGGTTGATAATAATCATTGGTCTTTTGTTTTATTTGATCGGTTTTTTTATCATAAAAATCTGAAAATAGCATGCATGATTGACTTTACAAGTGATATATTTACGTCCAAAAATCCCCTGTATATCATTCAGTCGATTATGGTATAATGTATATATGACATACGAATTAGATAGAAATCAGCATTCAGTTTTTTCACTCCATTACCATCTTGTGATGGTTGTGAGACAACGTCGTGGAGTAATTGATCATACTGTTTCAGTCCGACTACAAGAAATTTTTGAGCATATTAGCCCTAATTATGCCATATCATTGCAAAATTGGCATAGTGATATTGATTACGTTTATGTGTATTTCAAAGCCGAACCTAAAACAGAATTGAGTAAATTTATCAACGCCTACAAATCAGCAAGTTCACGATTAATAAAAAAGGAATTCGTACATATGAAAGAAAGCCTCTTTGAAGAAACATTTTGGTCACATTCATATGCACTGATGTCTTCTGGCACACTATCCGATGAGACTATCCAAAATTACGTTGCTACGCAAAGGCACTAAGTTAACTAATCGACTTGTTTAGGGCGCCCTATAGGATTTCTATGTCATATCTATATTCGAATAACTAGTTAATAGCTAACTAGTAGGTTACTTAAAATAATTATACGCTGGGAAAACGTGTAATATCCAAATGATAGGTTTGGTTGGTAAGCTTCCCATAATAGCACATTTCAAGGAGGATTTTAAATGAAGGCATAC
This sequence comes from Leuconostoc kimchii IMSNU 11154, assembly GCF_000092505.1. Taxonomy (NCBI): domain Bacteria; kingdom Bacillati; phylum Bacillota; class Bacilli; order Lactobacillales; family Lactobacillaceae; genus Leuconostoc; species Leuconostoc kimchii. Next base: position 1,995,320 of record NC_014136.1, read on the forward strand.
CGCAAGGGTATTGAGGAAACGATTTCATCACACGCGGTGGATAGTCAAAAAGGACTAGACGCGAAGCAAGTCAATTATAACAGAGAAAAATTTGGTAATAATAGTTTTGAAACAAAGAAAAAAGAACCAATTTGGCGGAAAATATTAATCAGTTTAAATGACGTTGCAACAATTATACTGTTAATTGCAGCGGTCATCTCCATTGTCTCAACTTACATAGAAGGTACTGGGCACTACTTTGAAAGTTTGCTAATTGTTGGTATTGTGATTATTAATTCCATTTTAGCGATTGTCCAGGAAGGTAAAGCTGAAAATTCGTTAGCGGCTTTGCAAAATTTAAATCGTACACAAGTTAAAGTGATGCGTGACGGAGAAACAGCATTAATCGATGCTGACGACGTTGTATTAGGCGATCTACTCATTATTGAAAACGGCAGTGCTATAGCAGCAGACGCACGTTTAATTGAAGCGATTGAATTGCAAGCTGAGGAATCAGCGTTAACTGGCGAAAGCTTGCCAGTTGAAAAAGATGCACATGCCACGTTTGAACCTGAGGCACAGGTTAATTTAGGGGAACGTGTCACCATGGTTTATCGTGGTACCACGATTGTTAATGGTCATGGTAAAGCAGTTGTTACTGCCGTTGGTATGGCAACTGAAATGGGGACGATTGCTGGGCTATTGAGCAAAGAATCTAAAACAGTCTTGACCCCACTGCAGCGGCGATTAGTACAACTTGGAAAAAATATTTCATGGATTGCCATTGCCGCAGCAATTGTTGTCATGGGTCTTGGGATCTCACAGGGAATGGATTTGAAGCATATTTTCTTAACCGCAGTTTCCTTAGCGGTGGCTGTGGTACCTGAAACATTGCCTGTTATTGTGACTATGACACTGGCTTTGGGTGTACAAAAGATGGCACGTAAGCATGCCATTGTACGTCGATTACCGGCTGTAGAAACATTGGGTACAACTAATGTTATCGCCTCAGATAAAACAGGTACTTTGACACAAAATCGTATGACAGTTCGTAAGGTTTGGCATAATGAGAAAAATCATCTTAGTTTAATTGCCGATGGGTTAGACGATATGGCTCAAGACGTCTTGTCTTTAGCTACGATTTCAACTAATGTATCTGTCAAAACAGTTGATGGGGAACAAGTATATGATGGCCTCCCAACAGAAGTTGCGTTGGTTCGTGCGATGGCGGCTAAGAAGTCACGCGATGACTTGCTAAACATGTATCCATTAATTGATCAAATTCCTTTTAATTCCACAAAGAAGCGAATGACGACAGTTCATAGAAATCCTAGTGGTGGCTATATTGCGATTACAAAAGGGGCATTTGATGTCTTATTGCCGATGATTCAACATGGTGATAAAGATAAAGCGACGGCCATTAATACAACTTTTGGACGTGAAGCATTACGTGTATTGACTATTGCTCAGCGAACATTTACTGATATGCCGGAAAATCCAACTCAGGCCTTTTATGAGCAAGATATGACTTTGGTGGGATTAGTTGGCATTATTGATCCACCACGTGTTGAATCTGCACCTGCTGTTGAAAAAGCACGACTGGCAGGCGTCAAGACGATCATGATCACAGGGGATCATGTAGAAACGGCTAGTGCCATAGCGCGTGAAATTAATATTTTACAAGATGGTGATCAGACCATTACTGGTTCTGAGCTAGCCAAGTTATCTGATGAAGCACTCGATCAGAATATTCAAAATTATTCAGTCTACGCGCGTGTTACACCCACAGATAAAATTAGAATTATCAAATCATGGCAACGACAAGACGCGACGATTGCTATGACCGGTGATGGTGTTAATGATGCACCAGCGCTGAAAGCCGCTGATGTTGGTATTTCAATGGGAGAAACTGGAACCGATGTTGCCCGTGATGCTTCAGATATTATCTTAACAGATGATAATTTTGCAACAATTGTTGATGCGATATCTGAAGGCCGTGGTGTCTATATTAAAGTCCGTAAGACCATTAACTTTTTATTAAGTGCTAACATATCAGAAATTTTGGTTATCTTAATTGCGATGATTTTGGGATGGGGTTCACCATTGTTGCCGGTACATCTTCTATTTATTAATTTAGTTTCTGATGGTTTGCCGGGATTTGCTTTGAGTCGTGAACCGTTACTAACTAATGTGATGAATGAACCACCAATGGCAAAAAACACGAGCTTATTTGCACATGGGCTTGCTCGCCAAATTGCGATAAACGCCAGTTTGTTTGGCATTGTAACGTTAGCTGCTATTTGGATTGGTCAAAACGTTACTCTGGGCGGTCTGACTGCTAATGCGAATGTTAGCCAAACAATGGCTTTCGTTGTATTATCACTCACATCTATATTTCATGTATTCAATATACGTTCTAACAAGTCATTATTTACTGTTAAATACAGTGCCAACCCATCGTTGGTTAATATGGCCCTCTTAGCCACACTGATTACTTTGGCTGTAGCTTTGATACCACTAACACAATCGTTATTTGGACTAACATTTATTTCACTTGGACATTGGGCAATTATTATTGGGCTATCTCTTGTGCCAACAATTGTCATCGAATTTTTGAAAATGATACAACCAAATTTATTTAAAGTATAAATAAACACCTTGTCATTAAGACAAGGTGTTTTTATGATCAATCGATTCATTTTCTGCAATCGATAATAACGAGACGTCATTATCCGATTTTAAAGTGATAAAATGAGAACCGTGTTCAATCTAAATTATAGGTGTGATACATCCTTAGTGGTATACTTTGACTGAAGCAGTGTGTTTGTTTTATCAGTTTCTCGTAATATATGTTAGGAGGCGCAACACATGCACTTAAATGATAATGAAATCCAGCGAGATATTTATAACCTAATTCTGAATCCTAGTACGAGAGAATGGGAAAGAGAGTCGCTATTAAAGGTCAAAGATCGGCGTGCAGATGTTAATTTCAGTACACAACTTGATGACATTAAGTCTGATTTACGCCCTTTAGCTCTTCGGCATAACCTAACGCCAGATGTTATGGATTTTTATTTAAAAATTAGTGGTGAACCCCAACCCGATTCTTCTGATAAGGTAAGATTGCATGATGAAGCAGATCCACCTCATCAAGAGCGTGCTATTTTTGCCGGCGGCTGTTTCTGGTGTATGGTATCGCCGTTTGATAAAAGGCCAGGTATAACAGCAGTTATCTCTGGATATACTGGTGGCGAATTTGATAATCCAAACTATGATCAGGTTGTTGGACAATACACTGGACATGTAGAGGCAGTTGAAATATTGTTTGATAAGCGCCTGATAACTTATCAAGAACTTGTAGATATTTATTGGCAGTTGATTGACCCAACAGATAATATGGGTCAAATTGATGATCGGGGTGAAAGCTATCGTCCTGTTATCTTTGTCAATAACGATGAGCAGCGACAGATAGCAGAACAGTCAAGACAAGCAGTCATTGACTCAGAGATTTATTCAAAGCCGATTGTTGTGGAAATCTCTGATGTCACACGATTTTGGCCTGCAGAAAATTTTCATCAAGATTTTTATAAGAAAAATACAAGTCGTTATCGTAAAATAGAACGTACGCGACGTTTGTACTTGTCCCTACAACATTCAAAAAATATGATGCGCAAACTATTTAAAAAAGTGAAAGGATAATTGAGATATAACAGATTATTAATTGAAAGATGAGTGCACACATATTCAATTTGGAAAATGTGTATGGGATTAAAAATTGCTAACCACAAGTGTTAGATAAATTGTTATAATACATTGTAGCTTAAGTAGGGGGCTAAAGTGATCTATAAAAATAGACTGGAAGCAATACAGTCTTATAAAACGAGTGTTACATTTTAAGGGAGAATGAGAGAAATAATGATTAAGAAACACAAGCTGTACAAGTCAGGTAAATTATTAGTTACTGGTATAGTTCTAACTGCAGGTATTATGGTTGCTACTGGTGCAACAACTGTACATGCAGATACGATTACCAACGCTAAAAATACAGCAATTATTGATAAGGGCACTACAAACTCTGATGTGCTGGTTACAGATTCATCAGCGCCAAAAGGTACCACAACTCAAGAGAGTTTAATAGCTGATAATGATTCAAATGTATCAGAATCAAAAGCGACTGATCAAGTGAGTACAATGCCTGATCAAACGTTGAGTGTGCCAACCAATCAGGCAAATACAACACCTGATAATGTCAGTTCAAGCGCGCCGGCTAATCAAGTAACCACGTCAATTGATCAAAATTCAGGCGTGTCAGTTAATCAGGCAACTACAGCAACTGATAATAAGTCTTCAAATGTTTCAGTTGATCAAACGAATACAACAAGTGATCGCTCTGTGAATACGCCAACTAATCAGGTGGCTCCAGCGGCTGCTAAGGATTCAAATGTGATAACTAAAAAAGGGTGGGTTAATGAGAATGGTGTCAAACGATACTATGTTAATAATCAACTCGTTGTTGGCCAAAAAAAGATTGATAATTATTGGTATAATTTCGATAAGCAAGGTAACTATTCAGTTGGTTTAACTAATCTGTCAACGAAAACTGTGTTGTATGATAATCAAGGGCACATGAATTATGGGTACCACTGGTTTAACAGAGGGCTGATGTATTTTGATACCATTGATGGTCACGCAGTCACTGGTAAACGCTATTATGGTAACAACAAACTTGAATATTATGGGTCTGACTTTAAACAGGTGCGCAATAATTACGTCCGTACAAATGCTAAGACGATTTATTTCTTTGGTGCTAATGGTGATGCCGTAACAGGACAACGTTATTATGATAATCATAAAATGGAATTTTACGGTAATGATCACAATCAAATTCGAAATAATTATGTCCGTACAAACGCTAGCACGATTTATTTCTTTGGTGCCAATGGCGATGCTGTAAAGGGCGAACGTTACTATGCTAACTCAAAAATGGAATTTTATGGTAACGATTATAACCAAGTCAGAAATAATTACGTTCGTACGGGCAATACCTTTTATTTTATGGGTCAATATGGCGATGCTATCAAAGGTTTCAGAACTTACGGTAAGCGTTCGAATCAAGTTGAATATTATGGTACGAACTTTAAGCAATTACGTAATATGTCGATTACGGTTAATAGTCGTAAATATTCTTTTGGTAGCAATGGCGATTTAATTGTTGCTAATAAGCCAACTTATTTTTCACAATTGGATAGTCGTTGGTCTAGTCATAAATTTAATGACTATACAATGGGACAAGCTGGTTGTGTGCCAACGAGTATCGCCATGGTATTAAATGGGTCTTATGGCATGGCAGTCAATCCTGATAATGTCAGAAATGTTATGAATAAGATTAGTATTTCGTCATTTGGTGCCACTGGGCGTGATTTAGTTAATACCGTTAAATATTACGGACGTCAAGTTGAGCAACTAAGTACAGCAACTAGAACAACACAATTGTTACAACAAGGTGTTCCAGTGATATTTTATGTTAATGTTGGTGGTGGTATGACACATGCTATTACTACATTTGGATATAGTAATGGCGCCACACAAGTATATGATCCATTCAATAGAGAATACTATAACGGTTGGTATAATATTAATTATATTTCAAGCAAATTAAGTCAAGATAGCGCTGATTGGAACGCTGGGAGACCAGTATTTGGTATTATGTAAAAATATTTGTTGGTTATAAGTATGCAATGATTATTTGACGTTTTTTTATTCATTAAATAGCAAAAAAAAGATGATTAATTACAAAAATTGATCATCTTTTTTGCTATTTAATTGTGGATTCCAGTTAAAAAAGTTGAATGACTTGTGATTGGAACAGTAGGAATAGGTTTGTTTGATTAAATATTTAACTTTCGATAATATATATTATGTTAACTAAAATTGCTATTGAATTTGTCAACCCCTAAAGTAACAAATAATCTAAAAAAATTGATTTTATTTTCGCTAATCCGTTGTCGCTGTTGTGATAGCGGATTTGTTTACAATCTGATTACAAAGACTGTTTTTGTGCTATTTGTGGTTTTGCGTTTCTAAATTTCAACTACCATAATTTATTTTTGATGTTTAATGTTGGTCGCATATTTAGTTTTTGCATTGTCATTTTGACTTTTTTAAGCTAATCAAGCACTTAATTCGTGTTTATCTGGTTATTATTATACGCAAAAATGCAGCCCAAAGCTATTGACTTTGAACTGTCTTATCAATTAGCGATTTTTAGCATCTCTTGATGATTAAGCTGCCATGATTCGCTTAGTAAAGACTTTTTCAGGTGTTTTGAACCTGAGCACATTTCTAGGACGCTCATTGATGTCCTGAATGGCGTTTTGAAGCTTACGTTGGGTAATCTTAGTAAAGTCATAACCAGCAGGAAATACACGCCTTAATTCACGATTCATGCGTTCGTTTGTACCTCGTTGACCTGGTGATTGTGGATCAGCGTAATATAACTTTTTGCCGTACGTATCTTCAATGCTGTAAATAAATAAACTACTGGTGAATTCTGTGCCACGATCACATGTGATACTGTCACAAACATTTTCAAACCTTGACATAAAGGTATCAATGGCTGTTTTGACATCATCTGAACTCTTACTTTTAGCTTTGACACCAACCATAAAACGTGTTTTTCGTTCCACAAATGTGATCACGAAAGATTGGGAATCTTGAGGACTCATCACCCCATCAATTTCCCAATGACCAAATGTTGAACGATTATTGATGACTTCTGGACGGTTGTGAATTGAACGCGTTTCAATCATCATCCGTTTATGTTCTGGATTAACTGGTTTGGCTCTTAGATGCCTGCGTCTTTTGCCTTTAAGCGGTAAATCATTTAATGTTGCACTCAGGTTGCGATTAAGAATCCAGTTATAGATTGTTCGTGTGCATACACCAATTCGTGGCACACCATGTGCAATTTGTTCTGGCGACCAATGTTTCTTTTTGAGATAGTAATCTATCTTTTCGCGTTTTCTAGGTGTGATTTTAGGCTGTGAACGATGCGACTTTGATTGATAATACTCAGCACGTCTAGTGGCTTGCACAGGTTCGTAGGTATGGCGCAATATTTTCTTTTTGCCATGCCAAGTCATGACACGGGCATTACGCTGCAATTCGTGTGTAATGGTAGCTCGAGGGCGGTTTAGCTTTCGAGCAATTTCAGCATTGGTTTTACCCGCGTCAATCATATTTTTGATGGTAACGCGCTCTGTAAAATTAAGGCGACCATATTTGGAATTTGAGTTTTTCTTAGTCATGTGGTAATTATTCCTTCTCTCAATAACACTATAAAATTGACATTCGGTCAATAGTTAAAATGTTAAGAAAAACAAAAGTGAACAACTGCGCAAACGGTGTTATAGCAAGGTTTTTA